>CANHWU010000017.1 GCA_947464415.1 Flavobacteriales bacterium
AGGATTTTTTATAAAACCAAAAGCTTAAGGTTTCGGATGATCCTTGTGCTCTTCTTTTTTAGCGTCTTTGCTGCAGCATTTAGCACCTTCTTTTTTGTCTCCTTTGGAGCAACAACCTTCTTTCTTTTCACCACTGCATCCTTCTTTCTTTTCAGAAGCGGATCCAGTTACTCCTTTGTCTTTGTTGCAACATGCTTTTCCTTCCTCTCCCTTGGTGCATTTTGTTTTCTCTCCAGAGCATGAAGATTTTTCTTTAACCACATGCTCTTTCTTTTCTGTTGGCTCAGAAGATGTTTGAGTAGATTGAGCAGATGCTACTCCTACCATGAAAATGAACATGGCTGCAATGGCGATTAATTTTTTCATTTCTTTCAATTTTAATTTAAACAAATATAAGCTCAAATTCTTTAATACCGATGCTGCTTTTATACTTATCTTTATCATGGTGAAAACTACCCTCGATCATCTTATGAATGCTAAGCCCAGTGGTGGCACCAAGTGGGTATTGCAAGCTTTGTTGTTGGCTTTGGGTATTGAGGTTTTTAGTTTGTCCATCCTCTTCTTCACTACTTCTTCTGGTTATTCATGGGATAGTGCGGAACTTACATCGGCTGAGGTGGAAGAGGAAATTCCACTTTTATTGGAGGAGCCCAACAATGAAGGTGTCGATAAGAGCGACAATCAGGAGTCCATGCGCAATGTGATGTCGCAAATGGGCGGTGAATCCGGTGCTCAAGTAGCTGACTATACTGGAAGCCAGGGGGCACAGTCCGCAAGGGATTACGAAGCGCAAGAATTTGAAAGGTTGAAAAGGGAACATGCCAATGATGTAAAACCAGAAGTGCAAAGATCCACTCCCAATAGTCCTAAGGAAAATCAATCGAATCAGGCAAATATAGCTTCAGCCTCCTACCAAGGAGCAGTGAGCGTGGAGTGGAAAATGATGGGCAGATCGGTTTCTCAGGGGCCAAAGCCTACTTATCGATGTAAACAGGCAGGGGTAGTGCAAGTAAATGTCACAATAGACGAAAAGGGTTTGGTGAAACAAGCCAATATCGACCCTTCATCCTCAATGATAGATTGTTTAAGAGAGGAAAGTTTGAGCCATGCGAAGCGTTGGAAATTCAATGCGGATCTGGGAAAGACCCATCAAGCTGGGACCATCGTTTTTCGATTTGCTGCCCAATGATCAACTTTTCATTTTTTTAATAGCCGCTGTGGTGGAATAGCCATTTACCAGCGGAATCGCAACTGCCTTTCCTCCCCATTCCTTTATCTCATGTGATCCTACCATGTAACGATTATCGTTAAACTCCGTGACGTCGGGTGAGTAATCCCCTCCTTTTACCAACACATCGGGTTGGATGGATAATATTAAATGCAGTGGAGTATCTTCTTGAAAAATGATCACGGCATCCACAAATCTCAACGATTCCAATACCTGCTTTCTAGCTTGTTCATCATGGATGGGACGCTCTGGACCCTTATTCAGTCTTTTCACAGAGTCATCGCTGTTCAAACCGACTACCAAAACATCGCCTAAAGATTGAGCTTGTTTAAGATAAGTAACGTGACCGACATGTAATATGTCAAATACCCCATTGGTGAAGACAATCTTCTTGCCTTCTTTTTTCCATGAATGGATCAATTCGTTCATCCTTTCGTTTGTTTCGCTCTTCTATCAATAATTACAAATCCGATGACTCCAGCGATGACTTCAGCCACAGTTTTGCCTATCCACGATATCCAGGCAAAAGTAAGACCAAGTGCGCCTGTCATGCCCATTGCCTCAAAGGCCCATTTGGAGGTAAGGTGATAAGATCCTAGCCCTCCTTGAGTGGGAACGAGCATTCCAAACCCACTGGCCACGGTGAAGAACAGGGCATCGGAAAAGTTCATTTGGATGGTCTCAGGCAATGCCTTCATCATGAAGTAGGACATCAAAATCCAAGACAACCAAATGGCCAAGGTGTATAAGATGAAGGCCCATTTGTCTTGTATGGCTAAAATGGTTTTGAGTCCGTCCATCATTCCCAACATGAAGCCGTGAATTTTTCCAAAAAATGGAATGTGGCGTAATTTATACAGGAGCCAAATTCCCAAGCAACCCATTGCAATAAGCCCAATCAGTATATACCAAATGGTATAAGAGGGCTCTTGGGGACTTGCACTTTTGGCATTTGAAATCTCATTCCAAAGGTGTTGAATCGCATCGGCATGCAGCCATGTGGCGAGACCAATAATGAGAATCATGGTAACCATGTCCACTAATCTTTCCAATATTACCGTGCCCACTAGCTTGTCTACTGGAATATTTTCTGCACGAGACAATACAGCGCATCTGGCTACCTCTCCTGAACGTGGAATCAAATCATTCATCAAATATCCAAAGGCTACGGCGTGCACGTTGTTGGACTTTCTTGCCTTGTATCCCATAGGAGCAAGAATGATATTCCATCTCCATCCGCGCGCTACTGTGGCTACATAGCTAACTATCAATGATAAACCCACCCAAAACCAATTTAAACCAGTGGCGGCGTTCCAAATGGTGGCAAAATCAATGTCCTTAGACGCATACCACGCTAATAAAACGCCGATGATCAAAAATGCTGTGTATTTGATCCATTTCATCATCTTAGTAGATGATTGGAGGCGGTATCAGGAAATACAATCCAAGGTTTGAAGGTTTTAGCGGCTTCAAAATCCATACTTGCGTAGGAACACACAATGATGATATCACCCACCGCCACACGTCTGGCAGCCGGACCGTTGAGGCAAACCACCCCACTTCCCCGCTGTCCCGTAATGATGTAGGTTTCAAGTCTTTCCCCGTTATTACAGTTTAAAATTTGCACTTTCTCACCTTCAATCAAATTAGCCGCTTCCATGAGGATCGGATCGAGCGTGATGCTGCCTATATAATTTAAATCCGCCTCCGTAACCGTAACGCGATGAATTTTTGATTTGAGTACTTGAATGGTCATCGGCGCAAAAGTACACATGTCAAGCGGTTATGCCAAAAATATGATACTTATGTGTTGTTGTGTGGGTACTTTTTCGATTTGTAGTATTGTGGTGTGAAAGCCTGGATTCGAAAAAACGTGGATGCTGTAGTGCATATGATTTATCCTAAGGTGTGTATGCAGTGTGGTTGGGATTTATTTGAAGATGAAAATTGTATTTGTTTGAAATGTCAAATGACTTTACCGACGGCAGCTCCAACGCTAAATCATCCTCAAATTTTGCAGTTGTTTTATGGTCGATGCAGTTGGCTAAATGGTATATTATATTTAAAAATGGAGAAGTCGGGTGGGGTAAGGGATTTGATACATGCACTTAAATATTATGATTCGCCAGAGGTAGGAGAGTACTTGGGAGAAAGATGGGGACGATACTTGAGAAGAGTTCATCGGGAATTACCTTGGGATGCTGTCATTCCCGTTCCTATGCATCCAAAAAAAATTAAACAACGAGGCTACAACCAGTGTGATTCAATTGTTCAAGGCTTTGTTCGAGGTAGTGGATTAATGAGTTTACCCGGAGTATTGGAGAGAACGCAATGGAAGGAAAGTCAGACTTTCAAAGGAAGATGGGAGAGGAGTGCCCGTGAGTTGAATCCATTTTCAGTCAGAGATATCGATGCTCTTATAGGAAAGCATGTATTGCTTTTGGATGATGTGGTGACAACTGGAGCGACATTGGAATGGTGTTACCAGGCGTTGGAAAAAGTACCCAATATTAAGTGTTCCGTGGGGGCGTTGGCTTATCCCGTGCATAACCGAGTGAGTGGATGAAATGAAATTCAAAAATTATTCTTATGTTTGAGAATTACTTGTAAAAAATGAAAAAAGCAACGATTCATTGGATTTTACTGAGCTTAGTCTTTTGGACTTTCAGCAGCTGTCAAAAGGAACCCGGACAGGGAGGATTGTGCAGTATCAAAGGTAAGATTACCAAAGATTGGAGAGTGGTGATCAGTAATCCTGGAACCAGCACGGGTATAGTTCCTGCCCCTGATGAAGATGTATATATAGTTTATGGAGACCATATCTCCCCAGACGATAAAATTGTAACGAATTATGACGGTGAGTTTGAATTTCTTTCATTGAGGGAAGGAGCCTACACTGTATATGTCTATAGCAAGGACACATTGGGCGCAGCTGCCGATAATCCAGAGAGAATGGAGGTGAAGGCGGAGGTAGTATTGAGCGGAAGGCGGGATAGTAAGGATTTAGGAACGATGATGATTTATGACATTCCGTAGTTTCCTTTTCTTCCTATTTCATTCATTGACTTACTGTGCTTTTGGTCAATACTCTCAAGATGCAGGAGGTTGGTGGAATGCAAAAGTGGGTTTTGAATTGAATAATAATCGCACATTTTACGTTAATCCAGAGGTACGTCAGTGGGATAATTTTAGATCTCTTAGGAGCGCTTTTGCAGACATAGGATTAGAACAAAGGATTACTAAAAATATTCATGGTACTCTCGAGTATCGCTTAGGTTCAAGAAACGAGTGGCTTTTTTGGGAATTCAGACATCGGCTTTCTTTGGGTATAGAGTCAGCATATGAGAAAAAGGATTGGAAGGCCGCCATCACCGTTCGTCAACAGTTTGCTCAGGCTAACTTTTCTGTTTCGGATGCCATGGATGTAGATACCAAGACAACAACCCGTATAAAAGGAAGTTTGAAATATCAATGGCATAAAGATTGGGGTATTTATCAGAGTCATGAGTTGTTTTTTAATACAACTCATTTAAGTTACACCAATTGGAGATGGCAAGCAGGATTGGCCTATGATATCAATAAAAGACAGTCCATTAAACTGGGCTATTTGATTCAGCGAGATCTTGCCACGAGAGCAACAGATTATGTTATTTCAGGAGGTTGGTCGTATGACTTTAAATTTAAAAAAGAAACTCAAAAAAAAGACGGAACCAAAAAGGAATGGGATCAACTTAATCTAATGAATGGAAGGGTGATTCCCTGCGAAGTGTTTATGGACACTTCATTATTGGTGAAAGTGAGATACCAAGGGAAGTATGGCAAATGGAAAGAAACAGAATTTCATAAAAATGAGATTTTCAGCGTGATTAAAAATGGAAAGGAGCAAATTGTTTATGAAAGAGACACGTTATTGGGATATTATGATTCTAAAGAAGAATTAAGAATTTTCCTAATGGGGGAGCAAGATGCTCGTGAAAGATTCAAGGCACGACATGTAATGTGGGGTGGGGTATTGATTTGTGGGGCCATTGGCTTCATTGGTAAGGATGGTGTAATTACGGCCACCATACCGCCCATTTTGTATACATTGGCTCATATTCCAGGGAGAATCAAAGTTCGAAAAAATCATATTCGGGATGAAGCATTGCGGTATAATGACATTTACGGGGATGGATTTGGTTCAGTTGCCAAAAGTAAGAGGATCATTCGAGCGGCTGTGGGGGGATTTGCGGGATCAGCAGCAGGCGTGATGTTGTACTTTTTAACAAAGTAGTTTTGAGGGTCCTAAAAAAAAATTGGTGGTGGATTTATAGTTCGGTTTCAGGAGTGGCTATGGTATTTTATATATCGGCCCTCCTTCATTTTTTTCGCATATTTGAACCCGGATTGCAGAGGTTGTCACCGCAAATTGTGGCCATGGGGGCAATCAGTTCAGCACTTTTTTATTGCATTATGCGATGGCCGGTTGAAAATAAGAAAAGTCCTTATTTATTTGCCTCTTTTTATGGTTTGTTGTTGTCGGGCGGGGCTTATGTCATACAATCCTTTCAATTTGCACAAGTGACTTTGCACTGGAATGGATTTTGGGTAGGATTGTTATTAACCACATTGTTGGCGGTAGTATTTTATTCACCTCATTCATTAAGAGAGCGCTGGGGTTTGGGTTTAAGAAGATATTATTTGGTAAAACCTATGGTAGTGTCTTGGTGTTGGACGATATGGGCGCTCATGCCCTTGATTTTTATTCAGCCGTCCAATTTATTGAAATTGATGTTGATTTCTTTTCTGTTTGTTTTTTCATTGGTATTAATGACGGAGATTATCGATGTTCAAGTAGATGAACACACCAAGACCATGGCCACTATGTGGGGCGAAGTGGTTACTTTAATTTGTGCTATTCTTTGCCTTATTTTGTCGGAAATTTTAATTGGTTATTTTTTTGAAAGTAAAATAGCTTTCGGAAAATTGATGTTAGCTGGTTTATTACCAGTGTTCAGTCTTTTTTTTAGAAGAAAGTACTTATCGGCTCTATTAGTAGATGGAGCGTTGATAATGTTTTATTTTTTAATTTAAGGATGTTTGGATTGATTCATCCATCTGTATTTTTCCTCCAACCAAATCAATACTAAACTATCCAGCGCTTTCATAGAATCAGGACGTGCTGCGTAGTATTGAATCGATTGTGTCAAGTCAGCATGAGATATTTGATAACGTAGAAAAATTTCTTCTTGATAGCTTTCAATACTCACGACACTGCTATCCACTTGTTGATAGCGCAAGGCATAAGCCGACTCCAACATTCTTAATTCACCCAGTATAGGCACTAATTGTGATCTCTGATATTTTGGAGTTTCTATGGATGCGTTCTCGCAACCCCAGAGCAGTAGGATGAGCCAAATTTTTTTTTGCATTATCGAGAGAAAATCAAAGATTGCCCCTTGACGGTTTCATTCCATTGTCCTTCATCATAGACACAAGTACCATTGACCCACGTTTTTAAAATTGTAGAATGAAAAGTGGTGCCATGAAAGGGTGTCCATTGACATTTATACAAACTACTTGCATCTTCCGCTATCCAAGTTGAGTGCATATCTATCAATACACAATCAGCTTGGTATCCTTTTCTGATAAATCCCCGATTGGGAATTTGATAGAGGATGGCTACGTTATGACAATATTTCTGAACAATCATTTCCAATGAAAAAATACCTTGTCGCACCAACTCAAGCGCAGCAGGCAAAGCGTGTTGAACCAACGGACCGCCGGAGGGACATTTTTCGTACGGTAAATTTTTTTCCTCTAATGTGTGCGGAGCATGGTCCGTAGCGAGCACATCTATTTTTCCATCGATGAGTGCTTGTCTCACTGCTGCACGATCTTGGATGCTTTTGACAGCAGGATTCCATTTGATACGGCTTCCTAACTGTGAATAATCTTGATCAGAAAACCATAAATGATGCAAACAAGCTTCCGCTGTGATGTGTTTTTCTGCAAGTGGCAAGGAGTTGTCAAATAAGTCAATTTCTTTGGCGGTACTGATGTGTAAAACATGTAATCGAGCATCATGTTTTTTCGCCAAGGCGATGGCTTTGGAGGAAGATCGATAGCAGGCCTCATCGTTCCGAATGATGGGGTGTTGATCGATAGGAATTCCCTGAGGAAATTGGGCTTGAATGGTTTTATATCTTTCTGCAATCAGCACATCATCCTCGCAGTGGGTGGCAACGATGGTTTTTGCATGTTTGAATATTTCATTTAAACTGCTGTCATCATCCACGAGCATGTTGCCGGTAGAGGAACCCATAAATATCTTGATTCCGCAAGTATTCTTGACATCCATGGCCTTGATCTGGTCAATGTTGTCATGCGTGGCACCTAGGTAAAAGGAAAAGTTGGCTAATGACACTTGTTGAGCTCGGTCAAATTTCTTGGCCAATTCATTTAAATTCACTGTATTCGGCACGGTGTTGGGCATTTCCATGAAAGAGGTAATGCCACCGGCTATTGCCGCTTTGGCTTCTGAAGCGATGTCGGCTTTATGGGTGAGTCCGGGCTCTCTGAAGTGCACTTGATCATCAATGCATCCTGGAATCAAGTATTTTCCGGTCCCGTCAACCACAATATTCACCCAACCAGGGTTAAAGGAATTGGGAGGCAGGATATCCCAGATTTTCTCGTCCTGAATCAATACATCGCGGGCAATGATTTTTCCTTCATTTACTACTTGTACATTCTGAATCAATGTTTTCATGCTCTAGTTCAATGGAAACGCATTTTTAAAACACCCAAAAATGCCTCGTTAAAAATATTCAAGCTCATTTTGCTTTGTCCTAAAACTCGATCTACAAACTCTATCGCAACTTCTTGAATGGTAAATCCTTTTTGTTTTGCTCGGTATTTCATTTCTATTTGAAAAGCATATCCAACAAATTGAATTTTGTCTAAATCCAAATTTTCTAGAACTTTTCTTTTAAAGCAAACAAAGCCCGCTGTGGCATCCTTAACGCCAAGGCCTAAGACACAATTCACATAAACGCCAGCGCCTTTGCTCATCCATTTGCGATGCAAGGGCCAATTGACGACGCTTCCCCCTCTTGTGTATCTTGAACCCACCGCGACGTCTACATTATTTTGACAAGCCTCAATCAATCTCTTCAGGTCTTTTGGATTGTGAGAGAAGTCGCAATCCATCTCACAAATGAAATCATATTTTCTTTCCAAAGCCCATTGGAAACCGGCAATGTAAGCGGTACCTAAACCTAATTTGCCTTTTCGTTGGATCAAATGAATTCGATCTGAATATCTAGTTTGATAGCTTTGAATGACTGCTGCTGTTCCATCGGGAGATCCGTCATCCACAAAAAGCACGTGTATGGGAAGGTCGAGCTGCATTAATGTGAGGATCATTTTCTCAATGTTCTCTCTTTCATTGTAGGTGGGAATGATGACGAGTGCAGAATTCACGTGACGAGCAAGTTGTTTCCAAATATAATCAGACGGGGTGGATTAGCTGTTTTTTTGTATAAATTCTTCGGCTTTCTCCACCAAGTGTTTCGAGCCGATAAACAAAGGAGTTCTCTGGTGCAGCTCTTTGGGGGGTAATTCCATGATTCTATTTTTTCCATCTGAAGCTTTACCTCCCGCTTGCTCCGCAATAAAAGCCAATGGATTGCATTCATATTGTAGGCGCAATTTCCCTTCTGGATTTTTCTTTGTACCTGGATAGATATACACCCCACCTTTGATCAAATTACGATGAAAATCAGCTACTAATGAACCAATATAACGGGCGGTAAAAGGTCGGTTGGTTTTTTTATCAATATCCTTGCACCATTCTACAAAATCACGTACTCCTTTTTCACAAATGGACATATTGCCCTCGTTGATACTGTAAATATTGCCATGCTCGGGAAAATGCATGTTGGCATGTGAAAGACAGAATTCGCCAATACTCGGCTCTAATGTAAATCCGTTTACTCCATGTCCTGTGGTGTAAACGAGCATAGTAGAGGATCCATAAATGACATATCCCGCAGCCACTTGTTCGCTGCCCTTTTGTAAAAAATCATTGATATTGGCCAGATCACCCACAGCACTGGTTCTTCTCAAAATAGAGAAAATGGTGCCTATACTCACGTTCACATCAATGTTGGAAGATCCATCGAGAGGGTCAAATAAAATTACGTATTTGGCTTTTCTGCAATGTTCTAGGTCAAAAGCAAAGTATTTCTCATTTTCCTCACTTCCGGCTCCGCACACTTGTCCTCCCCATTTTACTGCATTCAGTAAAGCTTGATCTGAGAATACATCTAATTTCATTTGTGTTTCGCCCTGAACATTGGTGGTACCTTCTGCACCCAGAATATCTTGCAGTCCGGCTTTATTGACTTTGTGATTGATGATTTTCGCCGCAATACTGATGTCGGCTAAAAGTCTGCTCAGATCTCCGGAGGCAAATGGAAAGTCTGCCTGTCGTTCCATGATAAATTCATTCAAGGTAACCATACTCATGCCTTCAAAGGTAGTTAATCTTGCTTTGCGGAAAGATTTGTTTTATCATTGTCTTAAGAAATCCTAGCTATGAAACACCTTTTACAAACCATTTTATTCGTCCTATTGATGGGCATTTCTTTCTATACTATTGCCCAATGTCCTACCTGCAGCATTGATTCCACTTGTGTTAGCACGGATGGCTTTCCTACCATCTGCCCTGCCACCTTGCCCAATGCAATGGTGGGGGAATATTATGAGGGATTCCTGACATTTTATATGCCGCCGGTGATCAATGATCCTGGATCAGGATTGACGGTGGATTTACTGCAAATCACTATTACCAGCGTCAATGGATTGCCCTTTGGAATCGAATACACAGTGAACGATGCGGATAATATTTTTTATCCTACGCAAGGGGAACTCTATGGCTGTGCCACCCTTTGCGGCATTCCCATTTTGCCCGGAACGTATGATGTAGTGATTTCAGTGGAGGCCATCGTTTCTGCCTTGGGAAGTGAAATCACCCAATACGATAGTTTTATTTATACCATTGTGGTAGATCCCGGAGCGGGTGGTACCTCTACTTTTTCTTATGATAATGCGGCAGGTTGTGGATCTTTGGATGTACAGTATCAGGCCACAGTGGCAGGGCAACCTGGTCAATGGACTACCCACACTTGGGATTTTGGCAATGGCACCTCCTCCTATGACTCTTTGCCAGCTGTGGTGCATTATGATGCTGCAGGAGTGTACACTTGTTCATTGACCACTGTCATCAGTAATTTCCAATTGAATGATGTTACCCTCAGCGGTGTCAGCGGCAATTGGGGTGGGGATGTCGATGATTTTTTCAGTTCTCCTGGCGATCCCTACTTTACTGTTCAGGATGCCAATGGTAATGTGGTATATACCTCCACTACTTTGAGCAATGTTAGTTCAGGAAGTTGGTCAGGAGTCAATGTAGCGATGACTTCCCAGGGTTATTCCATCACATTTTGGGATGCAGATGACGTTTCTGCAGATGATGATCTAGGCACAATCATTATCAATGCCGCTGTAGGAAGTCAAAATTTTGACGCGGGTAATGGAACCTATGGAAATGTGATGGTGGGTTTAGATGAGATCACTAATATCACCAGCACGGCGGACATACAGGTTTTTGAAAGTCCTCAAACGAGTATTGTATTAAATGACAATGTCATTTCCTTATCCAATGATACTTTGTCCAATTATTTTTGGTATCAAAATGGAGCGTTGATAACAGGAGAAAATGGATCAGCTTTGACGGCTTCATCCAGCGGATATTATCATGCGGTAGTGAGCAACCTATATGGATGTAACTATGAAACCGACTCAGTATTGTATTGTGCACCGGCTCAAATAACATTTAATAATATTCAGCAACAATTATCCGTAGAGGATGTATATCAATCCTATCAGTGGTTTTACAATGGAATCGCGCTGGCGGGAGCCACCACTTATTATATCATCAATCCGACGGATGGGGTATATGCGGTTGAGGTGACCAATGAGTTTGGCTGTACTTTGATGTCCAATACCTGGCTGATCAATGGTGTGGGGGAAATGGAACGGGAATGCAAAGTTTTTCCTAATCCAGCGATTGATCGAGTAATGATTCAGGGTCTTGCTCAATACCCTAACGGTGAGTTGATCATTTATGATGTTCTGGGTCAGGTTGTTTTTAAAGACAAAATAACAGCAGATCAATTGAGTATTGATTTATCCACTTGGAGTTCGGGAGTGTATCAAATGGTGGTGAAGTCGGATCATCATACGCAGCGCATTGAGTGGATGAAGCGGTAAGGATAAGTGAAGTTTTGATCCTTTTAGAAAGTACTTTTAGACATCACTTTGATAGTTTTCTAGACGTTGTTTCCATCTCGTATTTTCTCGTTCATGGTACTATTATGGTCTAAGTAACTTCAATATTTCTGCTTAGAATATCCGTTATCCATTTTTAATTGGAGTCGGGTGGTCACTGCACCATAGGGTCAATTGAACAAATTGTGCCACGCTTAATTGCTCAGGACGGAGTTGTAACAAATCATTTTCAAAACCAAGGGGCAATAATGACTTGATGGAGTTTCGCAGTGTTTTTCTTCTTTGATTGAAAGCCGTTTTTACTACTTTTTTAAACATCGCTTCATCGCATCCCAGATCATGTACTCCATTGCGCTTCATACGGATCACCCCGCTTTTCACCTTGGGTGGGGGAATAAATTCATCTTCGTGAACCGTAAACAAATACTCCACTTCATACCACGCTTGAATCAACACACTCAAAATGCCGTACTCCTTGCCTCCTGGAGGATTGCTCACGCGCATCGCTACTTCTTTTTGGAACATGCCTACCAACTCAGGGACATGGTCTTTGAAATCCAAAACATGAAAAAGAATTTGAGAGGAAATGTTGTAAGGGAAGTTGCCAACTACTGCAAGTGGCGAAGTCCATTTTTCTTTCAAGTTCATTTTCAAAAAGTCTTCTCCCAAAATGCGTGGACGCAATGCATGATAGTGTTGATGCAAATAGGCCACCGATTCAATATCAATTTCTGAAGCCCATACTTCATAAGGCAACGCAAGCAAATGTTGAGTCAGGGCCCCTGTTCCTGGACCGATTTCAATGATGGTGGTATATCCGCCATGTCCGGAAAGCCCTTGAGCAATTTGTTGCGCGATAGCGGTATTCTTCAGGAAATGCTGTCCTAGATGTTTCTTGGGTTTAACGTACATGATAGGGGATGGGTAAAAATGAATAACCTTCTTGTTTTAATTGTGTGAGTATAACGGGCAAAGATTGTAGCAAAACAGGACTCGCCTTCATGCTATCATGAAAGACCACAATGGATCCGGGTTTGACCGAAGACAAAACTTTTTGAATACATTTTTCCACCGATAATTGAGCATCAAAGTCACCTGCCAGAACATCCCACATGATCAATTGAAAATGCTTTTTTAACGCCTTGGTTTGCGTGCGTGTAATATGTCCATAAGGAGGTCTAAACAAGGTGGACGGGATGAGCGTTTTGGCTTGCAGGGTATTCCTGATGTATTGTGAATACCCCGTCTTCCAGCCATCTAAATGCTGAAAGGTATGATTGCCTATGTGATGACCTGCAGCTTGGATGGATTGAAAAATTTCTGGATGATTCATGACGTTTTTTCCCACACAAAAAAAAGTGGCTTTCGCTTCGTGTTCTTCTAAAATATTGAGTGTTTTTTCTGTAATCACAGGCGTTGGCCCATCGTCAAAAGTGAGATACAACGCTTTTTCCTCACTCGGAATACGCCAAGTAAACTCCTGTGCAATGGCCCGAATCAGTCGTGGTGTTTTGTGGAAGTACATCATTCAAGGCGAAAGTACAATGCTTTTGATCATCTCTCTTTTTTTTGATGTGGAAGGTTGATCGACGATATGCAAAAAATAGATCCCGGCAGCACATAAAACACCATTTTCATCTTTTCCATCCCACATCCACTCTGCAGCTTGCAGGTTAAGCTCATAGTTAGTAAGGTGGCGAACCACCCATCCATCTATGGCGTGAATTTGAATGGTTATCAAATGGTTCTCTTCACTGCCTTTCCTGCGAATAAATAGCTGATCATTCTTCATGTCATTGTTTGGGCTGAACCATTCAGAAGATAAGCTCCAATCTCCATTTAATTCTTGATGAGGCCAATTTTTATCTTCAATAAAGTAACCAGGGGTTGCAAATCCATAATGCTCGGCCCCACTGGTCCAACATCCATCATTTTGAGGACATGGAATTTTGATTCTTTCAAACGAAACACCCTGTGGGTCATAGATGATAGGATGATGAATTTCTTCATTGTATTCCATCGTTTCCATCACTTTATCCCATCGATTTTTTAAGGTCACCTGGCCCGTACTTTGAGTGAAATAGGGCAGGGAGGCGCTATGATAGCAGGCTGCAAATGCGGGTGGTGGTGGGTACTGTTCTCTCACTACATCACTTTTTTCACTCACGCATATCGCTGTTTTGGGTGCAATAAAGTGATGATGATAGGCGATGCAGTTATTATCTCCATTGGCATTTTCAATGTGCAATTCATCGAGTGTAACGATGCGTGGACTGCTGTTGAATAGTTCGACAAAGGAAGAGCCATTCTCATACGGATGAGAGAGTACTTCGCTGATAAAAATTTCTTTGGGTTGGATATTTTGGGGCTTACCAATGGCAAATTGGATGTGAGAAAGGGTATCAGATAGGCAACTGTTGAGATGGTGAATTTTGATATTTTGCAACGAACTGTCCATCCATTCCCCCGCAGTAAACCAAGCGCTATCACTCAGGTGATGAAGGGGTAAGTGATATTCACTTTGGTTGTATTGTATTGCAATACTGTCTTGCAAGATGGGTCGATTGGTCCAGAGGAATACTCTTCCCAGGGTGTCAATGCCGAAATCTACAAGTGCGAAATCTTCTTCTGGATCGCCATTGCCGTATTGACAGTTCTGGATTCCTGGCGTTCCTCCTACCACATGACAACTTTGTTTCCAGTTGAAATGATCGCTGCAAGCCAAGTGTGGTCTAATCTGCTCTAATGACCATCCACCTTCCTTTCCCTCATCGTTCTCGTAGTCATTCAGGTTGTAAGCAACAAAGTCCACCAATTCACCAGCGGGAGAAAGCAGGCTCAAGCTGTCGCCTCCGTTGGTCAACAATCCAAAGCTTTCAATGCCAATCACATTCCCTGTGAAATTGAATACAGCGCTGAGATCACAGAGTATCGCATAGCCATTGGAATCAATGCTTCCGTTGGTAATGGGTTTGATGGTGCTGGAATTCACCCATTGCCAATCTTGAAGAGAAATGGCAAATGGTGCGTTGTTGTATAATTCAACATACTCAATATCCGGCAGCCCATTGGAGGGAGAAGGGTCTGCCATGATTTCATTGATCACCACTTCTCTAAAGGAGGGTTCGTATGCCACTGGAGGAATGTAGACAGGGCCGGAGTAACAATCATCTAGGTAAAAGTTGCTGCTATTGGAAGAAGTAAAATAGCATTGCCATGAAAGGAAGTTAAACGCGTTATAAGTGTTGTCAGTAGTGGCACCTACTAGCGTATAATCCGCGGAGTCATTGTCCATGAAGTACAATTGAAACCCATTGAATTTTCTGATTTTGATCCACCCATTGATTCCACTGCTGATATTGAATCCGCTCATGAGGAGAGTGGGACTAGTTGGACCGTCAGTCCTGAAGAATTCGATAACATCATTGCTTCCTGCGCTTCCCAAGCGAATCATATAACCCACGGAGTTGTTTCCTGTTTCATAACCTCCGCTGTCTATTACAGAGTTATGACTCAAGAATATTTTTCCATAATTGTTGGTGCTACCTGCAAAGCTTTGTTTAATATAAAATTGCCATTCCACGGCTTCATTAGAACAGTCGCTTATATTCCATGAAGCCGCTGCAAAACCAGCTCCATTGCTTTGAAGTTGCAGCTGTTCATTGCCATTGACAAGGAATTCATTGCTTGTAAAATTCCACAGAGCATTAATGCTTCCACTGTTAAAGGAATCTTCACACTGAGCAGATATTTTCAACAAGGGAAGGAGGAGGAAAAGGGGTAGGAGGTTTTTCATAGTTGCCAAAACTATCCTACCTTGCCAAGCATAAATTGATTCATATAAGACGCATATGAAAGTAGCGGTAGTAGGTGCAACGGGGCTGGTAGGCACCAAGATGTTGCAAGTTTTACAGGAAAGAAAATTTCCAGTATCGCAGTTGATTCCTGTGGCTACGGAGAAGTCTTTAGGAAAGACTGTGAACTTCAATGGCAAGCCATGGGCGATTGTTACGCCAGAGATGGCGGTAGAAATGAAACCTGAGTTGGCTTTGTTTTCAGCCGGGGGAAATACAAGCCTTCAATGGGCTCCTTTATTTGCTGAAATAGGCTGTGTGGTGATTGATAACAGCAGCGCTTGGCGCATGGATCCCACCAAGAAATTGATCGTTCCCGAGGTCAATGGAAAGGTTTTGACGGCAGAAGATAGAATCATCGCCAATCCCAATTGTTCCACCATACAAATGGTGATGTTTTTAAAACCTTTGCATGATTTATATGCCGTTGACAGAGTAATAGTAAGCACATATCAAAGTGTTACAGGAACTGGAAAAATGGCCGTGGATCAACTCATGAATGAGCGCGCCGGTATTGAGGGAGAAATGGCTTATCGATATCCAATAGATTTGAATCTCATTCCTCAAATAGATATTTTCATGGAAAATGGTTACACCAAGGAGGAAATGAAGATGATTGTGGAAACCAAAAAAATCATGCAAGAAGATGAGATAAAAGTATCAGCTACTGCAGTTCGGGTTCCCGTGATGGGAGGTCATTCTGAAAGTATCAACGTCAGTTTTAAAAAAGATTTTAACTTAGAAGAAGTAAGACAAGCGTTGTCTCAGTTCCCGGGTGTCAAGGTGGTTGATGATATTGTCAATGCCCAATACCCCATGCCCAATATCCATGCCCATGACTCGGACGATGTTTTTGTGGGTCGTTTGCGCCGAGACGAAACGATGCCCAACACCCTAAATGCATGGGTGGTGGCGGATAACTTGCGTAAGGGAGCAGCGACCAATGCAGTGCAAATTGCGGAATATATTTTTAATCGATAAAAAATGAAGGGTATTTATTACTTGATTTTCATTACTTTTTTCGCTTGCGGAAATAGCGGAAATACCCCAACGGAGGATGCTCCGAAAAATTGGGCAACGGATATTGCAGAAAATCCAGAGGTGCATCATATTCAATCGCCGGAAGGCTGCTTCCGATTGGCTTCTTGGAATATCGCCAATTTGGGTAAATCGAAAGATGATAGTGAAATTGCTTACATGGCCAAAGTACTCAAGGATTTTGATGTGGTGGCTATTCAAGAGGTAGTGGCAGGGGAAGGCGGGGCCGCGGCCGTGGCTCGTTTGGTAGATGAGCTCAATCGCAAAGGAAGTAAATGGGAGTATGCAGTGAGCAACCCTACAACGGGCAATGGAGTGGAGCGCTATGCGTTTTTGTGGCGCCCGCACAGAATAAAGCTTTCAGGAAAGCCTTGGTTGGAAAGTCAAGTGGCCGCAGTGATTGATCGAGAGCCTTATTTAGGGCGATTTACATTTGGCTCCAAGACTTTTTTATTGGCCAATTTGCATGCGGTTCCCAAAGATAAAGGTCCCAACACAGAAATTGCCGCGCTCAAAGATCTCACCAAGTGGTATCCCAATGATGCCATAGTTTTAGTTGGCGATTGCAATGCGACGCAAGAGGAGTTTGGAGCTCAAGAATTGTATAAAGTAGGATTCAAAGACGCAATGGACAATCAAAAGACCACCCTCAAAATGAAGCCAGACAAGAATGGGCAGCATTTGGCCAATGCTTATGATCATATTTATTTAGAGCAAAAAGAATGGCTAGTATCTGAGCATGGATGTTACGATATCAGCCAAGATTGGTCGGATTTAAAGAGCACTAGATTGATAAGTGATCATATTCCTGTTTGGGCATGCCTCTCTGTGCGGTAAATTCGCAGCATGAATGATCCAAAACGTTATCTCATCACGGCAGCTTTGCCTTATGCCAATGGACCTATCCATATCGGACATATAGCGGGCGCTTATTTGCCCGCTGATATTTATGTTCGCTATTTGAAGGCCAATCAAAAAGATGTCGCATTCATTTGCGGATCAGACGAGCATGGGGCCGCCATTACATTGAGAGCGCACAAAGAAAAAAGCACTCCGCAGGCAATCGTGGATCAGTACCATCAAATGATGGGAAAATCTTTTGCTGATTTTGGAATTCACTTTGATATTTATCACAGAACTTCTTCTGCAGAGCATCATGCGATGTCACAAGAGGTATTCAATACGCTCTTGAAGAAAGGTATGTTTGAAGTGGAAACTTCCATGCAGTATTATGATCCCGAAGCCAAACAATTTTTGGCGGATCGATATATCATCGGAACCTGTCCCAAATGCGCCAATGATCGCGCTTATGGTGATCAATGCGAAAAATGTGGCACTGCGTTGAGTCCTTTGGAATTGATTGAACCCAAGTCCACATTGAGTGGAAGCGCCCCGATTTTAAAAGAGACTTCGCACTGGTATTTGCCCATGGGTCAACATGAAAATTGGATCAAAGACTTTATTGCGGAAGGAAAATTAGAGGGGGTGCAACATCACATTACCAAAGAGTGGAAGGCGCATGTGTTGGGACAGTGCATGAGTTGGATAGATGGAGGTTTGCAAAGCAGAGCCATGACAAGAGACTTGGATTGGGGAGTGCCTGTTCCCGTGGAAGGTGCAGATGGCAAGGTGCTCTACGTTTGGATGGATGCCCCTATTGGGTATATCACCAATACTAAAGTGTGGGCCGATCAGCATGGCAAGAATTGGGAGGATTATTGGAAAAGTGAAGATTCAAGGTTGATACATTTCATCGGAAAAGATAACATCGTTTTTCACTGCATCATCTTTCCTATTATTCTGAAGGCGCATGGTGATTTTGTACTTCCGTACAACGTACCGGCCAATGAATTCATGAATTTGGAGGGGGATAAAATTTCTACCTCACGCCATTGGGCGGTATGGTTACATGAGTATTTGGAGGAGTTCAAAGACAAACAAGATGAAATGCGCTATGTCCTTTGCTCCATTATGCCGGAGCAAAAGGACAGTGAATTTACTTGGGCAGATTTCAAGGATAGAGTGAACAATGAATTGGCAGATATACTCGGTAATTTTGTCAATCGTGTTTTTGTATTAAATCACAAATATTACAATGGCATTGTTCCTTCCATTGAGGGTTATGAGCTAGATCAGACAGACAGGGAAGTGCAAGATGGAATTGCGCTTTCCATGAAAACCATTGGTGAGAAACTAGAAGCTTTCAGATTCAGAGACGCCTTATCAGAAGCTATGCAATTGGCCCGTTGGGGAAATAAGTATCTCACGGAAACAGAGCCCTGGAAGTTGCAAAAAACAGATCCGCAAAGGACGGCTTTCATTCTTTTTCAGTGTACCCAAATCGTTGCAAAATTGTCTATCGCCATGGAGCCGTTTTTGCCGTTTACAGTCAAGAAAATAAAAACAGGGTTGAATTTAAATACAACCCAATGGACAGACGCTGCTCATCATGTGATCATCCCTACCGGTCATGCAATGGGTCAGGTGCCTATTTTATTTGAAAAGATTACCGACGAGCAGGTACAACTGCAAGTAGCCAAATTGCAGCAGTCCAAGGCGATGAATTCCGCATCGGTGGCGGAACAAAAGCCTAACATCACCTTTGAGCAATTCCAACAAATGGATTTGAGAATGGTGAAGGTGTTGGCTGCAGAAAAAGTAGCTAAAACCAAAAAATTGCTCAAGCTAACCGTTGATACCGGTTTGGATGAGCGCACTGTGGTAAGTGGAATCGCAGAGCACTATACTCCTGAAGAATTGGTAGGAAAAAATGTTTTGATGTTGATCAACTTAGCCGCAAGAGAAATCAAAGGAATCGAGAGTCAAGGAATGATTTTAATGGCAGAAAATGCAGAGGGAAAACTGTGTGCTTTAGGAGCAGATAAAAATGTTCAACCTGGTAATGTAGTGGCCTAAATGGAGATCCCTTTTTTACAACCAGGCGATACCATAGGAATTTGCGCAACAGCTCGCTGGGTAACGGAAGATCAATTGCAGCCGGCGTTAGATACTATTCATCATTGGGGTTTTAAAGCCAAGGTGATGCCGCAAGTGTTTTATCAGAACGGACAACTCGCGGGAACAGATAAGCAGCGCACGCAGGGATTGTTGGATTGTTTGCTCGATCCTGAAATCAAGGCGATGATCATTGCCAGGGGCGGATATGGTTCTGTGCGCGTGGTGGATCAGATTCCAGATGCGGTGTTAAAAAACAACCCCAAGTGGTTGTGTGGTTACAGTGATATCACTGTCTTGCACAATCGATGGAATAATTTGGGTATCCCCACTATCCATTCTACCATGCCTATTAGCTTCCCAGATGCCACTCCCTTGGCCTTGGAACAATTGAAAAATGCATTGAGCGGTAAGTGGCAGTCTAGGACTTGGAGGGCAGAAGGGAATATCAATGCGCCTATTGAAGCCCCCATTGTAGGTGGAAATTTGAGTGTGATATACTCTCAACTGGGTTCAGCTACTCAGTTGGAGGCAGAAGGTAAAATTCTTTTTCTAGAGGATGTGGATGAAATGATTTACCACTTGGATCGAATGCTGATGGGATTGAAAAGAGCAGGGGTTTTAGATGGAATTAAGGGACTTTTGCTGGGTGGGTTTACCCAAATGAAGGATAATACTCAGCAGTTTGGTTTTGGTGTGGACAATCCTTGGGGACCCTCTGTTCAAGAGATTTTTTGGCAGCTCAGCAAAGATTTGGATGTTCCCATCGCTTTTGATTTTCCTGCGGGACATTGGGAAAAAAATGAGGCCTTCTTTTTAGGAAAGTGTGTTAAATTAAAGACAGAAGTGGATAATTCTTTGACGCTGTCGATGGATTTCCCTTCCAGTTAAGTCTTTTTTCGCTTACTTTTGTAAGTGTAATTTGTACACTAAGTAAAATGAGTTTCAACTTTGGTAAAGGATATGATGAAAACGCGATGGAGTTCATCGCCATCAGTACTGCTGAAATGGAAGTTCGTTTGGCTTGGTTGCTAAATGTTCATTTTAGGTTATCTCTCGCAAGAGTGGAGGATGTTTTAGTGGAACAAAGGCCCAATGATTTTTCATCACATTGGCGATTTCAATACTACAGTGATGAGGAGAAGTTGGGTGTCAATTTGTTCGAAAATAAATCTCCCTACGGAGCGCTTATACCTGAATGGGGCAAGTGGGATTTCATTTTGAAATTGGATCATGAGCGTGAGCCATTGGCCCCGCTTTGGGTCAATAAAATCAAAACTATTCCGGGCATTGCCGCCGCATTGGAAATAGAATTTAGTAAAATCAAAACTGTGGAGAGGCTCATTCAAGCCTGTCTTTTACCGTCTGAGAAGAAATGAAAAAAACCAAGATTGTAGCCACTATCGGACCCGCCTCTGCTGCTAAAGCAGTATTGAAAGAAATGATCCAAGCTGGATTGGATGTTGTGCGTCTCAATTTTTCGCATGGAGCACATGGGGTGCACCAGGAGGTAATAGAAAATGTAAGGGCCATTAACAAGGAATTGGGCACCAACACTGCTCTGCTCGCAGATCTGCAAGGTCCTAAGCTGCGCGTAGGAGAGATGGAAAACAATGGGGTGGAATTGGTAAAAGGTCAATCCATTACCATCACTACCGAAAAACAAATAGGGACCAATACAATCATCTACACCAACTACAAGGAGTTTCCTGCAGATGTGAAGCCAGGTGAACATATCTTGTTGGATGATGGAAAGTTGGTGATGGTGATTGAAAAAACAGACGGTAAGAAGAATGTAGAGGCCAAGGTGATTCAAGGGGGAATATTGTCATCCAAAAAGGGTTTGAATTTACCCAGCACCAAAGTATCCTTGCCTTCATTATCTCAAAAGGACATAGAGGATTTGCATTTTGCCTTGTCGCATGATGTAGACTGGATTGGATTGTCTTTTGTGAGAAATGCCCAAGACATCGTGGCGCTCAAGGCCATCATTCAGGAAAGTGGTAAGCATGCCAAGGTAGTGGCCAAGATTGAAAAGCCTGAGGCGGTGGATCAAATCGATGAAATCATTGCCGAGACAGATGCCGTGATGGTGGCAAGAGGGGATTTAGGAGTGGAAATACCGCTACAAAATGTACCCTTGGTGCAAAAGCTCATTGTGCGCAAATGTGTGGAAGCAGCCAAACCGGTCATCGTGGCAACGCAGATGATGGAAAGCATGATAACCAACATGACGCCCACCCGTGCGGAGGTGACGGATGTAGCCAATGCGGTGTTGGATGGTGCAGATGCCGTAATGCTCAGTGGAGAAACCTCAGTGGGAAAATATCCCGTGGAGGCCATTCAAATCATGAACAATATCGTAACGCAAGCAGAAAAATATGAGGGCATCTATTATAAAGAAGAGGCCCCTGATGCCATTGACGAGTCTCGTTTTTTAACGGACAGCGTCTGCTTTAGCGCCTGTCGTTTGGCGCAAAGAACCAAATCAACAGCCATTGTAGCCATGTCCTTTTCTGGTTATACGGGCTATCGCGTGGCGGGTTGGAGACCGCATGCCAATATTTTTGTTTTTACAGGAAACAAAAGAATCTTAACCCAAATGAACTTGGTGTGGGGGGTAAAAGCCTTTTATTACAACAAAATGGTGAGTACGGATCAAACCATCGCAGATATCCGTTATCAACTGAAAAAGCTAGGATACATCCATGACGGTGAATTTGTCGTGAACATCGCTTCCATGCCCATCAATGAGCAGGGAATGACCAACATGGTAAAAATCTCAAAAGTATAGCCGTTCACCTTTGATTTCTTATCTTCGCGGGCTTACTGACAGTAAACCTGAATGGGAAATTTATATCGTGATATCAAAGGTCTGAGTCTGCCAGCCATTGCGCAGGAAATCGCGCAGATGTGGGAAGAGAAGGATATCTTTCATCGTAGTATTCAAGAGCGCGATGAGCATAATGCATTTGTTTTTTATGAGGGTCCTCCCTCTGCCAATGGAATTCCGGGCATTCATCACGTGATGGCACGGGCCATCAAAGATGTGTTTTGTCGTTACCAAACGTTGAAAGGAAAACGCGTGATGCGGAAAGCGGGTTGGGATACCCATGGTCTTCCCATCGAATTGGCGGTAGAAAAAACACTGGGCATTAAGAAAGAAGACATCGGAACTAAAATTTCAGTGGAGGAATATAACCAGGCATGCCGCCGAGAGGTGATGAAATATACCGACCTCTGGGAAACCCTTACCCGCGATATGGGCTATTGGGTGGACATGAAGGAACCATATGTCACCTACGACAATAAATACATCGAAACGGTTTGGTGGCTTTTATCACAACTTTTTGAAAAGGATCTCTTATACAAAGGCTTTACCATTCAACCCTATAGCCCAGCGGCAGGAACCGGTTTGAGTTCACATGAATTGAATCAGCCGGGCTGTTACAAAGAGGTGAAAGACTCCTCCGCAGTGGCGCAGTTTCAGATAAAAGAGGAGGAATTCTTGGTGGAGTGCAGAACAGGTCTCCCTTTGTTTATTCTGGCATGGACCACCACTCCTTGGACACTTCCCTCTAATACTGCTCTTGCGGTAGGTGAGGACATAGATTACGCGGTAATCAAAACCTACAATCCATTTTCAGGTGAGGCCCAAGTGGTGATATTGGCGGATGCTTTGGTGAGTAAATATTTCCCAGAAAAAAACCAAGAGCTGAATTTTGATGACTATCAAAAGGGAGATAAAGAAATTCCTTTTGTGCGATTGAAGAATATCAAGGGAAGGGAAATAGTTGGTCAATCCTATCATCAATTGCTTCCTTTTGTAAAACCTGCAGGCAAGGCGTTTGAGGTGATTGCCGGTGATTTTATAACCACAGAAGACGGTACCGGAATAGTTCATATTGCCCCATCCTTCGGTGCCGATGACTTTAGAGTAGCCAAGCAAAATGGAATTGATCACCTTACCCTGGTAGATCGCCGTGGGCGTTTTGTTCCAGAGGTCAATGATGGGGTGTTTTTATATGGCGAGGAGTTTGTCAAAGAAGCGTATTATACCTTGACCGAGAGAGCCGATGAATTGATCATTCAACAGCAAAAACTGGCGAGTGTTATTGCAGATACTTCCAAGTTGAAATACCTCAGTGTAGATGATCGCATCATTTTAAAATTACAAACAGAGGGCAAGCTTTTTAAAAAGGAGAAATACGCTCACAACTATCCTCATTGTTGGAGAACCGATAAGCCGGTGCTGTATTATCCATTGGATTCGTGGTTTGTAAAAATTCCGCAAATCAGAGAGCGAATGGCCGAATTGAACAAGACCATTCGTTGGAAACCAGAAGCAACAGGATCGGGTCGTTTTGGCAATTGGTTAGAAAGTGCCAATGATTGGAATCTATCTCGTTCAAGATTCTGGGGTATTCCTTTGCCTATTTGGCGAACAGAGGATGGCCAAGAAACGCTTTGCATCGGCTCTGTGGAGCAGTTGAAAGCGGCTTTGGATCAATCGGTGAAGGCGGGATTCATGCAACAGAATCCTTTGGATAAATTTGAACTTCATGATTTTTCTGCGGAAAATTATCTGCAATTTGATCTGCATAAGCCTTATGTGGATGATTGGATTTTAGTGAGTAAGGGTGGAAAACCAATGCGCAGAGAGGCGGACTTGATCGATGTCTGGTTTGATAGCGGCTCTATGCCTTACGCGCAGTTGCATTATCCGTTTGAAAACAAATCCTTGGTAGATGAGAGAAAAGCGTTTCCTGCCGATTTTATTGCAGAAGGCGTGGATCAAACCCGTGGATGGTTTTACACCTTGCATGCCATTGCAACGGCTTGTTTTGATTCAGTAGCCTATAAAAATGTCGTGTCCAATGGATTGGTACTGGATAAGAATGGAAATAAAATGTCGAAGCGATTGGGCAATGCGGTAGATCCATTCATTACGCTCTCTAAATACGGTCCTGATGCCACGCGCTGGTACATGCTCACCAACGCACAGCCATGGGACAATCTAAAATTTGACGAGGAGGGAATCACCGAAACGCAAAGAAAACTTTTTGGAACCCTTTCCAATACCTATCAGTTTTTTGTCATTTATGCCAATATCGATCATTATGAGTATGATGAAAACGGGGTATCTTTAGAAAACCGATCTGAGTTGGATCGCTGGATTATTTCAAGATTAAATTCGCTCATCCAATTTGTTGATCAGCATTTATCGGATTTTGACCCTACTCCCGCTGCTCGTGCTATTGATGAGTTTGTGGATGTCCATTTGTCCAATTGGTATGTGCGATTAAGCCGAAAGAGATTTTGGCATGGAGAGATGTCGCAGGATAAAAAGGCGGCTTATCAAACCTTGCACGAGTGCATGACAGTGGTATCTCAGTTGATTTCGCCTTTTGCTCCTTTTTATGCAGATTGGTTGTATCGTCAATTGACCCAAAGGAAGGAGGGTGATTCGGTGCACCTTTCCCATTGGCCAAAGGTGAATACTGCTTATATCGATGTTCAATTGGAGCAAAACATGGATTGGGCGCAACGCATATCTTCCATGGTGTTGTCGATTCGCAAGAAAGAGAACATCAAGGTTCGTCAGCCGCTTCAGTCTATTAAAATTCCGGTGATATCAGACCATCAATCGGCCAATATCGCCAAGGTAGCGGAGTTGATTTTATCGGAAGTCAATGTGAAGGAGTTATTGTTTGTGGATGAGTCGGAGTCGAAGTTTGTAAAAAACTTGAAGTTGAATTTCAAGACATTGGGAAGGAAGTGCGGTAAAGCGATGAAGGAAGTGCAGTTGTTTGCAGAGTCAAATGGCCAACAAATGATACAGGACATTGAAAGAGAAGGAGTCACCAAAGTGCCCACCTCCATTGGGGAGATGTTATTGGAAACGGAGGATGTGGAAATTATCCCGGTGGACATCCCCGGTTGGAAGGTAGTTAATCACGGAAATCTCACCGTGGCGTTGGATGTTACCATCACGGAGGCGCTAAGAGCGGAGGGCATTGCGCGAGAAGTGGTGAACCGCATTCAAAATATCCGAAAGGAGAGTCAATTGGAAGTGATTGATCGGATTCGGGTCACCTTAACAGCAAATTCACTTTGGAGTGATGCAATCAATCAAAATTCCCAATATATTCGCGGTCAGGTTTTGGCTGATTCCTTAACTTTAGTCGAAAATTTCCAAGAAGGGGAGAGAGTGGAGTGGGAGGAGAACCAAACCATGTTTATTCAAATTTCAAAATCTTAGTCGTATGGCAAAGAAAGTGGTTAAAAAGAGCGCTCCTGCAAAGGCAGCCAAGAAGCCTATAGTGAAGGCAGTAGCAAAAAATGCAGTTAAGAAAACAGCCCCAAAAGCGACTGCTAAACCGATAAAAAAAGCAGCACCTGCTCCCAAAAAGGCGGCTAAGCCAGTAGCTAAGAAGGCAGCTCCTGCTCCTAAGAAGGCGGCTAAACCAGTAGCTAAGAAGGCAGCTCCTGCTCCTAAAAAGACGGCTAAACCAGTAGCTAAGAAGGCAGCTCCTGCTCCTAAAAAAGCAGCCAAGCCAGTAGCGAAAAAGGCGGCTCCTGCTCCTAAAAAAGTAGCCAAGCCAGCAGCGAAAAAAGCGGCTCCTGCTCCCAAAAAAGTAGCCAATCCAGTAGCGAAGAAAGCCGCTCCAGCACCTAAAAAAGCAGTTAAGCCAGTGGCGAAGAAGGCTGCCCCGGCTCCTAAAAAAGCTGCCAAACCAGCATCCAAAAAAGTGGCTCCTACTGCTAAAAAGGTAACACCTGCTCCTGTTAAAAAGGTAGAGGTGAAGAAGGCCGCTCCTATTGCAAAGGCAGTGGTGAAGAAATCAGTAGCTCCCCAAAAAGTAGAGAAGTCTGCAGCGAAGAAAGCAGCTCCAGCCCCGGTATCGGCGGTTGTTGTAAATGTGAAACCCAAGATCAAAGCCAAAGAGACCATTTCTCCTAATGCCAAGATCGAGGCGCCTACTCCTTTGTCCAATACCTCCAATACTTCCATGCGCTACTCAGACAAGGATTTAGCAGAGTTTGAAATTTTGATTAAGCAAAAGTTGGAACAGGCCAAATCAGATATGGAGGAGTTGAAGCAAAGTCTTTCTCATGAAGGAGACAACAGCACCGATGATACATCGCCCACTTTCAAGATGATGGAAGATGGCAATGACAATACCAGCCGTGAAGAGATTGCTCAGTTGGCGGCTCGTCAAGGCAAGTTTATTCTCTCATTGGAGAACGCGTTGTTGCGTATCAAGAATAAAACTTACGGCATTTGTCGTGTGACAGGCAAATTGATTCCTAAAGAGCGTCTGAAGTTGGTTCCTCATGCTACCTTGAGCATAGAAGCCAAGAACATGCAATAGCATACAGCATGAAGTGGGACAAACGATGGATGTGGGCGGTAGGCATTTTTTCTTCCTTGATCATTTTGGATCAATGCGTAAAATGGTATGTCAAAACCCATTTTCAATATGGAGAGGTAGAGATATTGATTCCAGGGTGGTTGAATGTTCAGTTTGTAGAAAATCCCGGAATGGCCTTTGGTTGGATGTTGCCCGGGCAATTGGGCAAATTGCTCTTGACTATTTTTCGAATTGGGGTTTTCTTTGGAATCACCGTTTATTTGTATAAATTGATTCAGCGCAAGGCCAACACGGCTCTCATTGTTTGTATGTCCTTGATTTTGGCAGGAGCACTGGGAAATATTTTGGACAGTGTTTTTTACGGAGTGATTTTCGACAAAGGGGCGGTGTACGATGAGCACTATATGGATTATATGCCTTATGCACAATTGGCTGAGCCGAATGGTGCGGGGTATGCTCCCTGGCTCATGGGCAATGTGGTGGACATGATCCATGTTTGCAAGTACATTCATTTTCCAGAGTGGGTGCCTTGGGTAGGAGGAGAAGTTAAAGCTTTGTTTCCTCCGATTTTCAACATAGCCGACACGGCCATTTCCGTGGGCATTGTGTTGTTGCTTCTTTTTCAAAAGCGGTTTTTTGCAGATCAAAATCAGGAGACTGCGCCCATAGCAGAGGTTCCCACGCAAGAGAGTGAGAGTGAAACCACTCCTTCAGAAAACCAATAAACTATTTTTTCTTTTCCTCTAGCAATTGGGTGTACTTTTCCAATAGCTCGATATACTTGTTGCGCCAATAGTCGGCGGAGTCTGGTTGGGCCTGTGATTGAGCTTCCAGTTTTTGCAAAGGGCTGTGGTCTTGAATACGAATATGTATAATTTTCTCAATTTTGGATATGATGCGAGGGTCCAAACTATCTGATTCGAAATAATTGTAGAGGGTTCTTCGGGTAATTCCCAATTTAGAAGCCACGATAGTGATGCTCATTCCTGAGACTCTGATGGCGGATTCTACCTTTTTCCCTACATGTTC
>CANHWU010000018.1 GCA_947464415.1 Flavobacteriales bacterium
GATGTGCGGAGCCTTATTGAGGATTTCAAATCTTCTGGAAAATGGGTAGTGGCCTACGGAGAAAATTTGAGTCAAGCGGATTATTATGTAGCCTCTGCTGCCAATGAAGTGTATTTATATCCCACTGGGATGATGGATTGGAGAGGATTAAATGGGGAGGTAATGTTTTTCAAGAAACTATTGGATGAACTAGAAATCGAAGCGCAAGTAATCAGAGGTAGAGATAATAAATACAAAAGTGCGGTGGAGCCTTTTTTGTATGATCACATGTCTGAACCCAACAAGGAGCAAATGAAGGCGCTCATGGATGGAATTTGGAACACCATGATCGGTGACATTATCAGCAGCCGACCCATTCCCGTTGAAACGCTGAATCAAGCTGCCGCGGATTTGCGTTATGTAGATCCTCTTAATGCTGTCAATGATAGGGTACTGGACGGTTTGAAGCATTATGACGAAGTATTAGTCCTGATCAATCAGAAAATGGGAAAGGATGCGAATGAGAAAGTGGAAATGATCGATTACGATGATTATCATGATCAAAACATGGACCTAGGAAATGAATTGGGAATGAATGCTTCGTCTGGAGTGGCGGTGGTGTACGCTGTCGGTCAGATTGAAGAAGGCAAGGGCAGTGATGAGGTGATTGGCAGCGACAGAATAGCAGCCGCTTTAAGGAAGGCTCGATTGGATGAGAATACCAAGGCGGTTGTATTGAGAGTCAACTCTCCTGGAGGCAGTGCCTTGGCTTCTGACATTATTTGGAGAGAAACCCAGCTCATCAAGGCGGCGGGTAAGCCTTTTGTGGTGAGCATGGGCGATCTGGCTGCTTCTGGCGGGTACTATATTTCATGTGCTGCGGATAAAATTTATGCCAATCCCAATACCATTACTGGTTCCATTGGTGTGTTTGGGGTTATTCCCAACATTGGCAATATGCTGGATCATAAATTGGGAATCACTTTTGATCGGTATGAAACGCATCCCCATGCTGATTTTTTCTCCATCAACAAGTCATTTGATCAAGTGGAAATGCAAAAGATGAATCAAATGATTGTGCAGATCTATGACGATTTTTTATCTCGTGTAGCGGAGGGAAGAAAATTGACGGTAGAGCAAGTGGATAGTATGGCAAGAGGAAGAGTTTGGACGGGTGAGGATGCTTTGAAATTAGGATTGGTAGATGAATTGGGTGATTTGCAAAGTGCTATTCAAACCGCAGCGCAGATGGCCGGTTTAGGGGAGGATTATTCTATCAAAAACCTTCCTAAAATGGAGAGTCCTCTGGAATTGATGCTCAACGACGCTGCCGAGGCTCGACAAGATGTGTTACTCAAGGAAATCACCGGCGATCGTTATCCTCAACTCAGCCATTTTAAGCAAATGTTAGATCGCCCCAGCATTCAAATGAGAATGCCTTTCGAAATTATTTTGAAATAGAGAATGACCGTCAAAAAGTCTATGCAAGAGTTGGACCGCGCCGATGTGGATACTTTTCGGAGCGCTGATAAATTTCCGCTCGTTTTGATTTTGGATCAAGTGCGGAGTGGTTTGAATGTGGGTAGTTTATTCAGAACAGCCGATGCTTTTGCTATAGAGAAGATTGTTTGCGTGGGTTACACTCCTTGCCCTCCGCACCGTGAGGTATTAAAGACGGCTTTGGGATCAGCCCAAAGCGTGGAGTGGCGTCAGGTGGAGAATATTCAAGAAGAAATCTCATCGCTTCGCTCTAGGGGTTATCAAATCATGGCCTTGGAGCAAGTACATAACAGCATGCCATTGCAGGAGTGGAGTGCCCCGCGAGTTCCTATAGCTTTGATTGTGGGGAATGAAGTCAGTGGGGTGAGTGATGAGGCACTCGCATGGTGTGATGGATTTTTAGAGATTACGCAATATGGCACCAAGCATTCGCTGAATGTTGCCGTGAGCGGTGGAATGGCCATTTATCATATTATTCAACAATGGAGTGCGGCTTCATTGAAAAGTTGAGCAATAATTTCCTTTTTTGTTTGGATTGTCGAAGAGGTTTGACCTTAATTTCGCAACGTAATGTCAAACGAAATTTCATCTTCTCCTCATAGTTTCTACAAAGATCTCTCCGTATTATTTAAAATACGCTTGTCCTCATTGGTCATTATCTCCGCTATTACCGGATATGCCATGGGAGTGGAGCAGTGGAATTGGACAACATTCACTTATTTGGTCGTTGGGGGTATTCTGCTTACCAGCGGTTCCAACGGTATGAACCAGGTTTGGGAAATTGAGTTAGATAAGTTGATGCATCGCACCATGAATCGTCCATTGCCGCAGGATCGAATGACCTTGCGCATGGCGACGGGGTTGTCTTTAGCCGCCACTGTGGTGGGTGTGATATTGCTTTGGGGTGGAATTAATTTGGGCTGCGGGGTGTTAGGGCTGGCGGCCTTTGTTTTGTATGCTTTCGTTTACACGCCCATGAAGCGGATTTCTTCGTTGGCGGTTTTTGTGGGGGCTATCCCTGGTGCCATTCCACCCATGATTGGTTATGTGGCAGCCACGAATCACTTTGGATTAGAGGCGGGCTTATTGTTTGCCGTTCAATTTATTTGGCAATTTCCGCATTTTTGGTCCATTGCATGGGTATTGCATGACGACTATGCAAGGGCAGAATACAAATTACTACCCTTTGAGGAAGGTAGATCCAAGCGTAGCGCTTTCCAAATTTTTATGTATTCTTTATTCCTTATTCCAGTTGGGATGCTTCCTTGGGTAATGCCATTGGGACATCCGATGATTGGCGCATGGGCCATGTGGGTGGGAGTGTTGTCTGGCTTGGCCATGGCTTTCTTTGCCATGCGCTTGTATCAAAAATGTGATATTCCGAGTGCGAGACAATTGATGTTTGCTTCGTTTTTTTACTTACCAGTGGTTCAAATAGTATATGTAATTAATTCAATTAAATGATGAGTCAGAATGTAGATGTCTTTAGTGAAGCTACACCCGAGGTGAAGCTCAGAACCAAAAAGATGATGATGTGGTTGATCATTTTTGCGGTAGTAATGTTGTTTGCGGGAATTACCAGTGCTTTGATGGTCCTTAAAGGAAAAATCATGTGGATGCATGTAACGGTGTCCGGATGGTTTTGGTGGAGTTTAGTATGGGTGATTTTGTCGAGTATTCCTATGTATTTGGCCGTAAAGTTGTTGAAAGATGGAAAGACAAAGGCATCGATGCTGATGTTGGCCGTTACTTTCCTCTTAGGAATCAGTTTTACCATCACGCAAAATGCAGGATGGACGGAGCTCAGCGAAAAGGGTATGGGATATACTATTTCCAAAACTCCTGAGGGTTTGGATGCTTATCATTGGAATCCATTGGGCAAGTTTACCGGGGCTTACGGCGAGGACTATTGGATAGAATCTAGAGGCAAAGCGTTAGTGCAATGGAATGGAGAGTTTTACGATGCGGATGATGTAAATCATGAGAAGCCAAAAACGGCTCAAGTGATGTCAACCTTCAATGCCTCAGGCGCATTGATCAGCGTGCTTGTTTATTTGCACATCATACATTTGGCCTTAGGTCTTATTTATCTCTTGATCAATATCAATCGTTTGAGAATAGGTAAGTTAAGTGCAAGCAACTACATGTCCTTGCATGCCAATGGGATGTATTGGCATTTCATGGGCATTCTTTGGGTGTACCTCTTTTTATTTGTATTTTTCATTTACTAATAGACATTTAAAAAATGTCGGTTGAAAATCCTTGGATAAAAGTTCATTTGGATAGCGGAAAAAAGACTTTTTATTCTTAACATTGCGCTCGAAAACCATCAACTATGGCAGGACATACTCAACAATTAAGCAAAGACGACCTATGGGGCGGTAATTCCTCACCTTTTGGAGTTACTTATGGAAAGATGATGATGTGGTACTTTTTGGTATCGGATGCATTGACTTTTGGCGGATTATTAACGGCATACGGAGTAATCCGACACTCTAGTTCTGATCCTTGGCCAGTGGGTGAGCAGGTGTTTGAGGCTTTGCCTTTCTTGCATGGTTCTTATCCTTTGATGTATGTTGCTTTGATGACATTTATTTTGATCATCTCCTCTGTTACTATGGTATTGGCGGTGGAAGCGGGGCATAGAAAGGACAAGACGGGTGTCATCAAATGGTTGGGATATACCATCATCGGTGGATTTTTCTTCTTAGGTTCTCAAGCTTGGGAGTGGTCGCACTTTATTCATGGTTCTGGAGGTGGATTTCAATTGGCTTCTCCTGTTACGGTAACAGCCGAATTGGAGTCTGGAGAGAAAGTAGAGATGGCTTTGCCTGCCGGATCATGGGTACACATGGAAGCTGAATTTGGACATGAATATGAGCACGCCATGGAAGGGGCTCATGAGATGCCAGCAGCAGCTCACGATAACCACGGCGGTCATGATGCCCACGCTGAGGCAGCGGCTGCTGAGCATCATGTGAATATGGCTGATCTCAAGCCGAGCAAGTTGATCTTGAATAAATATACACTCGAACACAAAGACGGAAAGGATTTAAGGAAATTGAGTGTTACAGGAGAAGATTGTGACAAACTTTGGGCTGCTCAGGCGGAAGGTACCATGGCATTCGGAGCGAACTTACATAAGAATGAATACGCGGTTCAGCAGCAGTATTCCAACTTCTTCTTCTTCGTTACAGGTTTTCACGGGTTTCACGTTTTCTCCGGTGTAGTAATCAATATCATTGTTTGGTTGATGGCGATCGGTGGGGAATTTGAAAGAAGAGGTCATTATGAAACCATCGAGAAAATTGGTTTGTATTGGCACTTTGTGGATCTGGTTTGGGTTTTCGTATTTACTTTCTTCTATTTAGTATAAAATAAAATTACCATTATGGAAAGGGATGATTTAATCGTAAATGATAGCTACGCGCTCAACGCCACTCACTCAGAAGAGGAGGGTAAGAAAATCAGAAAGAAATTATACAATGTAACCATTCTCCTCACGGTGATTACCATCATTGAGGTTTTCATGGGTGTGGCATTCAAAAGAAATGGAACTTTTGCATGGGAAACCATCAAATTGGGTTTCATCGTTTTGACGGCAGTGAAGGCGGCTTATATCGTTTTAGTGTTCATGCACTTGGGAGATGAAAGAAAGAACTTAAAGTATGTCATTCTTCTTCCCTACGCGTTATTCATTATGTACTTAATCTTTATTGGATTATACGAAGGTCTTGCTGTTCAGGAAATGAACAATGTTTGGAGATAAAGGTTACCCCTTTATGAAATCGAAAAATATGAAAAAGTATATCGTTTTGATCGGTATACTTTTTTTGTTTCCACTCACATGGGTCATCCTTTTTGGGGTGATGGGCGAGCACCATTTTAATACTTTGTTGTACTTTGATGAAACACATTTGGAGGGCTCTACTGATTCACTCCATCATCAAATGCAACCCTTTGAAGGCATTGATGAGAATGGAGAGAAATTCACGTTGGAGAACATGCACGGTAAGGTATGGCTCGCTTGCTTTTATTCTTTGAGTGATGAACACTTGGCTAAAATCACAGAGCGATTGCTCAATGTGAATTTTAAATACCGAGATGAGCCAGACATTGGACTGGTTGTTTTTTCAACCAAGCCAGATCAAGATTCTATTCCCAAGGTGCAGCATTATCTGAGTGGCTTGACAAAGTATAATCTCAACCAGAACAAATGGAAATACGTGCTGTTGGATTCTGCCAACATGGAGAGCATTCAAAAACAAAGTTTCTTTATTCAAGATTTATCTAATGAGGCATTGTACCGACTTGTCGATCCTGTCGGTCATGTGCGCGGCTTGTACGGTAATACAGAATATCACATGCAAAGTATCATTGAAGATATTGCGCTACTTAAAAAAGAAATGGACTTGAAGAAATTCAATCAAAGTCATGAGGCTCGGTAGTTTTTTATTATTGATGATGGGCATTGTTTCTTTTGCTGCCTGCGATTTTGGAACTGATTGTCATCTTCCCCATTTGGGTCAACATGAAGTAGTGGTGAACGATACGATTTATTACACCATTCCAAAATTTGTGGGCTTGGTCAATCAGGATAGCCAAGTAATGGGTTTTAAGCAATTGGAAGGGAAAATTTATATAGCTGAGTTTTTTTTCAGTTCATGCAAAAGCATTTGTCCCTTGATGACCTCTCAAATGGCGAGGATACAGGATGTGATCCAGCAAGAGCATTGGGAAGATAAGGTGAATTTGCTTTCTCATACTGTGGATCCCAAGCACGACACACCACTGAGATTGAAGGAATACGCGCAAATGCATGGTGCCAATCCTAAAATCTGGAATTTTGTCAACTTGGATAGTGCAGTTTATAGGTTGGCTCAGAGTGGTTATGGCTTGAGCGCCTTTCCATCAGCGGAGGCAGAGGGAGGATATTTTCATACCGATCAATTGACTTTGGTGGATGCGCATTTTCATATCCGAGGTTATTATGATGGAACTTCCACGGCCTCTGTTGATGAATTAATTGCGGATTTGCGGTGTTTAATGCAAGATCCTCGTTAAATTTGTTATATGATTACACCCCTACTTTCAAAAAACGATGCCAGAGCAAAGGTGCTCATTTATTCGGTTTCTGCTGTTGTGTTTATAGTAGTTGTCTGTTTGCGTTATTTAAAATTGACCGATGTTCAGTTACCGTTTAACAAGCATATTTTTGCCCATGTTAGTGCATTTCTCAATGGCTCTGTGTCTTTCTTACTGTTGTTAGGATTATTCTTCATTCGTTCAAAGAATTTCAGAGCACACCGGGCCGTGATGATGACAGCGATGATATTTTCCGTAATATTTTTAGTGAGCTATATCGGGCATCATTTATTTTCTGGTGAGACACATTATGCCGGTGAGTTTCGAGAATTTTATTTTTTGGTGTTGATCACCCATATCATCTTAGCCGCTTTTATACTTCCTTTCATTTTGTTTGCCGCGTATCGTGCGTTGATTGGAGAGTACGCGCAACACAAGCGTTTGGCTAAATGGGTTTGGCCTGTGTGGTTTTATGTGGCGATCACCGGAGTTTTAGTTTATATGATGATTTCACCTTATTACGTCTGATCATGAAACGTATCGTTGGCTTATTGGTTTTATTGTTGATTTTTTCAGCTAATCTTTCCGCTCAGTGCGCGATGTGTCGTGCCACGGCTGAACAGGCATCACAGGAAAATAGCGGGATTGCAGAAGGGTTGAATATGGGTATTGTGTATTTGATGGGAATTCCTTACCTTTTGTTTTTAATCGGAGGGCTGGTTTTCTTCAGAAAGAGAATTTTTGCTTTCTTTCAAAAATAGAAATATGAAAAAGGTAATTGCACTTTCCGTCGTTGTCCTTGTTGCCACCCAACTTTGGGCACAACCTCGATTTGTCAAAGAAAGAACGGATTATGCAGGGGAGGAGGTGATGTTGCCATTTGTATTCAGGGCTAAAAATAATAAAGAGGTGAACTTGCCCGGGACACTCAGATTATCGGGAAGATTGGATACGGGAGAAACTGAATTATTAGATCTTAGCCGACAAAATTTAGTGGCTTATCCTTATCGTGAATTGCGTGGTTCCATTTTATCTAACGGATATTTACCGCATTATTTCGCTTTGTTTCCCATGGATTTGAAAGCACCGGAGCATATAGGTGTCATGAAAAATATTGAGGAGAATTCTTCTTTTATCGCGGAGGGCATTACATTTTTAGGCGACAACACAAATGTGTATTTTACCTCTGTGGATGGTTTACAAACCTTGTTGGATTTCATGAACATGCACTCTAACGTGCGTATCAGAATAATTGGTCATGTGAATGTTACGCCTGAGACCAAATTGAACGATTCACAACTGGTGAATTTGGCTAAGAAAAGAGCAGAAGGTATTATGGAATATCTCATTTTGCATGGCATATCCAAGCATCGAGTGAGCGTAATGGGAAGGGGTAGAGAAGGGGTCAAGTATCCTAATCCACAGACTGAAGCGGAATTAGAATACAACAGACGAGTGGAAGTGGTGATCATGGGATTGTGATTCCTTTAAAAAAGCCAAAAAATCTTTCTTTCAAAGCTTTCCATTGTAACTTCGTTGAATGAATCGTATTTTTCTCTTTGCTCTCTTTTGTTTTATCTTCATCATTCGTTCGCACGCACAGCTTACGCTTGAACAATGTGTTGAAAAGGCCTGGGCCAACAATCTTCAATTGGCTCAATCTTCCCTGAACTTGGATAATGCTGAAATAGGTGTTCAAAACGCAATGGGAGGCTTTTTACCCAACTTGAATGGACAAGCTAGCCATGGATATAATTGGGGTCAGCGAATAGACCCTTTTACCAATAGTTTTGCGAGCCAGCGGATTCAAAGCAATAGTTTCGGAGTTTCCAGTTCTATCGACTTGTTCACGGGTGGACAAAATTGGTCGAACTATCAACGATCTGTGGCCGATGTCAGAAAGGCTCAATGGGATTGGGAAAATGCCCGCAATCAAACAGCGTTGGCGGTGGCTAATGCTTTTTTAACGGTGGTGATGAACGCGGAGTTTGTGAAAATGGCGCAGGCAACTGCAGATAATTCTTTGCAACAGCTCAATCGCTTAAACAAATTGTTGGGAATAGGAACTGTCAGTGAAGGCAATGTTGCGGAGATGGAGGCCCAGTACAGCGCAGATGCCGCCAGCTTGGTGAGTGCTCAGAATAATTATCAACTCGCAAAGTTAAATTTAGTCCAGTTGTTGCGTCTCTCTTCTTCAGAAGCTAATAGTTTTGAGGTTTCTTATCCGAATATAGATCAGTTCAAACTCGATATTCCATTACCACCAAAGTCTTTGGTCTTGGAATCTGCCTTGAATGCTCAACCTTCCATCAAAAGCGCAGAAGTGGGCGTTTTGAGTGCGCATTGGGCTGAGAAATCTGCCAAGGGAGCCAGGTACCCTCGTTTATCTGCTTCAATGTCATTAGGAACAGGTTATTCAGGAGCTGCAAAAGTGTTGAACGGAAGTCCAGATTCTTTGTCCTTTCCCATCGGGACGGTAATGGGCAGTAATGACATTGTATTCTCTTACCCACAGTTGGTGTACAGCGCAGACGATTATAAAGTGAAGTCGTTTGGAAATCAGTTTCAAGACAATGTCAATCGATCATTCTTCTTGAGTTTGACCATTCCATTGTTCAATGGATTTCAAACTCATAACAATGTAAAGCGCGCAGCGATCAATGTTCAAAATGCTTCCTTGAGTTTAGAGTTGGCTAAGCAGCAATTGACCACTGATGTGGAAACGGCCTATGCCAGCGCTCTCGGGGCCGCTCAAACCCTTCAAGCCAATAAAAAGAGTTGGGAGTCTAATCAGAAGGCCTATGATTGGGCAAGCACAAGGTATGAGAATGGAATGATCAATGCCATGGAACTCAGCATTGCTCGGAATCGATTGGATATCGCCAAAGCGCAAATGATTCGATCTCAGTTGGACTTAATATTTAAGCAAAACATCATTCAATTTTATATGAATCAACCTATCCGTTTGCAGCCATGAAAAATAAAAAGAAAAGAAATTGGATCATTGCAATTTCATTAGTCCTTGTATTGTTGTTGATTTGGAAGTTCAGTGGAGGAAAAGAGGATAGGATTGTTCAAGCTGAAATTCCTGCATTGCGGGATATCACAGAGAAGGTGAGCGCCAGTGGGAAAGTTCAACCTTCGTCAGAGGTGAAAATTCAATCCGATGTGAGCGGTCAAATTGTAGAGCTGCCAGTGAAAGAGGGTGATCATGTGGAAAAGGGTCAGTTGTTGGTCAAGATCAATCCAGATTTATATACCTCCGCCTTGCAGCGTGCTGAGGCAACATTGAATTCAGCGAAGAGTAATTTGGCCAGTGCTAAAGCCCGATTGGCTCAAGCAAAGGCTCAAGCAAAGGTGCAAGAGTTATCTTTTAAGCGCAACGAGAAATTATTTTCAGACAAGGCCATATCAGTGGCTGAGATGGACAATGCACGTTCTTCATTTGAGACCAGTGAAGCAGAAGTGATTGCAGCCAATGAAAGCATCAGAAGCGCTGAGTTTTCCATAGCCAGTGCAGAGGCCGGTAGAAATGAAGCAGCCGACAATTTGAAGAGAACTATTATTGTGGCGCCTATCAGTGGTACGGTAACTGCGCTAACCAAAGAGGTGGGGGAAGCTGTTCTTGGAAATAATATGACCAGTGGTGATGTGATCATGAAGATATCGGGACTGTCTGCAATGGAGGTAAATGTGGAGGTGAATGAAAGTGATATCGTGCGTGTGCATTTGGGAGATACTGCGGAGATTCAAGTGGATGCCTTTAGAAATGAGAAATTTTTTGGTGTCGTGACGGAGATTGGAAATACCGCGTTGAACTTAATGACAACAGGGAATTTATCCGGAGGTTCCAATAATCAAGTAACCAATTTTTCTGTAAAAATTAGCATCTTGGCGAGCTCCTATGCTCATTTAACCTCCTCTTCGGACTCTCCATTCCGACCAGGAATGACGGCTACAGTGGATGTGTTGACGAAAAGGGAAAAGGGTGTGTTGAGCATACCTATAAAATCGGTCACCATGCGCCCGGATACTGCAGGGGGAACCGAAAGTAGAACATGCGTTTTCTTATTGGATGAATCCAAGGGGAAGGCATTATTGCGATATGTCAAGACAGGAATCCAAGATGATCAATACATACAGGTGATAGAGGGGATGGTGATAGAGGAACAAGTCATTACGGGTCCTTATGATGAAATAGCGAAGTCGCTCAATAATGGCGATGTGGTACAAAAGGGTGATCTGGTGACCCTCAACAAAGCAGAATGAAACTAGGCATAGAAACGTCTTCCCGTAATTGTAGTGTTGTACTTTGGGACAATCAGGGAAGATTGTTGGTAAGAGAAAAGTCGACCTATGAATTTGTGCATGCGGAGGAATTGCATTCGATGATATCAGATGTAATGAAGGAGGCTGATATTGAAGGAAAGGCAATTACATCTGTAGTCGTAGGAAGGGGTCCGGGGTCTTATACTGGTTTGCGAATTGGAGTATCTTGCGCCAAGGGTATCTGCTTTTCTTTGGGCGTTCCGTTGTATTCTATTTCTTCATTAACATTGATGGTCTTGGCTCAACCAGAGTTGATGGAATGCTCCCAAGTATTGGCCGTAATGGATGCCCGGCGAATGGAGGTATTCGGTGCGAAATATCATTTTGGAAAACCATTGGATCTACCTGGATCAATGATTTTTGAGGACGCAGCAGAGATATCTAAATTTTTGGATTTGGAGTATGTGGTAGGTGAGAATGCCAGCAAATTGTCTAGTGTTTTGGATAAGAGCACTCTTTTTTTAGATGTTTTACCCAGTGCTAGAACCATGGCTTTGAAGACAGCGGAGACTTATTTTCAATTGGAAAATTTAGCGTATTTTGAACCAGAGTATGTAAAACCTTTTATTCCAACCGTTGCTAAAAAATGAAGAAGTGGATTTTTGCTTTATTGACAGTATTTGTTCTGACGGCCTCATGTGATCGATGCAGGAATGAGCAACTGCTCCCCGTTTTAAATTTTTCATATACCATCAACATCAATGAGCCGGCCTTTTTTGATTTGACGGTTGTTACAGGTTTCTTGTATTATGACGCGGGGAATGTGAAATTGATCATTTATCGCAGTGCGATCGATGAATTTAAGATATACGATGCCAGGAGTACTCATAATCCCACGGATCCTTGTATTTGTCGTGTGACAGATGACGAGGCATTTATTGAGGATCCTTGCTCAGAGTCCAAGTGGCTTTTGTCTGACGGAAGTCTAGTCAATGGGCCTGCGGCGCAGTCTTTATTGACGTATGATTACACATTTGATGCGGCTACAGGTATTTTACATTTTTACAATTGATGAAAGCCTTTGGTTCCATATTGTTATTGGTGGCAAGTAATGTTTTTATGACATTGGCTTGGTATGGACATCTCAGATTCAAGGATTTTGAATGGTCTAAATCGTGGGGTTTATGGACCATCATAGCAGTGAGCTGGGGAATGGCCTTTTTTGAATATACGATGCAGGTGCCTGCTAATCGAATGGGAAGTAAGGAATTGGGAGGTCCATTTGATTTGTTTCAATTGAAGGTAATTCAAGAAGTAATTTCGTTGGTGGTATTCACCGCAGTGGTCTCGGTGATGTTTAAGAATGAAACATTAAAATGGAATCATGTAGCCGCGATGTTATGTTTATTGGGTGCCGTGTACTTTGTATTTAAAAAATAATGGGATGATAAAGAAGATTGAGCATTTAGGAATTGCCGTAAAGAACATAGAGGAATCTAACGCTTTGTTTGCTCAATTGTTGGGCACCGCACCCTATAAATCAGAGACAGTGGAGAGAGAGGGAGTAATCACTAGTTTTTTTCAGGTGGGAGAAAGTAAGATTGAACTTTTGCAAGCTACCCATTCGGACAGTCCCATTGCGAAATATTTAGAAAAGTCTAAAGAGGGGATTCATCATATTGCGCTAGATGTTGATAATATTGAATTCGAGATTGCTCGTCTAAAGGCAGCGGGTTTTGTGCTTTTAAGCGACGAGCCGAAGCCGGGAGCGGATGGAAAAAAAATAGTTTTCTTACATCCTACATCTACCAATGGGGTATTGGTGGAGTTGTGTCAAGATCGAGAGTGACTATTTTCTTCGGCGTACTTTGGCCCTTCTGATTTTCTGATCAAATAAATCCTTCTTGCCGTGTTTTCCTGTCTTCTCTAGGTCGATTTCATCCATGGCATTGGGTAGATTTTCGCAGGATTTTGATGGTCGCTTGTCTAGCAGCATGATGCGAAAAGTGAGCCAAATGGGTTGCCATTCTGTACTCATGACACTCATAGTGGGCCATTTTTCTCTCCACGGAATAATAGTGAGCACTGGTGTTTCTAGTGAGAGCAAGTAATAAATCCCGGCATCCACTTTTTTGCCAATGCCTACGCTGTAATGCAATGCTGTTTGAAATGGGAAGGGGGCATTGCGAGGCAAGGGAATGCTCGTATTGATATTGTTGGGTATTTTGTATTTCTGCAAGAATTGGTAATCCACAGAAAAGACAGGGCCGTGATGGAGCCATTTGAGATCACTGAATTGCCACATGTCAATGGCGCGTGCTTCCACTCCGAGGGTGTGCAAATTGAATTTGGTTTTTCTGTCAGAGCTGAGGATACCATCATCTGTTTTTCCGGCATAATCTCCATTGTATCGTTCCATGCCTCTCAAACAATAGTATCGTCCGCCCACCTCCCAATAGTCAAAATACTTGAATTTAGTTTTGAGCCAATGGCGATTGGCTTCCATTGCCCAACCTGCTTTGGGAGTGGCTAAAATTTTACCATCGTAGGTACTGCCGTTGTCATATGTCAATGTGATGTCATATCTAAAAGGAACTGGTAGCATAGTGGTAACTCCAATACCGAAATTCCATCCTTTGTTGAGGAAATCAGATTCTGCATGCAAAGGACGATGTTGTCTTTGCCCCCATGCCAAAAGCGGAAACAATAAAAGGAGAAAAAAGTACTTTTTCATCTTCGATTTTTTTCAAAGATGAAAAATAAAAACGCGTTATAACAGAGACAGGATTTTATTTTCCACCAATGGAGTGTTCCAAACCTCTTCAATATCGGGTATGGCCAACACTTCTTTCATGATTTCGTCTTGACGCAAACCATTTTGTAGGGCTTGGTGGTAAGGAATATCGCTGAAAGTGACTTGTGAATACAATGGCAGCCACTTGTCTGGATGTTGTGTGCTGAACCAATTTTCTATTTTCTTTTGTAACAAAAACTGCGGATCTGCCGTCTTGTCTCTCATTTCGATATAGTTGCGAAGGGCCAGTTCTAATACCGCATCGCCATTGGGTTTTCGCTCTCGGCTGAATTGATCAAAGGCCATATCCCAATCTTCATGGGTTTCATCCAAGATTTTATTCATCTCCCAGCAGTCTTCGAATCCGCAATTCATTCCTTGTCCGTAAAAAGGTACAATGGCATGGGCGGCATCGCCTAATAAACAAACATCTCCGCCCACATTCCAAGGCAGACATTTCACCATCACCAAGCTGCTGGTGGGATGATTGAAATAATCATCAATCAACTCTGGCATTAATGCCTTAGCGTCGGGAAAATATTGGTTGAAGAAAGCATGAACGTCATCTGGATTTTTTATTTTTTCAAAACTCACTGCACCTTCAAACGCCATGAACAATGTGCAGGTAAAACTACCGTCTGGATTGGGAAGTGCAATCATCATGAATTCTCCTCTCGGCCAAATATGCAAACAATCCTTTCTCATTTGGTGACTGCCATCTGCGTTAGCAGGGATCTCTAGTTCCTTATAACCATGGGATAAATAGGATTGGGAATAATTAAATCGATCCAATCGCATCATTCTGTTTCTGACAGCACTGAAAGCCCCGTCTGTTCCCAACAAGCGATCGTAAGCGTATTCTTTTTCTTCTCCGTTGTCTTCAAAAACAACTTTTTTATGTTCTAGTTGTACATCAGCACATTTGTGATTAAAATGAAATGAAACGTTGGGAAGTTCAGAAGCGCAGTTGAGTAATGTTTGATTCAACAAACCTCTGGAAACACTGTATATGGCTTGTCCTTCTTTTCCGTATGGTTGATAAGTCAAAGAACTATCCATGCCATGCATTAATCTTCCGTACATAGGCAGGGCTACTTTCTCAATCTCTTTGCGGATGCCGGCACCTTCTAATCCTTTCCATCCTCTGTCGCTCATCGCAAGGTTGATGCTTTTTCCCTGCACCACTTTCATTTTTCTTATATCAGGGCGGCGATCAAATACATGGACATTATGACCTCTTTTGGCCATATATATAGCCAAGAGACTACCCACTAGTCCAGATCCGACAATGGAAATATTTTGTTCTTTCATTATTAAGCTTTATCTAATGCTTGTGCGAGGTCTTGGATCAAATCTTCTTCATCTTCAATGCCTACGCTCAATCGCAGGAGTGAATCGGTGATTCCAGTTTTGATTCGCTCTTCTTTAGGAATGGAGGCGTGAGTCATACTGGCAGGGTGTCCAATCAATGATTCTACGCCCCCTAACGATTCTGCAAGAGAAAATACTTTCATACTTGAGGCCAATGCCGAAGCGGATTCGAAGGAGTCGTTTTTTAAACTAAACGAGATCATTCCGCCAAAATCTTTCATTTGTTTTTTCGCAACTAAATGATTGGGATGCTCCTCAAACCCTGGCCAATATACTTTTCCTACTTTTGGATGATTTTTGAGGAAATGGGCTACAGCTTTACCGTTGCTGCAATGTCTGTCCATTCTCACATGCAGAGTTTTTAATCCTCGCATCACCAAAAAACTATCTTGTGGCCCAGGAGTGGCACCACATGAATTGGCAATAAAAGCCAACTGCTCATACAAAGCGTCATGGCTCGTGCAGATAGCTCCCATTACCACATCGCTGTGTCCGCCAAGGTATTTGGTGGCACTGTGCATCACGATATCGGCTCCCAAATCTATGGGGTTTTGCAAATAGGGAGAAGCAAATGTATTGTCGATAACGGATATCAAGTTGTATTCTTTGGCAATATTGACCATGGCCTCAATGTCAATGATTTTCATCATCGGATTGGTGGGTGTTTCTACCCAAATCATCTTGGTTTGGGAGGAAATCAGGGCTTTCAATCCATCAACATCGTGCATGTCCACAAATTTGAACTGAATGCCATACTTGGCAAATACCTTGGTGAACATGCGGTAGCTACCTCCGTATAGATCATCGGTGGCAATGACCTCATCGCCAGGATTCAATAATTTAATGATGGCATCGGCGGCACCCATACCGCTGGAAAAACAAATACCATATTTCGCATTTTCAAGAGCCGCCAAGCAATCTTCCAGAGCTACTCGAGTAGGATTTTTTCCTCGTGCATACGCATATCCTTTGTGTTGACCGGGGGCGGCTTGCACATAGGTGGAGGTCTGATAAATGGGTGTCATGATGGCTCCTGTGGTAGGATCCGGTTGTTGGCCAGCATGGATGGCCTTGGTACCAAATTTCATGATTCGTTTTCTTGATTTTTTTTCTTTCTTCTTTGCTGTCGGATATAGGTATTGGCCAGCACTCCCGTGGTGACAATCACAAAACCGAGAATGATCCAATCGATATTATGTTTCACAATCTCAAATTGTCCTAAAAAATATCCCGCCGAGGTGATCGTCGCAATCCACATTGCACCTCCAACGATGTTGTAAAACATAAAGGATTTAAATTCTACTTTGATCACTCCAGCCAAGATGGGTGCAAATGTTCGGATAATTGGAAGATACCTTCCCAGTATCAGGGTTTTTCCACCGTGTCGTTGGTAAAAATCAGAAGTTAGATCAACATATTTTTTTTTGAACAGCCATGATTCTTTCCGCTCCAAAGCTTTTTTACCAAGTTTAAATCCAAACCAGTAGCCAAAAGTGCAACCTGACACCGCTGCTAAAAACAGGTAAAACATGAGCAGTTCAACGGGAACACCGAGAAGATCCGGTTGAGATGCGCAGATGAGGCCTGAAATAAATAAGAGCGAATCACCCGGTAAAAAGAATCCGATGATGAGGCCATTCTCTGCAAAAATGGTAATCAGAAGAAGAGCCAATCCTCCATAATGAATGATCATTTCAGGATTGGCAAGCTTTCCGATGAATTCAAAAATTTCCACGTCTTAAAGATACAACAACGAGTGAATAGACGAGATGAAAAAAATCAAAAATCAAATGATTAAAACAGTAGCGATGAGGTCAGTTTTATCATCCAATTGTTTTTAAATACAGGATCGTGGTAGGGACCAAAGCGATAATAGGCTCCTATTCCCAGTCCGCCGGTGGATGCTTTCAGTAGGTTATCCAATTGTAAACCGCTTTCATACAATCCTTTGGGGTAATCCTTACAAACATTCAACCCGTATTGATCTTGTCTTCCCAAACTGCCCCATCCGGCATTGAAAATGGCAGTAAGGGAGGGGGCAGAGGAGGGGTGCTGGTACAAAGGAAGGTTGGATCGATATCGCAAGAACACATGGGCGAATTGACGCGCGTACCAGCGGCTGTTGGGCAATGTTTCAAAGGATTGCGGTACCGATACGGAGACTCTTCTTGCCGGCGATATGGTTCCTTTGGCAGCATGGACTTCAGTAAGTGGAGCATCTCCCACCAATTTACCTACCTCTGCAAAAAATTTAAAGTCACCGAAATAAACGGTTTTAAAAGTTTTTTCTACTTCGGCTTGGTAACGGGTAAAAGAATGGCTTTGGCTCATTCCTGGTAGCTTCCAATGTGAGAGTGTATAACCCAATTTGATGATCGGCCAATAGCCGTTCAGAAGATATTGTCTTTGTAAAATTTTAACTCGACGTTCTCCGGGAGCCCATCGTAAGATGATTCTATATTCCTCAAGATTGTATTTTGTTACTACTATTTTTCCATTGCCTTCTGAAAAAAAATGAATATCTTGATGTGGTTGTTTTTGAAGATTTTGATAACAGATATCAGCGTGAAGTGATTTGTAAATGGGGAAATAAGTGCTGACATTCCCCCCGGCTACTTTATCCATTCGGGTGGCGAAAATCTCGTAAACAGACTGATTAAGATTGGGTCTGTAAAAAGGAAAAAATTGTTGACCACTTTCTTTTACATCATTGAAGTATTGAATCCGCGCTCCACTGACATCGGGCTCGAAACTCCAATGAAGACTGGCCCCCCATTTGAAGTCTTTGTCAAAACTTCCATGAGCCACATAGGTTTCATACTCAAGCGGTGGTAGGTTTTCCAGATGCCCTTTAATGCCAAGGCCTAATCTATAGCCTTCATATGCATTGAATCGAAATAGCCTTTGAGCGGGAATCATCATATTGCCCCATTGGATATTCCCTTGGGCAAGTGAAGTAAGAAATTGTGTTTTCTTTTCTAGATGCTGCGCGCGATTGAGGCTGTCCAGGAATTGGTAGGTAGCCAAGTCTTTTTCTGTCAATGGAGAATATCTGATTTTAGCCCATTCTGAGCTATCCACTTGATTGGCCTTTTCCTCTAGTGTCAATGAGACATTATCGAAGTCTTTGAAGGAATAATTTTCCTTTGAAATATTTTGAATTTTGGTTTGAATTTCTCCGCTCAAGGGATTGGCTAAATTGGGTAATTCAAAAAATGCATTGATTTCAGTAGGAAAAAAGGTGCCCTCTATGGGTGAAAAGGATTGTTGAATTTTGACATATAAATCAACATCTTTCTCTGCGGGTTCGGCAATCAATTGACATACGCTGAAGTTACTGGAGTGGATATGAAAGGTGCCCTTCATCCCTGTGGTGATAAATCTTTTTTTGGGAGAGAAGGCAATCACAAAAGTGGAGTCTTTCCCAGAGTACAGTGTATCTAGCATTTTATATTCATACCGATCCATGGCTCGAGGTCCGGCAGGCGATAAATATACATTTTCGAATATTTGAAAGTCTGCTTCATAAACACTGAAGGACTGTAATTGAGTGCCGATGATAGTGGTTTGTGGAACTTGAAATCCACTCATTTGATTGGCAATGATTTCTTCATGATCATAATTCGGGGGGGAGTGTTTTCTTTTACTCACCGTTTCCATGAGCATGAGGTGTTTCTCATTAAAAAAAGAATCGATTTTGGGATCTTTTCCTTTGATGAAATCTAGAATCAGTTTGCTGTATTGTTGATATTGAAAAGAAAGGCTTTGTTGAGGGTCATTTTGAGGAGCATTGGCAATGCAATTGCGCATGACTTTGTAGGCAGGATCTTCCTTCACATTGATCACTAATTCTGGCAAATCCAATTGTTTATTTTCTAAATAAATGATCCAAGGGTTTTCACCTTTCCAGCATTGTTTGGTTGATTGATAACCAAAGGCGGTAAATGTCCAACATTCATTTTGTCGAACCCCCAAAGAAATCTGACCATTGACATCCGTAGTCCCACCATTGTCCTTACTGTTATTCATTACAACGGAAAAGGCTATTGGGCTCTTAAACTCTTGGTCTTTGATTTGAATAGAGATGGTTTGTCCCAATGTGGTAATCACGGAAATCAAAGCGCAAAAGAGAAATACGGATCGTGCCATGGACTTCAAATATAAGGGGAAGGGGCAACTGAACAAAGGTTTGTTTATACTTCGAAACAGAAAGCATCGAGCACTGGCCATTCAAATTTATTTTCGTATCATGGTGTTTAAATATTTGGGAAGATGGTTGTTTGTATTGATGACGGGGATCATTCTTTTCTTTTGTTGGTGGAATTTCAGAACGCATTTGCGCACTAGTTCAGATCCTTTTTTGTTATTACCAGAGCGCGTGCAATGGGTTTGGGTGATTCAAAATTGGAATGAGGTGGTTCAGATGAATGAAGAGAATAAAGAATTGCCCTTTTTAAAGGCACATAGAAGTGATGTAGAAATTTGGAAGGAATGGGCTGCAAGTTATCCTGATATCCAACTGTTGTTGAATCAAAATTGCATACTCTGGGCTTCAAAGGATTCATCCATGCAAGAGGGATTTTGGTGCTTTGGAATTCCTGATAATTGGTCCGACGCCAGAGTGGATCAGTTGTGTAAACAAGTCCCTCATCTTCTCCGAAAAGGAGAGGGTGTGATTTGGTCAGTGGATGGTCAATACTTGGATGCAGAAAGTTCTGTGAATGAAGCGGAATTAGATCTTTGGAGAGCCGATTACCAAACCATCGATCACGCTTCACCCATAGCGGTGTTGGGAGTAAATGCATTGTGTCGATTTGCATTGGAAAATAGAAATGGCGATTGGTGGGGTTATATCTCTGCCAAGGATAATCTTTTGGGCAATGTGCCATTGGATACTTTGATGGAATTGAAGAAAGGTGATTGGTGCAGCGCGGCCTACATTAAGAATTTAGAGGATCATTCGCTTGACAGTGCTTTAATGGCAAGGTCTAGCAGTTTTGCTATGGATACGGCCTGTCAATGCGATGCGTGGGAAATCATGTACGAGTGGCAACCCCTATTGGCGAGTATACACTTCTCTGTTAATCAGGGAGTGGTTTTCCATGAGCGATTTGAAAAGAACCCTATCCGGTCATTCAGAAAGTTGTTTTCTGATACAACCAGTGCATTATTAAAAGTGCGTAACAAAGAATTTTTGAGAGGTACGATCTATCCGGATCTGAATGTAGAGTGGAAATGGGCTGTAAAAAAGCAGCAATCCTTCTTTGTGTCGAGTGATTCTTTGGCCTTGATCTCGTTCCAAAAGGATACCGCGACTTTCAAAGATTTACGATTTGAACATTCTTTCCCCAATCATCCTGTGGTGCTAGGTTACCATAGAAATGCTGGATCTAGCGATCTCATGCCCATCAATTGGACATTGATCAAAGGACAAACGTTGATGAGTGTGCAGATTTACGCATCTGGTGAGCATCGCTGGGTGGTGCAACTCAACCATTTGAAATGATCATAAAATAACACTCCCAAAGTATTGAGCTAATTTCATTTTAGCAGCGTCTAATATCTTTTTGGATTCGATCAATTCAATGACTTTTTCTTCCTGCTCCTGAAATTGCTCCAGGTTTTCATTGATTTCTGTGATGAGGCGCATGATTTTCACCAATTTTAATCTATATACCGCGTCTTTTGCCGCTTTGGTGAGATTCCTTTCTTCTATTTCTGTATGGATATTGTGTTTGTTTTCCCAATTTTTACTGAGCTCGTAGGGGTTGGCTATCAAATCAGAGGTGGTATGGGAAACAGCCTGATTCTCGTGGAAAGTAAATTTCTTCAAATCAGGAAAAATCAGTTCATCCAAGCACTGGGTATAATCCTGAAAAATCTCTCGCATGACAGGATCTTCTAATTGCAATTGATCTTGTTGCAGACTTACCACAATAAACTCAGCCAAGGTGACCTCGTGATATTGAGTTTGATCATTTTTGGTATGTTCTATGGTAACCGCTGCGTCTCCATAGTTCAACAGGAGCCGAATGATATCCCTTTCTTGTGGATGGGTAATGAACTCTTCTGGCTGGTAGGTTACGCTGGAAGGTTTCGGAATTTCGGGAATTTCGTCTCCGGCCTGATTGATTTTTTTAATCTGATTGCGCAGGGCTTTGTTCAGCTCATAGAACAAGGTTTCTTGGCTTACATTGAGCAATTGACTGCACTCTTGAATATACACCTCTCTTTGAATAGGATCTGGAATCAGGGTAATGGTTTGTACAATATCTCTGATCAGTTCTGCACGCTTAAGCGGATCCTTGCCGGCATCATCCAATAGGAGCTGTGTTTTGAATCGAATGAAGTCTTTGGAATTTTGATGCAGAAAAGTTTGGATTTCCTCAGCGGAATGTTTTTTAGCGTAGCTATCAGGATCATCTCCATCAGGGAAAAGTACAATTCTGATGTTCATTCCCTGCTTGAGAATCATTTCAATGCTTCTCAGGCTGGCCTTGATTCCGGCTGCATCCCCATCAAACAAGACAGTGATGTTCTTGGAGTAACGAGCTATTTTTTTGATATGACTTTCAGTGAGACTTGTACCACAAGAGGCCACTACATTGTGCACTCCCGCTTGGTACATGGAAATCACATCGGTATAACCTTCTACCAAATAGCACAAATCATCTTTGATGATTTGATTCTTGGCCAAATGCATGCCGTACAATATATCACTCTTGTGAAACAACTCACTCTCGGGGCTATTGATATACTTTGCCCCTTTGAGGTCGGCTTGCATGGTTCTGCCGGCAAAGGCAATGATTTTTCCCGATTCACTGTGAATGGGAAACATCACGCGATCCCTAAAAGCATCATATTGACGCTTTTCCTTTTCAGGATCGGTGCTCTCTTCCTGCTCTTTTTCCTTGAGCAATCCGGCCTTTACAAAATACTGTAAATCGTAACCTGCTTTTTGTGCAGCATTTTTTAAATGCTCCCAACCATCAGGAGCATAGCCCAGTTGCCAAGTTTGTATCGTGTCTTCTCGAAATCCTCTTTCTTGAAAATAACTAAGCCCGATCGCTTTCCCATTGTCTGTTTCATGCAATTGATTTTGAAACCATTTTTGGGCAAATTCTACTGCAATGCTGAGTTGCTCTCTTTCGGATTTTTCTTTTTTCTGCTCCTCTGTATCTTCCTCCTCCTCGATGGGAATTTGATAGCGTTGGGCCAACCATCTCAGGGCTTCTGGATAGGTGAATTTTTGATGTTGCATCAAAAAGTCCACTACATTTCCTCCCTTTCCTGAAGAAAAATCCTTATAAATTCCTTTGGAAGGAACGACATAGAAACTGGGTGTCTTTTCAGCGCTAAAGGGTGATAAACCTTTGTATGATTTGCCCGCTTTTTTCAAATGAACAAATTCACCTACCACCTCTTCGATGAGAGCGGTTTGATAAATTTGATCTATGGTGCTGCGTGAAATCATACTCAATGCGGGTTGTTCTAAAGTACAATGGGATTATTCAAAGGTGACATTGAGTTTGAGTTTTTTCTCTCCTCTCTTTACTTCGATATCCGTTTTTTCTCCTGGGTTGAATTTACCCAGTGCGTCCATGTATCCGTAAATATCGTTGATTTCATATTTACCCATTTTGAGGATGATATCTCCTTGTTGCAATCCTGCTTTGGCTCCAGGTCTGCCTTCTTTGGTACCGTCGATCTTTAAGCCGATTCCGTTGTACAAGTAATCAGGCATTACCCCTAGTGTAACTTTGAAATTTGAGGCCGTTGCTTTGCTTTCGTCTTTGGTGGTATTAAAAGTCAATTTTTTTTCAGTGGCAGCCTTGATAATGATACTTTCTATGTAGCGAACAATATCAGTGAGCCCTTCATAGTTGATGAGATTTTCAGTGTCTGTGGGTTTATGATATTCGCCATGTTGTCCTGTAAAAAAATGAATGGCAGGAATACCTACATTGTAAAATGAGGTATGATCGCTTGGTCCTACTCCGCTTTGCGATAGCACTAGTTCGAAAGAGCGGTCCATTTTTTTGTTCATTTTTTTGATGTTTTTCTCCCAAAAAGGAGAGGTTCCTGTTCCATTGATGGCCAAGGTGCGCTCTGCTTTTAGTCTTCCGACCATGTCCATGTTGAACATGCAGGAGATGGTTTCAATTGGTATGGTGGGGTTTTTACAAAAGTAATTGCTTCCATACAAACCTTTTTCTTCTCCACTAAAAGCAATGAATAAAAAATTGGCATCGCTCAGCATTTCGGAAGGACAATTTTTTAAATATTGAGCAATCTCTAACAATGCGGCTACACCGCTGGCGTTGTCATCTGCTCCTCTATGTATCCCAGGAGCGCCACTCCACAGGGAGTTTTCATCCCCCATTCCCAAGTGATCATAGTGTGCTCCGATAATGATTGTTTTAGATCCTTGTCTGTCCCAAAATCCTATGACATTTCTTCCGGTTTGTTCTTTCACATAGCCTTGTCCGAGCGTTACCTTGTCTCCATTTTCCATTTTATGAGGAGAGGCATGCGGGGTGAAATTGAAATATTGGAAGTAATCTACATTTCCTTTGGCAGTAAGGCCCATCGACTTCATTCTTTGGGCAATGTATTGAGCCGCTTTGGCTTCACCGGGGCTGCCTACCAATCGACCTTCTAATGAGTCGCTAGTAAGCACAAGAATATCAGTTTTGAGGGTATTGTTTTGTGCTTGAATAGAACCTTGAATACCGAATCCAAGACTGATGAGAAGAAGGGTGGTGGAAATTGCAAATTGTTTCATGTTTCAAAAATAGGGCTAAATGAGCTCGAACAAAAAAAGGTGACCCAAGCCACCTTTTTGCTAAAAAAATATTGACATTATTCAGTTTTCATCAACGGTAAACGATGTTGATGATTGACAATGATCACATATATCCCGTTCTCCCAATTTTGAATGTTGATGGGCAATGCATACTGACCGATTCCATTTCCTTCTAAGATTTTTCTTCCGGTAGCATCCACAATAGCATAATGCTGAATCAGCTCTTGCGATTGTAAGGTGCAATAGACTGAACTAGGATTGGGATATACTTGGATGAGCGGGTTTGCATTTTCTTCAATCGCATTGCCACAATCATTGCATTCGCTGAAACAAACCAATGGCATTTCGGTGGTAGTAGAATCCAGTTGAGCCACCCGCTCAAAATATCCTCCATTGTTCAAAACACCGCAAGAAAAAGGAACTATCTCCGCGTCTGCGTTGGTATTGCCATTGATAAAGCGGTAGAAAATAAAGGATCCTGAAGGAATCGTTACTTGAACGCTGTATATGCCATTGCCTTGATCGGTCATTGGTGTTGCGGCAGGGTCATAGTTTTGGAATGAGCCCACTAAATGAACGCCATTGGGAGAAACGGCGGCCACTTCTGAAAGGTTGACCTGAAAAGTGACAGCGATATCCGCTCCTGTGTTGCAACCTGCGCATTCACTGAAGCAAACCGTATTCAACATGACATCATTGGTACCGACCGTGAAAATCCGGTTGTAACCGCCCAAACCATTGGGGTTTCCACATTCCATGGGTACGGATTCTTCACCTGTCCATGCATTCCCATTGATGAACTTATACTGGAAAGTACTTCCACTATTAACAGTGGTGGTATAGGACCAAATTCCGTTTCCATTGTCCGTCATGATGGTGGCTGCTGGATCCCACTGCGGATTTTGAAACTCTCCTGCGATGTGCACTCCATTGGGATCAACGGTTTGATTGCTCATGTCCACTTGAAAGGTTACTTGCACCGGCACAATAGGTTGGCAATTGGCACAACCTGAAAAACATACAGGTCCAAAAATGGTGTTAGTTGTGCCCACGGCGATGGCGCGATTGAAATTGCCCATGCCATCCGCAACGCCGCATGTCAACGGAACGGTTTCAAACTGGTTAGTGCCGTTTCCATTGACAAAGCGGAAGAGGGTAGTTTCATTGGCGGGTAAGGTCACCGCTACCTCATAGACGCCATTTCCCAAATCGGTCATCAAGTTAGCGTTAGGATTGAAGCCATCCCAATTGGTAGCAACATGCACGCCACCTGCCGCTACGGTTTCATTTGTCATATCCACTTGAAATACCACTATCACATTGGACTCACATGGAGAGCAAGAGCCGAAGCAGTAGGCGGGAGTAGTAACATTGGTTGTACTTAATACCAACGTTCTATTGTTGTTAGTAGCGCAGGCAGCTGGGACACTCTCATCAATTCCAGCTCCCCAGCTATTGCCATTGATGAATTTGTATTCGATGGTTTGATTTTGGGTCAAGAAAGTGGTGTATTCAAAAATGCCATCTCCATCTCCGTCAGTCATTTCAGTGGCAGCGGGATCCCAGTTTTGGAAATTACCTGCTATGTGCACTCCCTGGGCAGAAACGCTTTGCTGAGACATATTGACTCTGAAAGTTACTTGTAAAGCACCGGCAATAGGAGTACCCAAACATACGCAATCGGCGTTGACGATATCATTGGAAGTATTGGCGTTGCCATCATCACAAGCCGCGTTGGTGATCAAACAAGAGCCATCGTCGGTAGTGGCGGTGGCATCGTAATTACATGCGCTCGGATTGGTGCAGCCGGCCATGATGCAATTTTCGCATTCATTGAAGCAAACGGTGGGAATGTTCACTGCTGTTCCGGTAACGTTAAATGCACGGTTGTAATTACCGCTTCCATCGTTCACCGCGCAGCCAAATGCCACCGTTTCAGCTCCAGACCATGTATTACCATTGATGAATTTGTATTGAATAGAAGTGCCGGTGGGAATATTGGTGGTAAATGAATACAACCCATTGCCAGTATTGGTCATAGCAGAGGCGTTGAGCGTCCAGTTTTGGAAACTACCTACCACTTGCACTCCATTGGGATCTACCGTTTGTTGACTCATATTTACCGTGAACGTGACAGCAGTCATTGGAATAGCCACACAAGCGCCACATTCACTGAAGCAAACGGGTTCCATGGTAAGGGCGGTGTTGCCAATGGTGGCGGAACGGTTGATATTGCCAGTACCATCGTCAGTACCGCATGCGGATGGTACTGTTTCGGAACCCGTCCAGGTACCTCCATTCACAAATTTGTACTGTATAGTTTCTCCCGCATTGATAAAGGCCACGGCTTGATAAAAGCCAGGTTGGTATTCTGTCATTTGGGTAAGGGTGAGATCCCAGTTGTTGAAAGTACCCACAACAAATACACCATTGGGACTGACATTTTGATTGGTCATATCCACTCGGAAAATGACCATAGTGGGAATTCCAGCAGATCCTGCACATTGGCAATTGGCACCGATGACATCATTAACAGTGGTAGCATCGTTGTCATTGCACGCATCTCCCACTGCAATACAACTGCCATCATCTTCAGTCGCGGCGCTATCGAAATTACAAGCTGTTGAGTTGGTACAACCCGGAACGGTTACTGTGCCGCAGGCCGCGCATTCGCCAAAACAAAATGCTGTGGTAGTGATATTTGTGTTGGTCACCACGAGTGTTCTGTTGCTGCCTGTTGCACAAGCTGCGGGCACGCTTTCGTCCATTCCCCATGTATTGCCATTGATGAATTTGTACTCAATGGTTTGGTTGGGAGTTACAGTAGCGGTGTATTCATAAATATTGTCACCATTGGCATCGGTCATAGCAGTGGTGGATGGATTCCATCCTTGAAAATTACCGGCTATGTACACACCCATCGGTGATACGGTTTGTTGTGACATGTTCACTTGGAAGGTAACTTGCACACTACCGGTGATAGCGGTTCCGGCACACACACAATTGGCGGAAACCACATCATTCTCGGTATTGGCATTGTTGTCATTGCACACAGCTCCCACAACCAGGCAGCTCCCATCGTCTTGTGTGGCGTTGCTGTTATAATTGCAGGCGTTCGCGTTGGTGCAACCTGCGATGGGTGCCATCGTGCATTCCGCGCATTCTCCGAAGCAAAAAGCAGCGGTAGTGATATTAGCGTTGGCCACTACGAGTGTTCTGTTGCTGCCTGTCGCACAAGCTGCGGGCACGCTTTCGTCCATTCCCCATGCATTGCCATTGATGAATTTGTACTCAATGGTTTGGTTGGGAGTTACAGTAGCGGTGTATTCATAAATATTGTCAGCATTGGCATCGGTCATTGCAGTGGTGGAGGGATTCCATCCCTGAAAATTACCGGCTA
>CANHWU010000019.1 GCA_947464415.1 Flavobacteriales bacterium
ATTGACACCCGCCTCCGCTATGACTACTACCCTTCTATTTTTCATATTCTTATTTTTGCTGGCACTCCCCAACACTTCGCTCCATTCGGCACATCTCTGAGCACTACTGAACCCGCTCCAATCAACACATCACTTCCAATTTGTATTCCCTCTTTGATAACGGCTCCTGCTCCGATCCAAGTTCTTTCTCCCACTTGAACACCTCCGCATAAAACAGCTCTTGGAGAAACATGTACCCCATCCTGAAGACAACACTCATGATCAACAATAGCTCCGGTATTGATTATACAACCATCCCCAATGTTCACCAAGGATTGAATAACACTTCCCTTGGCAATATAATTCAAATGACCCAATTGAGAATATTCAGAAACTATTGCATGACTATCCACAATATTGATTCCGTCAACGCCCTTGCTCATCAACTCTTTGACAAGCGCAAAGCGAATAGAATTATGGCCAATGGCTGGAAAAACCTTTCTACCCAACCAATTGTCCTCTAAAGTTTCTGAACCAATGAAATTCAACCGAAAGGGATTGTCTAATTTCTCTTCTCTTTCATAATAGCCCATGCATTTCCAGCCAAGCTGCAGCGCACTGTCTAATACAACATAGGCATGTCCAGAATAACCCAATAAATAAAATTCAAACTCTGACACTACTCGGTAAATTAACTAATGTTTGATATACCTTTTCAGTATTGACAAGCCCATCTCTCCATGCATTCTGAAACATCGGAAGATGATGCATAGGCCGCCAAGCAGGTCGCACCATCACTTTTTGCTGAATGGCCAGTTGGATAAAATTCTCCCTTTGAGCTTCCTCTTGGAACAAAATCGCATTCAACCAATAATTCGATTTCTTATCAACACCTTCACTTACAAAACGAATGGCCGGAAACTCCGACTCAAAAAAACTACGGTAAAGTCCCGCAGTTTCCCTTTTATTCATCAAAATCTGTTCAATCAATTCTAGCTGCGCGCACAATAGCGCAGCATTGATGTTGGGACAACGGTAATTAAACCCAATCTCATCATGATAAAATTCATAGGGGTGAGGTACCTTGGCTTGTGTAGTGATATGTTTGGCGCTTCTTGCCAATTCCTCATCGTCCGTGATAATCGCACCTCCTCCTCCACAAGTAATCGTCTTATTTCCATTAAAACTGAACACTCCAAATTTACCTAATGTTCCCGTATGCCGTCCTTGATGATAAGAACCAATAGACTCAGCAGCATCTTCAATCAAAACCACACGATGATGATCACATAATCGTTTTATTTCTAGTATATCTACTGGCATTCCAAACGAATGCATAGGCACGCAAGCGGTAATTTTTTTTCCACTTTCAACATGATAACAACCATCTTCCCTTTGCTCCGTTCCCTCAAAAAAATGCTCCAAAGCGGAGGCGCTCATTCCTAAAGTTTGTTCATCAATGTCCACGAAAAAAGGTTGGGCTCCGCAATAACTGATCGCATTGGAAGTGGCTATAAATGAAAATGCCTGTGTGATCACACCATCGCCCCTCTTCACGCCCGATAATAATAAAGCGATATGCAAAGCTGAAGTTCCATTTACCACTGCCACACAAAAACGAGATCCAGTATAAGTAGCCAAATCCCTTTCCATTCTGTCTACAAAAGGACCCACAGATGAAACGAAAGTGCTATCAATACATTCGTTGAGATAGTCTTTTTCCTTTCCAAAAAAATGCGGTGCATGGAGAGGGATTACACCTTCACCGGGATAGATTTCTTTAATAAAATCAATGATTCTGTTGTATGATTCCATCACATTTTAGCATCTAAATATTTCCCCTTCTCCTCGTGCTCAAAATCAGGAATCAAAGCCTGAAACAAGTCTACTAAACGCTCTTTACTCCACTGTTTGTCTTTTTGAAAAAGACGGAATTGTTCCAAAAACCAATTCAATTGATCATCAGTGACATTGGAATGATTCTTTACAATTCCGAGATTATGGAAACGACTCCAATCAACCTCTTCCGTTGCCGTAAAAAACTCTTCAAAATCTTTCTCTCCTGTTGTATCGCTATGGGTAAAAAGACAGGGCCAAAAACCAATTGGCAGATGCTCAAATGCTCGACGAGCTTCTTCCTCCGTATTACACAACAGCGGTTGATAACCCCACTCGGCGAGGAAGGCAACGGCTATATCAGAAAACTTGGTAAGGTGTAAATCCTCAGACAGCTTAGGAAAAAAAATTTCGTTGTTCTCACCCAAAATACAAGAAAATAAACAAATCAAACCAGATTCCTCTGGCGTTACGAAGTACCTCCTGACATCATTAGGCGCCACAATAGGTTGCTTTTTAGATAATCTTTGGGAAAATCCATGCAACAATGAGCCATCAGAAAATGCGACATTAGCAAATCGAGCTGTAGATATTTTTATACTCTTGCTTCTTTCCAACAAAAATAACTCCATGATTCGCTTCGATGCCCCCATCATATTCACAGGATTCGCAGCCTTGTCAGTGGAGACACAAAAATATTTTTTGACGTTATTTTTTATGGCCCAATCAATAGTATCAATGGTGTTGAATACATTGACTTGAATCATTCTAGAAAGTGTAAAAACATCCTTCTCGCTTCTGACATGTTTCAAGGCAGACAAGTTCAAAACATAGTCAATATCGTGCAATTCCATACAAAATTGAGCAAACTCGACAGATTGAATATCCAGCGCAAAAGTCTTGAAATCACCTTGAATGTAACCTAATGAACTTCGTATATCACGGACCAATTCCACTAAATTATTCTCACTGATATCCACCACATATAATCTTTTTGGCGCCCTCTTAAAAATTTCCTTCACAACCGCCTGCCCAATAGACCCTGCACCTCCTAAAACCAAAAAACTAGAATGGCCTACTTCCGCCGAAATCGCTTCATTAAGACGCTCCAAATCGTCACTTAACAGGTTGCGTTCCCTTCCTATAATCTTTTCAATTTTCATAAATACTTACAACAAAAATAAGAAATACCTCGGTGCAAACTTGAATTTATTTTATTCATCATCCTAACTTATATCTTAATTTTGTATAAACTCCACAATGGTAAATATCTCTCAAAAAACTGGTGTCATTATTCTTGGAGGACACGTCCAAGCCTTGGGCATAATGAGAACATTTGGAGAAATGAATTTGCCCTGCATTTTGATTGACGATACAAGTGTAAACATCTCCCGATTCTCCAGATATTGCAACAGATTTGAAAGAATAGATTTCCAACATTGGCTATCTCGCTTAAAGCATTGGAAAGAAAATAATCAGTACCGCAATTGGATGATTTTCCCCACCAATGATGCCCATGTAGAACTGCTCAGTAAGCATAGAGAAGAATTATCAGAACATTTTTTTGTAACGACTGATGAATGGAATATTGTGAGTCAATTTTATGACAAAACGCTATCTTACTCCCTTTGCAGAGAGCTTGGCATTCCTATAGCCGCAACTTTCACCAATGTTGAATTGAATGATCTTCAGCACATAGATATATCCTTTCCCTGCATCATCAAACCAGCCATCATGCACTCTTTTTATAGTAAAACAAAGAAGAAAGTGCTGTACTGTCATGATCGTGCAGAATTAGAAGATAAATTCCATGAAGCATTAGAAATCATTCCACAAAGCGAAATCATTATCCAAGAAATCATACAAGGCGATAGCAACAGGCAGTTTTCGGCGTGTTTTTTTTCAATCAAAGGGGAGGTAATGGTTCAACTCAGTGCTTGTCGCATGAGACAACATCCTATTGATTTCGGTAATGCAACCACCTATGCGGAATCCATGTTAATACCAGAAATTCTTGATTTTGGAAAGAGAATTCTATCACACACCCATTATACCGGGCTTTGTGAAATTGAATTTAAAAAAGATATCAGAGATAACCAGTACAAATTCCTTGAAGTAAATCCCCGAACTTGGAAATGGCATCCCCTTGCTATGAAAAGTAAATCTCCATTTTTACAAGCATTCTATGACTTCGCTTCGGAGAATAAGATTGAAAAAACATTGGATTTTCAGTCCGCATCTTACCAACATGGACTTACCGATTTTCCTATTCAGCTAAAACTTTGGAAACTGAAAAAAAACTATGCCTTTCGGAAAATCTCCCCAACTCAATATGCCGTTTGGGACCGTCGTGATCCTCTACCTTGGCTGATGGAAAAACTGATACTCCCTTATCTCATTTTGAGCAGATAAAATGAAATTAGAAAAAAAAAGACTTTTAATTGAAGTAAACCATCCAGGACAAGTTCACCTGATCCGAAATACTTACCATCAGCTTATTGCGAGAGGTCATTTCATTCGTGTGATATGTAAAGAAGAAAAAATCATCACCCATTTGCTAGAGCATTACAATATCCCATTCATATCATTGGGGAAAAAAGGCGAAGGAAAGTGGGGAAAATTAGTAAAACAAATAATTTTCGATTTCAAAGCCCTCGGGGTTGTATTGCGACACAACATAAAAATTGGATTAGGAAGCTCTATCACGAATGATCACCTTTCCCTCATTCTACCGTGGTTTAAAGCCATACACTTAAGTGATGATGATGAATCTGCCGTACCCCTTATAAAAAAATTCTCGTATCCATTTACAGATGTCATTTTGGCTCCATCCCCTATTCAATTGCCCAGTTTTGAAAATAAATTGATTCGGTACAATAGTTATCATGAATTGGCCTACCTGCATCCAGAGGAATTTGTTCCTCAACCCGCCGTACTGAATGAAATTGGACTGAGCGAGGGAGATACTTTCTTTGTGTTGAGATTTGTTGCCTTAAAAGGACATCATGACGACGGCCATCGCGGAATTTCTTTAGAACAAAAAAGAGAAATCATACAATACCTTTTGTCATTAGGTCGAGTATTTATCACTTCAGAAAAGCCCATTGAACCAGAATTTGAAAGCTACCGACTTCCCGTCGCTCCTGAAAAAATACACAGTCTATTGTACTATGCTGCGGGCTTTGTGGGAGATAGCCAAACGATGACTACCGAAGCCGCTTTGTTAGGTACACCTGCTTTGAAGTGCAACACATTTGCTGGCATCCTATCTATACCTAATGAAATTGAGGAAAAATACAAGCTATGCTTTGCTTATAAGCCTCAAAATTATGATTCCTTTTTCAAGGCCATTCAATGTACTTTTTCACAACCGAATAGTAAAATAGAGTGGAGAAACAAAAGAGAACGATTACTTAAGGAGAAAATCAACTTGACCCGTTATTTGGTGGAGTTCATTGAAAAATACTAACTTATCGCTTGTATTCATCGTGATACCATTGGACCGCTGCTTTTAAACCATTGTAAAAGTTAAACTGGGGTTCATAGCCCATCATCTTTTTAGCTTTTTCGATGCTCGCCCAAGAGTGTGGAATATCTCCAACACGCTGTGGACCATATTGAATCTGACTATCTGAAATTTCTATATTCAAAGTACCTAAATGTTCTCTCATCATTTTCACCATTTCCACCAAAGAAGTTCTTTCTCCACCGGCCACATTGAATACCTCACCAATCACCTCCACATTCGGAGTGGATAAACATAAAAGGTTCGCTTGAATCACATTTTCGATGTAGGTGAAATCCCTTGTATTTGTTCCATCTCCATTGATTTGGACTGTACCTCCCGTAATGAGTGTTCTGGCAAATTTAGGAATTACCGCTGCATAGGCGCCCTCAGGATCTTGTCGACGTCCAAATACATTGAAGTACCGAAGTCCCACGACATTGAGGCCATACAATTGATGAAAAACCCTTGCATATTGCTCATTGACCAATTTAGTAACCGCATAAGGAGAAAGTGGATTGCCAATCACCTCTTCCACTTTCGGCAATGCCGAGGAATCGCCGTAAGTACTGGAACTAGCGGCATAAATAAATCTCTGAATATTAGCCTCTTTAGAGGCCACCAACATGTTCAAAAAACCATCAATATTGACACTATTGGTATTTACTGGATTATCTATCGATCGCGGCACAGAGCCCAACGCGGCTTGATGCAAAACAAAATCCTGATTTTCGACAGCTGATTTACAAGTATTCAAATCTCTTATGTCACCCTCGATCAAATGAAAATTATCATGCCCCACAAAGGTTTCAATATTTTTCTTACGCCCGGTTGAGAAATTATCCAGGCAAGTAACAATGTGTCCTAAATTCATCAGTGCCTCACACAAATTAGAGCCAATGAATCCAGCACCACCCGTAACTAATATGCGAGAATTCTCTTTCATCACTTAGTCATTATCAGCTAAAAGTTTCAAATCACTCCGCACCATTATTCTCACCAAATCTGAGAAAGTTGTCTTTTTGGGGTTCCAACCTAATTGATCAATGGCTTTTTGAGGATTTCCCAATAATTGTTCCACCTCCGTAGGTCTGAAATAATTGGGATCCACTTCAATCACCACCTCTCCCGTATCTTTTCTACTACCTTTTTCCTCCAATCCCACACCGCTCCACTCAATCTCCATTCCAGCCTCTAAAAAAGCAAGTTCGCAAAATTCTCTTACGCTGTGCATTTCTCCAGTAGCAATAACAAAATCTTCTGGCTTTGGATGTTGCAGCATCAACCACATACACTCCACATAATCCTTTGCATATCCCCAATCACGCATGGCATCCAAATTACCCAAGTATAGCTTACGCTGGGCACCTTTTGCAATTCTCGCTGCAGCCATCGTAATCTTTCGGGTAACGAATGTTTCCCCCCTTCTTTCACTTTCATGATTGAATAAGATTCCGTTCACTGCAAACATTCCGTAAGCCTCTCGGTAGTTCTTGGTTATCCAAAAAGCGTATTGCTTCGCCACTCCATAAGGTGATCTTGGATAAAAAGGGGTAGTCTCTGATTGTGGTACCTCCAACACTTTCCCATACAATTCTGAAGTAGAGGCCTGGTAAATTCTACATTTCTTCTCCCATCCCAATATGCGCACAGCCTCAAGAATCCTGAGTGTTCCAATTGCATCCGTATCCGCCGTGTACTCAGGAACCTCAAATGAAACCTTTACATGACTTTGCGCCGCTAAATTGTACACTTCATCTGGCTCCACTAATTTTAAGATTCTTACTAACGAACTTGAATCAGTGACATCACCATAATGAATCTGTAAAGGCCTTACCTGATGACTGTCTTTTATCCAGTCCTCTAAATACAAATGTTCTATTCTAGAGGTATTGAAATACGAGGATCTTCTGATGATTCCATGCACTTCATAACCTTTTTCAATCAAAAGCTCAGCGAGGAAAGAGCCATCCTGACCATTGACACCTGTGATAAGTGCCTTCTTCAAATGAGCGTTAGTCATCAAATGACAGTCCCTTCTTTCTTGGCCTTTTCAGTGAAATTTTTCTGCATTCGTAGCCACAACCAAATTCCAAAAAAACCACCTAAAATGCAAATGGTATTCATTGGTGTCAATAAGCCCACCAAAATATTTTTGAAAAACCATTGGCACATATCACCAATTGGAACAATGATACTCTGCAAATTCATAATTCGTATTTTTTACAAAAATATAAACTTTTACCTAGAATTGTTGCAAACATCTCTCATTTTTGCGGTTCATTATGATTCTTCGTTATTTCACCCAAAACCACAGGGGCTTACTCTTTTTCTTTCCAGTGCTGATTGGATTATTGAGTATTGCGCTTACCTACTTTCTTCCTCCCCATCCAATTTTAACTCCACAATACGCTTCTGAGTACCTTTTCCACTTCTCCCCATACTCTATATGGACTTATACATTCATTTTATTTATCATCGTCACTGCCTGCGCTGCAATTGTCAATGCAGCCTTCAACAATAGCGAACTGTACTTTCAACCTTCTTTTCTTGTTGGATTCCTCTCCGCCGTAATATTCACCATTTCTAGCTTCAAACTTCAAAGCCTTAGTTGGGTAATTGCACAGTTATGTCTTACCCTCTCCTTATTTTTTTCCTTACAAATTCAAAATCAAAAAAGAATTTATCCCGCATTATTTTCAGCGCAAATATTCATCGGAATTAGCATTTGTATTTATCCTCAGAACATAGGATTTGCCATTGCATTGAACACTATTTTACTCACCAACCGGAGTTTTTCTCTTAAAGAATCACTGTTTTCTATCATTATTCTGATAATTCCCCTCATTTATTGGCTGAGTTTTTGCTATTTGAATGACCGAATGGAGGAGTGGTTTTTTTGGTCAAAAACACATCATGTACAACCATTACAAAGTATTTTCTCCTCTATGTTGTTTTGGATCAGCTCGGTTTGCTTGATGTCTGCATTGGTGGGAATTTTTAAAAAAGAAAATCGCCAAACCAACAAAACCCAGCAAGCCAAAAACACTTTACTGATATTTCTTTTTTCATCCATATTGAGTGGTGTCATCTGTTGGAGCATTCAAGAGCCTTTTACTTTTTACAACTTCAACCTACCTTTTATAGTAATCGTGGGATACTACTGGACGCATTATCGTGTGTCGCTAATGGCTCCCTTTCTCTTTTATTTTTGGTTACTGATGTACTTTTTATTTGCCTTTGAGGTGATCCAATGATGCACTGTTGACTAAATTTGCAAAAAAATCATTATGAAATTTGGCATTGTCGTTTTTCCCGGTAGCAATTGTGATGAGGACTTATTCTACACCTTGAATGATGTACTCCATCAAGAGGTGATCAAACTTTGGCACAAAGAAACCGACCTTCAAAACTGCGATTTCATCATGGTTCCCGGTGGATTTTCCTATGGAGATTATCTCAGAAGCGGCGCCATAGCTCGATTCTCACCCATCATGGATTCCGTCATTCAACACGCTAACAAAGGGGGATATGTAATGGGGATATGCAACGGCTTTCAAATTCTAACAGAAGCAAAATTGCTTCCTGGTGCATTATTACACAATACCTCAAGGAAGTTCATCTGCAAGAATGTTTACCTCAAAGCGGAGACACAAAGCAGTATTCTCACACAGAACTTATCTAGCGAAAAAGCCTATAAAGTACCGATTGCTCATGGAGAAGGTAACTTTTTTGCCTCTCCAGACGAAATCAAGCGATTGGAAGATCAACAACAAATTTTATTCAGATATTGTAATGAAAAAGGGGAAGTGGATGACGCCTCCAACCCCAATGGCTCTGTACATAATATCGCGGGTGTAACCAACGAAACAAGAAATGTTTTTGGTATGATGCCCCATCCAGAAAGATGCACCGATTTTGAACTCTCCAATACCGATGGGCGTCTCATTTTTGAATCCTTATTGGATCTCCTACCTGCCTAAGATTGTTAATTAACAAATCCTACTTGGTTGTTTAACCAAGAAGCCATTTCTTTTGAACAAAATTTTTAATATGAGAAAAGTCATTTTTCTAACCGTTGTCTGCCTCTCTTGTATTATTTCCAGTGTAATAGCACAAAACAATGACTGTTCAATGGTGCAGCTCAATGCTCCTATTGCAGCCCAATGGAGTGTAGTGAACACCTATGATTGGGCGGGAATTGCCAATCTTACTGGAGATACGGCTTCTTTTTGCCTTCCGAATGGATGTTTTTATTTGTACACCTTTGCGGATGGAATCAATTGGGACTTCTCTGCTTTGTCTCTTTCCATAGATAATTTGCCACTCAACTTAGATTGGCAATACACCGATAGTACAGGTTATGGAATTGCATATTTTGAATGGAACGCCACATCAGGATGCTTGGATATTAATGCCTGCAACTACAATCCAAATGCTAATTGCGCAGATTTCAATCTATGTACATACGATTGTTTTGGATGCACGGATGCTACGGCCTCTAACTTCAATCCCGCGGCCTCAGTTGACAACGGCACTTGTTGTTTCGCACAGTGGGCTACCATCAATGTTTCCGATAGCGCTTACATTTCTGTATCGAACTCATTAGGCAATTACATTGTAGGTGGAGATAATTATTACTACATGAACCCTCCTGCTTTTTGCTACGCTCCGGGTTGTTACCAGATTTATGTAAGTGGTATTGACGAAGATGCTTATCAGGTGGTTATTTCAGACAACAATAATAATATCTTGTGGGAAGAGAGCTTTCAAGAAGGCTTTTGGAACACCATTAGCATGAGCAATAATCCAATTGAAGGTTGCATGGACTTCAGTGCTTGTAACTATAACCCAATGGCCAACTGCCATGACGGAACTTGCGATTACTACAGTTGTCAAGGATGTACAGACAGCTTGGCCAGCAATTATAATCCCAATGCTACCATCGACAATGGTTCTTGCTGCTTCGGTCCTTTAGCCAATATCCAAGTTCCCAATGACGTGTATTGGTACTTCTATTCTTCCACTCACTATTTATCGGGTATTGGAAGTACTGGAATTTGTGTTGCGCCGGGTTGCGCCACTTTTTACGCCTACAATTCCACTTATGCTCCATTTGACTATGCCATCACTGATGCCAACAACAATATCATCATTTCTGGAAATTCCGAAGATCCTACGATCGAATGGGATGATATATCCACCATTCATATCCCATTTACTTACGGTGACATCATCAGCGGTTGTAATGATCCTAATGCCTGTAACTTCAACCCAGCCGCTAATTGTCTTGATTATAATCTCTGTGACTACTCTTGCCAAGGTTGCACTGATGCCAGTGCTTTTAATTACAACCCATTGGCCACTGTGGACAACGGCTCTTGTTGTTTCGACCTGTATTATTCAATCACCATAGCTGATCCCGCGACGGTGGGATGGTGGGTTACCGATGGATTTGGTCAAGTAATAGCTTCCTGTGATAACGTGAATACTGCTCAAGGATTCTGTAGCCCCACCAATTGTATCACCTTCCATTTTCAGAGTTACCTCGGTATCCCCACGCCGATATCCATAGAACTCAACGGCGCTAATTTCTATAATGGAATGATTACGAATGCTTTTGAAGATTTGTCTTTTAATGCAACCGAAACAGTAGGTTGTGGCGATGCCAGCGCCTGCAATTACAACCCGAATGCCACTTGTCTGCAATACAATGTATGTGACTATTCATGCCTCGGTTGCACAGACCCCAACGCGATCAACTTTAATCCCAATGCGACCCTCGATAATGGCACTTGTTGTAGCGATCAAAATTGGCAAACCCTATCTTCCACAGGAAGTCTTTTCTTTTATGCTTTTGCAGGTGATGGAACCACCTACACTCAAGGGTACTACCCCAACGAAAATGGTTTCTGTATGAACGCAAGTTGCTATCAACTCTATGTATATAGCACCGATGGCAATTTGCAAGAAATCAGCATTAGCAATAGCAATCAAGAAAACTATTATAGTTTCTATACCCAACCTTACCTCGGATACAATATTGAAAACATTGGGCTGAATAATGAAATTGCCGGATGCACAGATTCATTGGCATGCAATTACAATCCTCAAGCCACCTGCGATTATGGATATTGTGAATACTACTGCGGCGGTTGTACCGACCCACAAGCATTGAATTACAATGAAAACGCCCTTTTCGATGATAATACTTGCTCCTACCAAGTACTATCACCAATGGTGGGTATGCAGATGATTGCCGATGAATCCAATGATCAATTCTATGTGATGATCTCATTGACACAAATGGGAAATACTTATCCTTATGCTGTCACCAATAGCATCAATAGTGACATGATGACCATGACTGACGTTGGTACTTCTATGGCCGGTCCTTTCAACTGTGGAGATTCTGTGCAATTTCATCTACACTCTTTAGGATTCAACATGAATACCTTGATGACCTCTCCTGTTTATAAAATGGCTTGTAATGCTACCGATATAACGCTAGCGGACACTAATACTATTCAAATGTACCCTAATCCTGCGCAGGACTTCTTCATTCTTTCAGGCGCAACGCCTAATGGCGAAGTAATAGTCAAAGACACTTTTGGAAGAATTATCTTGTCTCAATTGCTTCAAGGAAATGCAGAATACATTTCTACAAAAACCTGGTCGTCTGGAATGTACATCGTTGAATTAAAAGACAACCAAAACATCCGGAAATTCAAATTACAGGTCATTCATTAAGGGCTTACAAAAAAGGGAGCATTCGCTCCCTTTTTTTATGACATAGTGTTAAGTAAATCATCATCTACAATACTCGGAAGAGTGACTTTCAACAATGGCTCTAATTGCATAGCCCGCTGAATGGCAAACATTGCCTCTTCGTTTCTGGCCCAACTTCTTCTGGCGATACCATTGTTGACATCCCAATGCAACATTCGTTTCAGACGAACGCTAGCCGATTCACTACCGTCCAACAACATACCAAAACCGCCATTGATCACCTCTCCCCATCCCACTCCACCTCCATTATGAAGACTCACCCAAGTGGCGCCTCGAAAGGCATCCCCTACAAAATTTTGGACAGCCATATCTGCAGTAAATCGGGATCCATCATAAATATTAGAGGTCTCACGATAAGGAGAATCTGTTCCGCTCACATCATGATGATCTCTGCCTAAAACCACAGGACCAATTTCTCCTGCTGCAATTGCGTCATTGAACGCCTGCGCAATAGCCATTCTCCCTTCGGCATCGGCGTATAAAATTCTTGCTTGTGAACCCACCACCAATTGATTTTTTCCAGCTTCCTGGATCCATCGAATATTGTCCGCCAGTTGTTGCTGGATTTCTGCCGGCGCCGTGTCTTTTAATTTTTGTAAAACCCGTTCCGCTATACGGTCCGTTTTTTCCAAATCCGATGATTCACCAGAGCAGCACACCCATCTGAATGGACCAAAACCATAATCAAAGCACAATGGCCCAAGAATATCCTGAACATAACTGGGGTAAGCAAATGCAACGCCGTCCAAGGTCCTATTATACAATTTACTTCCCGGAGTGGCCAATACACTTGCGCCTGCCCTCGAAGCCTCCAAAAGGAATGCATTGCCATAATCAAAAAAGTACATTCCCTTCACTGCATGTGCATTGATCGCCTCTGCATGGCGCTTCAAAGTAGATTGAATTGAATATTTGAATTCTTCAGGGTGGTCAGCCATCAGCTGATTAGCTTCTTCGAAAGATAAACCGGCGGGATAATAACCACCCGCCCAAGGATTGTGCAATGAAGTTTGATCACTGCCTAAATCTACCATCACCTCTTGTTTGAGCAATTCTTCCCATAAATCGACAATATTGCCAACAAACGCATAACTTCTTACCACTCCATCTTCCTTATCTCTTTTGGCTTTTATTACAACCTGCGTAACATCTTCTTCGATGACATCTACCCATCCTTGCTCAAAACGCTTGTACGCTGCCTTGGGATTTACCTCTGCGGTGATGCTTACACATCCTGCAATATTCGCTGCTTTAGGTTGAGCTCCCGACATGCCGCCCAAACCCGCAGTCACAAAAAGCAAGCCGTTGCCCGGGAGATCATAGACTTGATCATCACCTCTTTGCTTTCGGAGCATTCGGGCTGCATTCATCACTGTAATGGTAGTGCCATGAACAATACCTTGGGGGCCAATGTACATGTACGACCCCGCTGTCATTTGACCATATTGGGTGACACCAAGGGCATTGAATTTCTCCCAATCATCGGGTTGACTATAATTTGGAATCATCATCCCATTGGTCACTACCACTCTAGGCGCTTCCTTGTGTGAAGGAAACAATCCTAGTGGATGCCCGCTGTACATCACCAAAGTCTGCTCATCCGTCATTTCCGACAGATACTGCATTACCAAACGATATTGCGCCCAATTTTGAAATACCGCACCATTACCGCCATAAGTAATCAACTCGTGAGGGTGTTGTGCCACGGCAGGGTCTAAATTATTCTGAATCATGAGCATAATCGCGGCGGCCTGCTGAGATTTCGCAGGATACCAGTTCAGCGGCCGAGCTTTGATCTCCCCAGCCGGCCGATATCGATGCATGTATATCCTACCAAAATGGTCCAATTCCTGAATAAATTCAGGTAATAGTTCCGCATGCAACGCAACAGGGAAATACCTCAATGCATTTCTAAGAGCCAACTTCCTTTCGGCTTCATTTAAAATCTCCTTCCGTTTGGGAGCATGATTGATATGGGCATCCCAAACTGGTGAGGGAGGCAAGTATTGAGGTATTCCATTTTTAATTTCCTCTTGAAAAGATCTAATCGCAACATCCATTTTCCAAAGGTAAAGCTTGTTGACCTAAACGTGTACTACCTTTGCCTCATGGAAAAAAAGAAAATACCGACATCGGTTTATGCAGAAATGACTCCCAACCCATTGACCATGAAATTTGTGGCCAACAGGAGTCTAATTGCCGGGGGAATGCAGGTAGAGTATAAAAACAGCACAGAAGCCAAAGGGTCCTCGCCATTGGCGCAAGAGCTATTTCATTTTCCCTTTGTAAAAAGTGTATTTATAAGTTCCAATTTCGTAACGATCACGCGAGACGAAAGCTTAGATTGGGATATGATTGTAATGCAATTAAGAGAGTATATCCGTGAATGGTTATTGGAGAATGAAATAGCGGTGAGCGCGGTACCATCACATTTATTGGTAAGAGAATCTGAAGAACAGAAACCACATGATCCTCATTCAGCATTGTCTCCCTCCTATACGCCCAAACTCCCTCCCAGCGAATATGATGAAGAAATCATTCACTTATTGAATGAATATGTCCGACCCGCTGTCGAACAAGATGGGGGAGCAATAGATTTTGTTGGTTATGATAATAAAGTAGTCTATGTCAATATGAGAGGTGCTTGCAGTGGATGCCCCTCCTCCACAGCCACTCTCAAAGGGGGAATAGAAAATTTATTGAAAGCAAAACTCCCCAATGTAGTAGAGGAGGTAATGGCACAATCTGTCTAATGACCACTTATTTTATTCATGGTTTTTTGGAAGATAATTCCATGTGGGATAGTATAGGCTTCCCCGCTAATATTCAACCCCGATTTATTGAATTGCCCGGACATGGCCGTAAGCTCAAGGATTCATGTCCAAACAAAATGTCCGAAATTGCCCATCTCGTTGCTCAAGAAATTAGTGATTCCAGTTACAATATTGTAGGCCACTCCATGGGAGGATATCTCATCGGAAGTCTATTAGAAATAGGAATTCGTCCTCAAAAAATTGGTCTATTTCATTCTAAATTGGGTGAAGATGGAACTGAAAAAAAGGAACAAAGAATGCGAGCTATCGATTTGGTAAAAGAAAATAAATCATTGTACATCAAAACCATGATCTCAAATTTATTTTCGGCCCATCAAAAAGAGAGTTTCAACCAAAGTATATCTCATTTAGTCCAACAAGCTTCCAAAATTTCTATTGAAACCATCACCCATTGTCACCTTGCTATGATGAACAGAGTGAGTGGCATTAACTTGGTCAAAGAACTCAATATTCCTACATATTATTTCGCCGGCCAACAAGACTCCAGTATTCCTTTGTCTCAAATACAAGAGGAAGCAAAAATTTTATCAGAAATCACCAGTCTCACTGCCATATCCAACATCGGACATATGGGCCACATAGAGGACCCTCAAGCATTTACCGAATGGCTGCTGAAAAATTTTGTATAGCTTTTACTCTGTTAAAAAAGTTTGTGAGATCCTTTGGTCTTCATTATTAACCTTAACACAATACAAGCCAGTATCCCAACCTGTGATATTGATCTTTAAGTGTTCATTGGTGGCCACACCATTCAATACCCTTCGTCCCTGAGTGTCAAAGACCTCCCAATGAAATGGATCTGAGAAAGGCGTTTTAATAAACACAAATTGCGATGCAGGATTAGGGTATATCAACAAACTTTGAAGACCTCCAAATTCATCAATGCCCACAGAAGTCCCAGAACAATTGCAACTATCGTCATACATATCATTAATAGTATTTGGATCTCCATCGTCACATAAGTCAGTTGGACCAAGGCAAATTCCAGAATTATAATTTGCATTGGGATTGTAATTGCAAGCAGTAGAATCCCAACAACCAAACAAGACAATATTGGGCGATCCGGGAGTGATTTCCTGTAGCACTATATTGGCATTATCCAATGGTGTACCTCCGTCTGGAACTCTTGACAAGCCTTTGTCCCAACCATTGCTTTGAACTGTTTCATTAACAGGGCTATAACCTGGATTAAAAGCATACAAACCCAACGCATCGATGAGGTTGACTAAAGGCTCATCGTCAGTGACATACACAACGGCATCCAACAAATAATGACTATGTGCAATTTGCCCCAAAGAAAAGTCACTACCATGGCCAATATATAGCGCCACCGCATCACATCCATTTTGAATGAAACTATTATCAATCATCCAATCTACATTTTCCGTTTGTACACTTCCAATTACAAAAAAACCAGCGGAATCAGCTACTTGGCCTATCAAATCATAAACTTGGTAAACCGCTCCTGAAGCTCCGTCATACAAGACCAATACCACATTGTCCAATGATGCATTGGGCGTGGCAATCAGCTCAATGAATTCTCCTGTATCTGTTCCTGTTGGATTGTCTGCATTGATTTCATTGATCAAAATAGACGCATGCTGTAACACTTCTAAGTTGATGATATTATCCGTCCAATCGTAGCAAATGTTGGAATAGGCGGAGGTAAACGGCAAACCTACAATGGAATCGTAAAGAACACCTGTATAGGAAAGGCCTATCACATGATAAATTCCCAAAGCCAGTGAATCATAATTAAAGGTGTCTGTCAACCATGTCAAAAAATTCCCTGATTCATCTGTAAGCGCGAAAAGGACGGAATCAGAAGATGGATTTTCAGAAAGACTCCAACCCAAATAATCGGGAGTTGAATCTTGAACTACATAATAATACTCCAAGTTTCCAAGACCTGATAGATAACCCGCTGAGCATGGAGGGGAATTGAACCAACCCGGTGAAGCCAAATTCAATGCAAAATCATCAACACTGAAAGGACTACCACCATCGGGCATTCTGGATTGGCTGAGATCCGAACCCGAAACTTGATTGGTCTCATTAAACGGCTGATACAGAGGATTGCCTACATTTAACCCCAACGCCGATACCAAAGCAGTGATTGGCAAATCATCGGTAGAATAAACCAAAGCATCCACTAAATTTTGAGAATGAGCCAAAGTACCATTCGGAAAATCAGCCAAGACTCCATGATAAATGGCTATTGCATCGCATCCATTTTGAATGAAACTCGTGTTTAATTCAATTTCAGCAGAAGGAATAAGCGAGGATCCTATGACGAAGAAACCTAGACTATCCGTATGGTAACCTGACAAATCAAAAGAACCATAACTCAAATTGTTAGACCCGTCATAAAAAACCAAAATCAAGCTATCCAAACTCGCGCTGGGCATACCATATAGTTCCACAAACTCTTGGTTATCCGATCCTCCTGGATTATCAGCGTTGACTTCATTGATAACCACCTGACCAAGGGAAAACAAAGAGAGGAACTGCATTCCTATCACAAAGACCCCAATTCTAAAAAAAGAATACATATAACTTTAATTTTTTACCCAATTCCTTTGAGACACTTTTCCATTCACAACCGTTCTGATGCTATAAACCCCTACTGGTAGAGATGCGACATTCAATTGGGCAGTTTTATCCATGATCATCTCTCGCATCAACTGAACCCCACACGCATTGATAACCTGTATCTCTCCAATCATTTCACTCGACTCCAATTTTATCAAATCCATAGAGGGATTAGGATAAACGCAGAGCGTTGATTCAACCGCGGTCATTCCCACTGAACCTCCTCCGTTAGAAGCGCCTGGCGTAGGGGCTTGTGCAACAAACAGCGAAAGTAAAAACGCAGCACCTCCATTGGGTAGTCTAGATAGTGAGTTGGTATTATTGGCCGCACCTTCATCCAACTGGGTTTGACCAGATGCAAAAATTGTCATTAATTCAACATCCTCAGAATCTGCAGTGCCATATACAACTGCATCTACGGCATTGGTAATGCTAGGTTCCGAGCCATTGGGCCAAAGATCTATGGTGGTATTATTATACAATACTACGGCATCCGCACCATTTTGAAGAGAGTTGTCATTAATAACAATATTCACATTAGGAACATTGACATTTCCCACCACAAAAAATCCAGAAGCTGGAATCACATTTCCCGTCAAATCTATAGATTGATAAGATGCGTTTGCAGGATCACCGCCATTAAAAAAAACCAAAACATAGCCATCCAAACTCGTCCCTGGAGCGCCGTAGAGTTCTACAAATTCTGTGCTGTCTGCACCGGGTTGATCCGCATCTACTTCATTAATTACAACCGTCTGTGCTGCTGAACAAAAGGAGATAAATCCACTTAACCAAAACAAAACTGTTTTCATCGTACTTAAATTTTAGTCAAAATTAATCAAACCACCTTTGCGCTCCCTAATAAAACTACAATTTCCTGATTCGCCAATCCAATGGATAATGATTACTGAATCGATTTCCTACCCATTTCAGCCATGCCAATGGCTGGCCCAACCAAAATGCCAAATACCATCCATTTTTTCCCTTGAATTCAGGACGCCAATCCAAGCCTCTTAAAATATCCAAAGCCTCTGAAGTATTCAATTCCACCGACTGAAAAGCTTGAGCATATAAGCCAGAAGTAATCAACCCTTGAAGAGGAACAAACCTCTCCCTCAAAATACTTCCCACAGGAATCCCCACCATTCGCGGTCTATCCAACCAAGATAAAACATCCAAGGGACCGGAGTATGCCACGACATCCTGTTGTTCATTGATAAAAAAGCAAGTTTCTCTCTCATCAACAAAACCACTCATCATTTTTAAATTGGCTCCAGAACATTTTCGCCAAAAGGATTGCTTGAGTGCTTTTTGCTTTTCTGTCTTGGCTTTGACTGGAACACTTTTTCTTCTGAAAACACTGCAAAAAAAACCTTCTCCTTTGGCCAAATGGGGTAGAAACTGGATAGCCCGATATCCCTCTCCGCTTTTCCAAACGGCACCTGAAGGTAAATCGATATCACTCCAATTTTCCCAACATTCACTTGCTATCAAATTCTCACATTGCGCCTCATTCTCCTCCCTTGAGAAGGTGCAGGTAGAGTAGATTAAAAAACCACCAGGTTTCACTAACCTAGCAGCCTCTTCTAATAAATCTTGTTGTACTCTTTGACAATAATAGACATTCTCTACTGACCACTCCTTTCTAGATGAATGATCTTTGCGAAACATACCTTCTCCGCTACATGGAGCATCTAACAATACCAAATCCCACTTTGCATCCCCGCCTATCATATGAACCGGAGATTGAGCTACAACACTTTTTATGTTACCCAACTTGATAAGATTTTCACATAAAATGACATTCCGCTTGGCTTGAACTTCATTGCTTACAATCACCTTCGCATCAGGCAATGCCTGATGCAATAGAATCGATTTACCTCCAGGTGCAGCACACAAATCCAATACATACTCCACATCAATGACCTCAGATAATAAAGTGGCTATTCGATGAACAAACATCGAGCTCGATTCCTGTGGATAATAATGTCCCAAATGAAATCGAGGATCCAACGTAAAAGAGGGCCGTTCTTTCAAATATACACCTTGTGGAAAATGCGATACACCTTCTTCATCATCCCACAGCACATCATGCGATTTCTTAGTAACTGAAACAACAGGTGGTTGATCCAGAGAATGAATAAAAACACCTCCCTCTGCATCTCCATACTCCTGCATGATGCGTTGAACAAAAGCTTCAGGAAGTGGAATTTTATCTGGGTTCATGAATTGACTCTTTTACTTCTTTTCTTTCTCTTTGATCTTTCCTGTGGATGTGTTTCTCTGGATTCCTCCTTTTGTTTGGGATTTACATCCCTTTTATTCTGCCTTCCTACCCAATTGCTCCTTAATCGATCCTTCCACTTCAATCTTTGTTCATCGGCATTGGCATTGAATACAAAATCCTCCGGCTCCTTTTCAACGGAGAATGCTAGCGCACCGGGCGGGCCTTTCATTAAAATATACATTTTCTTTCCGTCCTCTTTTGGCTTTTGACTGGGATCCCTCAACAATAAATCACTTACTTGAATGCCAAATAAATAATTTAAGTCAACATTAAAATGATGAGTGGCCCTCATCACCATATTGAATGCCGATGTATTGATTTCCATCCAAGGGATATCCAACACTTCGTTACTCAATGAAATAATATTCTTCAGCTTCGAAAACTGCACATTTTCCAATCGCTGGGCTAACAAATCTTCATCTACCACCGGAGCAATCCAACGATTCTTCTTTATGTATTCAGAAACTTCTTGCAGCCATTGCAGATGCTCAATATTTCCGTTACTCAATTCTACATCCGCCACAAACTGAATACTCGGACGATTCAAATTCCATTGTTGATCCATCCAGAAATTCAACTCAATATTTGCATCCAAATTCCCACTTAATTGCTCATGTCTGATCACCTCTTGTCCCAAATTATTAAATTGTCGGAGTCCCTCTTTCATGTTGATACCGGAGAGCATCACCCTTGCATCGGTCAACCAAAAATCATCCTTAGACTGAGACAGTTCGAAATTTCCAGAACACCTACCCTGCGCGAAATTCATGAAAAAATCTGAGATCACTAAGTTTCTTGGCTCCGCTTTTGCGTTGAATTGAATATTTTCCGCACGCACCTCTTCAAATTGAAAATGGTCGATTATACCTTTTAAATGCCAGTACGTCCGTGGTAAAAAAATATTCACTGAATGATTAGATCCATCAACAACGAAATCCTTCAGATCAAATTCCCCACTATGAAATTCGATATTGGCTGTTAGATTTTGTTCTTTAGTGGTTAAGTAAGGAATTAAATTCTGAATACTTCCTTCAATCTCAAACCATGAATTTCCAACATTGGCCTTGAATTGCTGCACCTGGGCAGATTGCTCAAAAAGTTGCATCACCGAATAAACATTGCTCAAACGAATGGAACCATTCCTAAACTGAAAGTCACCATCCTGGATGATCACCCCTCCACCCACATTGAGCTTCGTCCAATCAATGGTAGAATCGGCCAATACCGATGTTTTCCCCGCCAGATCCGCATTGATTTGGATCCTACCTTTGGCCACTTCCAAAGTATCCCATTTCAAATACTCTTTCACATCCTCTATGTTGGCCTCCATCTCCATATGGACATTCACTTCGGGATCGGTAAGATTCTTTACACTGCCTTTGATGACACATTGACCACCTCCCAAACCAGCATTGAGCGAATGAATTTCTAAAGCGTCTGCATGATCCTTCAAATGGTACGACATGGAAAGGTCTAAACTCTCCAAGGCCATCTGAGATTTCGGCTCGAGTATTTTTCCCTCTTGCCAAATTATATCTGCTACTATTTCAGGATTATTAAATGTACCCTTTGCGTTTGACTTAAAAGACAACCTGCCATTGGGCTCATATTCCGTTACCCAATGTGCTATAAAATCGGGCATGGATTGCATGAGATCTGTCGCTTGCATCTCATCAGAATTCAAAGTGCAGTTTAGTTCACCTTTGGCAAAATTTACCCAACCATCTAAATGAAATGCAGATTGCGACAAATGGAAATCTGTTTCCTCAAATGTCAATTTCTCTTGAATTTTATCGAAATACACCTTTCCCGACAATTGAAAACTTCTCTTATTCAGCCACTCTCTTTGCTCGATTTCCAGGCGTTTGGCGCTTCCGTTCAAATCTACTTCCAAATCAATTTGATCCACACTAAAATCTCCCTTTAGCTTTCCCTGCTCAATGAAAACAACACTCCGCAGTCCTTTATCATTTTGATACCGTACACTAAACTCCTCTAATACCAAACGCTTGAGAGAAAAAGGAAGCGAATCTTGAACATTGGCAGAGGTATCCATCACCATCCAGTTCTTTCCATACCGCTGATGCTCATTCAAGATTAAGGAGCCATGGCGCAATATCAATTTATTCACTTCGTACTTTCCTCTCCAAGCATCCCAAATATCAAAAGATAAATAAGTTCTCTCGGCTTTAAAAAGGGTGTCTTTAGCAAAAGCATCTTCAATCCAAAAATTTTTAAGTTCAATACTGACCATGGGGAAACTCGACCAAAAGGATAAGTCAATAGCTTCAACATTAGACGGCGTTGTGATGGTCGCTTTCAATTGCTTCCAAGCCATTTCAATGATATCATTTCTGAATATTGAAATCATTAATGCAGAGACGGAAATAAAAATGACCATCATCGCCATCAGCACGACGACCACCTTTCGAATGATTAGTCTCCACTTAGGCCGCAACATTCCCTACTAGATCTTTTTCTTGTCCTCTGCTTCTTCTTCTCATCAACCACCTCACCATAAAAACACAAAATAGCGTTCCCGTGAACAACACTGTACCACCAATTTGGGCCACTGATAGCCCGTCGATCTCTATGGGATAATGATCCACCACGGCCCCTTCCATTTTGATCCATCCAAAAGTCTTTTGTCCCCAACAGATCAACAATCCTAGCAGGAGTCCAACCAATCCACCCAAAGCGTTGATCAACACACCTTGAAATATAAAAACACGCTCAATTAAAAGCGCTGAGGCCCCCATACTGGACATGATCTTCAAATCATTGGACTTTTCTAAAATCAGCATGGACAGGGAAGAAACGATATTGAAACTGGCGATAAAAAGAATAAAAAATAAAATGGCGAACGTAGCCCACTTTTCTGATTGGGTTGTCTTATAAATCAACGCATTCTTTTGGTTTCGGGTAGTCATTTGCAAAGAATCATTCACCCACATCTCATTCCAATCTTTTGCAACTTCATCTATATCCACCTCTGGTTTTAAAAAAACTTCTAATGAAGAAACCTTGCCTCTCATTCCCATCATCTGTTGTGCATTATAAAGCGGCACAAATAGGTATTTCACATCTAACTCCGCATTGGCTGAAAAAACACCTCTGATTTCTGAGGTCACCTCAGAGAATGCCTGTTCTCTGAATCGAGATAATTTCCTACCTTTTATGGGCACCCTGATCAATAAATCTTTGCGCCACTGTTCGTCCAATGGAATCTTTAATTGACCGCAAACCCCCAATCCAGGAACAGCACTTACCGTAACGGTATCACTTACATCAAAATTCCCGCTTCGCATCAAATCCTTCATCCCAGTGACGGATCCATAATCTTCCTCTACCCCTTTCATTACCACCACTCCATTGGCCTCTCCGTAGGAAATCCAAACATCATCCTCTAGCACTCTTTTCAACTTCAACACCCTCTCATCAGCACTCATCCTTTGATATTGTTCATCCGAAATTTCGAATGGCTGTTTAGAAAAATGTTCTACCACGACAGGGGCATCAAAGTGAGCAAACAAATCATCCACCAATGATTCAATACCGTTGAAAGCACTCATTACAATCACCATCGCTGCGGTAACAAAAGCCACTACCACCATGGAAATAATTGAAATAAGATGAATTACATTCTTAGATTTTTTAGAAAATAAATAACGCCACGCTATGAAAAAAGCCAGCCGCATCTTACTTCCACGCTTTAACTACTAACCCAGTTCCTGTTGCATTTTTCATTGAAACATCCATTTGATTCATGATCAAAGCAAATGGATAAGTAACCAAATAATACAATGGAAGAACAATAAAAAACAAATAGGATGTATTCAATAATGTCATCGGATACTTCATGCTCAACAGCCAAGAAATTCTGCCCCACTTGCCGTAGGAGTAGTTAATCTCCCAACGGCTAAAACCCGCCAATTGCAACTTATGGGCCATATCCTCCACACCATATCCATCCCTCACATGTTCTTCGATAAAACTGGTTTCCCCATCTTCATGTACGTCACTGCCTCCTTGATCACTTGGAGTGGAAATGAGCAGCATCCCTCCTTTCTTTAAACTCTTCGCGTAATTACTCAACACCAATACATCTTCTTCTATATGCTCCATTACATCCACACACAAAACCAGATCATAATGATTTTCCTTCACATATTGTGTCAAATCAGCCACCATGAATTGAGCATTGAGGATTCCTTTCTTACCGAAAAAAATTTGACAATCTGCTACTTGCTCTTCCTTCACATCTACTGCGATGATCTCCGAACCTTTGATCTCCTGAGACATTCGATAGGTGTATTGACCAAAACCAAAGCCGGCATCTAAAATCTGCTTTTTTCCATCTAAGTCATTCCATTCCCTCAAAGCCTTGCGGATATGCCAAGAACGGAGGAGCAATAAGTCCAACAATTGATAAAAAAGCACCCGCATCCATAACGCACGGTTAAAAAAGCCTCCTAAAGTTCTTTTGATAGGATCATAATGCATATATCATTATTTTTTGAGTAAACGATCAATCTCTGCTGCGTATTCCATAGAGTCATCAAAAAAGAACTGAAGCTCAGGAATTTTCCGCATCTGTTTTCCCACCACTAATCCCAACTCCCTTCTCACTGCTGAATGATTCTCCTTCAACCATTTCATGACCATCTCTTTTTTCTCCGTCGGAAAAAGGGAAACATACACTTTGGCATAACCTAAATCAGGTGAAATTCTAACCAAGGTTACCGTAATGATAGACCCCGTAAACCACTCATTTCCCTTTTTCTGAAAAATCACAGAAAGCTCTTTCCTGATCAAAGCAGAAAACTTTTCTAAACGAATACTTGCCATTGTCCAAAGGTAAGTCATCCTTTGCATAGCTTTGTCATCGTATGAAAAATAGCCCCTTTATCGTTAGAAAAGGCACCTCTCAAGATGTACCCGCTGCTATGCAGCTCATCAGAGAGTTGGCCGAGTATGAGAAAGCTCCTCATGAAGTAACCGCAACGGAGGAAAGCATGAAAGAAGATGGATTTGGAAAAAATCCCATTTTTGAAATGTGGGTGGCCGAATGCAATGAGAAAATCGTGGGGTTAGCCCTTACCTATTTGCGTTACAGCACTTGGAAAGGAAAAATGCTCTATTTGGAGGATATTGTGGTGACTGAGAGCATGCGTGGCCAAAAAATTGGATATGCATTATTCCTAGAAATTTGTAAAAAAGTACAACAAGATCGGTTGAACGGATTGATATGGCAAGTGTTGGATTGGAATGAACCAGGCCTTAATTTTTATCGTAAATTTAACGCGACATTGGATCCCGAGTGGATCAATGGAAAACTGCTTCCCAACGAAATTGAAATGATTTTACAAAATGAGAGTATTTAAGTTTGGTGGGGCCAGTGTAAAAGACGCTGAGGCCTTTTTTAACGTGTTCCGCATCCTGCAAGATCACCTAGACAGCTCTCTGTGGGTGGTGGTTTCCGCTATTGGTAAAACCACTAATCACTTGGAAGAATTGCACTCCCTGTGGCGAAAAGGTCAATTAACAGATTCATCTTGGAAACCGCTTTTTGATCTTCATTCAAAGATAGCCCAACCACTTGGATTGGATGGTCAACAACATCAATGGCGTATCATTTGGAAAGAACTGACGCAAAAAGCACAGCAAGAGCCTGTCGGACATTTTGATCAAACATACGATGATTGGGTAAGCTATGGAGAACTGCTCTCCACCTCACTGCTTTCTGAATGGTGCAATACACAGGGGTTGAAGAATCAATGGGTAGATGCGCGGCATTGGCTCACCACGGATGAACGCTATCGAGACGCCAGAGTTCAATGGGAGTTTACCCAACATCAATTGAGGGCAATACCCCCCCATTCCATAACCATTACACAAGGATTCATTGGCCATTCTGGTGTTAGCACCACCACATTAGGAAGAGAGGGGTCTGACTATACAGCCGCTATCATTGCCCATTGCCTGGACGCCGAGGAATTGATTATTTGGAAAGATGTGCCCGGCATGCTCAATGCCGATCCTAAAAAATTTGATGACGCCATTTTTATCCCCCAACTGAGCTACAGAGAAGCGTTGGAATTAGCGTATTACGGGGCGAGTGTCATCCACCCCAAAACGATTCAGCCATTGCAATCGAAAAACATTCCGCTGAATATCCGTTCATTTATCCAACCTCAAAACGCAGGAACTTTGATTACCCAATCAGGCTCTGATCAATATCCCACCTGTACCATCGTCAAAGAAAAACAAACTTTGCTTTCCATAAGTACCAAGGATGGCAGTTTTGTGGTGGAAGACAATATCATGGAAATTTTTCATCACCTGATCCATATCGGAATCAAAGTACAACTGATGGAAAACAGCGCCTTGAGCTTTTCCCTCTGTGTGCAAGCCGAAAATGAAAAAATGGAGGA
>CANHWU010000020.1 GCA_947464415.1 Flavobacteriales bacterium
GATATTATGTTCACCACCCCATCTCATGTTCCAGAAGACAAAGAGTTGAAAATCACATTGGAGATGGCGAAGAAGCAGTTTGACAAATCGTCTATAAACACGCTTCACGCGGCGTAATCAAAGATATTTTGTGACGTCCTCAACACTGATGGTCTCCCCACCGAGAATCACTAGGCGCTCTATTACATTTCTGAACTCACGAATATTTCCCGTCCAAGAATGTTTTTGCAATTGCTTGATGGCCTCTGAAGCCAACTTCTTTTTGGCTCTGCCGTAATCTTCACAAATTCTTCCTAAAAAATAATCTGCCAGCAATGGGATATCCTCTAATCGTTCAGACAAGGAAGGAACTTTGAGCACAATCACGCTCAATCGATGATATAAATCTTCTCTGAATCTGCCTTCCGCAATCTCCACCTTCAAATCCTTATTGGTAGCCGCCATGACTCGCACATTGACCTTTATGTCTTTCTCTCCTCCTACCCGATTGATTTTATTCTCCTGCAATGCTCTTAATACCTTGGCTTGAGCAGATAAGGACATGTCCCCAATTTCATCCAAAAACAATGTTCCATTTTCGGCAAGCTCAAATTTTCCTGGCTTTTGCTTAATTGCGCTCGTGAAAGCTCCTTTTTCATGACCAAACAACTCACTCTCAATCAACTCCCCAGGAATCGCGGCACAATTGACTTCAACAAACGGCCCTGCAGTTCTTGTGCTTCTGTCATGAAGCTGACGCGCTACCAATTCTTTACCACTGCCATTAGGTCCCAATATGAGCACCCTAGCATCTGTTGGAGCTACGGTGTTGATCATTCGATCAATTTCCTTCAATGCAGTACTCTCCCCCACCATTTGCACTCCACTGAGCTTAGCTACCTTTTTCTTCAATTGTTTAGTTTCCGTAACTAACTGACCCGTTTGGGTTGCATTTCTTACTGTGACCAACACTCGATTCAAATCCAGCGGCTTTTGCAAAAAATCAAAAGCTCCCTTTTTTAAAGCATCCACGGCGGTTTCCACACTGCCATGACCGGTAATCAATACCACCGGAGTTTCTATATCCAAGGATTTTACCCTCGCCAAAAAGTCAAGACCGTCCATCCGAGGCATCTTGATATCTGACATAATTAAATCAAAAGACTGCTCATTGAGCATCTTCAATGCTGCCTCTGCTTGATCCAGAGCCGTTACCTCATGGGATTCATATTCCAAAATCTCTTTCAATGCTGCGCGAATGCTCGCCTCATCATCAATCAATAAAATTTTGGCCATGGGCTATTACATTTCAAATGACTCCATGAACTTGGTTGTGAAATTACCCGCTCTGAATTGCGGGTCTTTCATCAACTTTTGATGGAATGGAATAGTGGTTTTAATACCTTCAATGATATATTCATCCAAAGCCCGCTGCATCTTGGTGATAGCTTCCTCTCTGGTTTGAGCCACTGTGATCAACTTGGAAATCATGCTGTCATAGTTAGGAGGAATAACATAACCTGCATAAGCATGCGTATCCAATCGCACACCATGACCACCAGGGCTATGATAAGCCGTAATTTTTCCTGGACTAGGCGAGAAATTTCTTAATGGGTCTTCTGCATTGATTCGACATTGAATACTGTGCATTTTGGGATAATAATTTCTACCTGAAATAGGCTCACCCGCGGCCAATTTGATTTGCTCTTTTACCAAATCATAATTGATTACCTCCTCAGTGATGGTATGTTCAACCTGAATCCTAGTATTCATTTCCATGAAGTAGAAGTCGCGATTTTTATCGACCAAAAACTCCACTGTTCCCACCCCTTCATAGCTTACAGCTTCCGCTGCTTTAATGGCCGCCTGACCCATCTTCTCTCTCAATTCGTCTGTCATGAAAGGAGAGGGAGTTTCTTCTACCAATTTCTGATGCCTTCTTTGAATGGAGCAATCCCTTTCACTTAAGTGACAAGCCTTTCCATATTGATCACCCGCGATTTGAATCTCAATGTGTCTGGGCTCTTCCACAAATTTCTCCATATAAATTCCATCATTCCCGAAAGCTGCCCCGGCTTCTCTTCTCACCGCTTCCCAAGCATCATCCAAATCCTCAGCCTTGTGCACCACTCGCATCCCTTTACCACCGCCACCCGCTGTGGCTTTCAACATGATCGGATATTTTATTTCCTTGCCTACTCTATGAGCTTCTTCCAACGAAGACAAAATTCCATCAGATCCAGGAATACAAGGCACTCCTGCATCCTTCATGGTTTGTTTGGCTGAGGATTTATCCCCCATAGCATCGATCATCTCTGGAGAAGCCCCAATAAACTTGATTCCGTTTTCTTTACAAACTTTTGAAAAAGTGGCATTCTCTGAAAGAAATCCATATCCCGGATGAATTGCATCTGCATTGGTTATCTCCGCAGCAGCGATGATATTAGGAATCTTCAAATAAGAATCCTTGCTGGCAGGTGGACCTATACACACCGCTTCATCGGCAAATCTCACATGCAAACTATCCCGATCGGCAGTAGAGTACACAGCCACTGTCGAAATTCCCATTTCTTTACAAGTGCGAATCACCCGCAGAGCAATCTCCCCGCGATTAGCGATCAAAATCTTTTTAAACATGGCTTTGGATTATGCAGGTTCTACTAAGAACAATGGCTGATCAAATTCAATGGGTGAACTATCATTCACTAATACTTTCACGATGGTTCCAGAAATTTCAGATTCAATTTCATTGAACAACTTCATCGCTTCGATGATACAAACCTTATCGCCCGCTTTGATGGTGCTTCCTACTTCTACAAAAGAAGGTTTATCTGGACCTGGTGAACGATAAAAAGTACCAATCATCGGGCTTTTAATTTCTACTAATTTGCTATCTGCAACAGGAGCCGCAGCTACCGGTGCAGGCGCAGCAGCGGGAACAGTAGGTGCTGCCACTTGGGCAGGCATTACCATCGGCATGGGAGTCACTGCAGGGGCAATGGCCATCACCTCTTTACCTACCACCGGCGTTTTGATGGTGATTTTAAAGTCTTTCTGCTCAATTTCAACTTCACTCACTCCACTTTTAGACACAAAGCGGATTAAATCTTGGATTTCTTTAATATTCATTTTCTTAAGATTTTCGTTTCAAATATACGGTTATTCTGAGTCATATGACCACTTTATCCAAATCGAGCCCCACGTAAATCCACCTCCAAATGCGGCCAAAATAAGATTATCACCTTTTTTCAATTTCTTTTCCCAATCCCATAAACACAATGGAATTGTTCCCGATGTGGTATTTCCATATCGCTGAATATTCACCATTACCTTATCCGGCCCCACTCCCATGCGGCGGGCTGTAGCATCGATGATTCGAAGGTTTGCCTGATGCGGCACCAAATAAGCCACATCATCTGCTGTTAGGCCATTCTTTTCCATGATTTCCGCACTTACATCCGCCATACTTACCACAGCAGCCTTGAAAACGGGCTGCCCATCTTGAAAAACATAATGCTCTTTGGCATCTACAGTAGCGTGAGAAGCTGGTTTAACCGATCCGCCGGCCTTTTGATGTAAATAGTGTCTTCCTGCCCCATCCGATCTCAAGATAAAATCCTTGATTCCGGTTTCATCGGTGGAAGGTTCCAATAAAACGGCCCCAGCGCCATCTCCAAAAAGTACACAAGTGGTCCTATCTGTATAATCGATAATGGAAGACATTTTATCCGCTCCCACCACAACTACTTTTTTGTACTTGCCCGTTTGGATAAATTGCGATGCTGTACTCAAGGCATAAATAAATCCCGAACAAGCTGCATTGACATCGAAAGACCAGGCATTCTTGGCTCCTACTTTATCGCTGATAATGTTGGCCGTAGCTGGAAATTGATGGTCTGCCGTTACTGTTGCACAGATCAACAAATCAATATCCATAGGATCTAACCCTTTTTTGGCCAATAATCCTTTTACGGCTTCGGCTCCCATATCACTCGTTCCCAAACCTTCCCCTTTCAAAATATGACGCTGAGAGATTCCCGTTCTGGATAGTATCCACTCATCGGTGGTATCCACCATTTTCTCCAAATCTGCGTTGGTGAGCAGATCAGGTGGAACATATCCTTGTATTCCTGTAATGGCTGCGGTAATTTTTGAATGATCTGACATGACACCTAAAAATTTCAAAATTAAAGGGGCGAAGGTAAACACAAAAGCCCTGAAATTCAGGGCTTATTTTTCACAAAGCTTTGTGTACGGAAAGAATTACGCTTCTGCGTTTTCCTTTTCCAATACTACTTTTCCTTTGTAGTACAATTTTCCCTCATGCCAATGGGCATGGTGAAATAGGTGGGGTTGACCCGTTGTGGGGCATGTAGCTACATTGGGAGCTTCCAATTTGTAATGCGTACGACGCTTTGCTTGGCGCGTTTGCGAAATTCGGTGTTTGGGATGTGCCATCTTTTTCCGTTTTTATTCTTCTTCATCGCTGTCATCATCTAACAGCAAATCTGTATTGTTTTCTAATTCCATGTTCTTCAAAGATATCCATTGCGTATCCGCATCTTCTGAGGTGGAAAATTGATTGAGCTTGGCAATCACTTCCTGATTACACTCGCCCTCTTCATGGACTCTCTTAGCGGGGATTGAAAGCTGAATCAACTCATAAATGCGATGTTTTACATCTATGAAATGCTCTTTTGGACCAAAAATCCAAACTTCGTCATTCTCATCGTCCGTCTGCTCCCCCCACTTGATTACCCAATGATCATTTCCTGCTACCTCCAATATCATTTCGTCGCCACATTTGTCACAAATGACGGGGGTGGACCCCTTCATTTCGATAGAAACTTCCATCATTGCTGACTTTTTTTCTACCTGGACATTGACTTGAAAAATACCAGCGGTAACTTCAGAAAATTCAAAATCTTGAAAGAACGTATCCTCTATCGAGAAATCAAAGTGATGAACTCCTAATTTCAAACCGACGAACGGTATCATATAAGGATGTTTGTTCCTCACCTTTATTTCTTTTAGAGGGGTGCAAATATAGTAATTTTTAGGTTATCAACAAAAAAAGGTGGAAATGAACTTTTCGAGCATAAATATACCCAAATTTGCAAGTTACATATGATAACAGAAATCGACCCGGCTGAAATAGATTCATTTATTCTCCATGCGCTACGAGAAGATGTAGGGGAAGGTGATCACACTTCTCTCGCAACCATCCCTGCCTCTCATGTCGGAAAGGCCCACTTAAAAATCAAAGAAAAAGGGATTTTGGCGGGCATGATCGCCGCGGAAAGGGTATGCCTTGCAGTTGATTCCACGCTTCAATTCAAGGCGTTACTCAGCGATGGACAACCTATACAACCCGGTGATATTGCTTTTGAAGTGTCGGGAAAAACACAGTCCATTACCATTGCAGAGCGTTTGTTACTGAACATCATGCAAAGGATGAGCGGTATCGCTACTCATACCCATCGAATCCAAAGTATGATTGCACACACCCCTTGTAAATTACTCGATACACGGAAAACCACCCCCGGTTTTCGGTTTTTCGAGAAATGGGCCGTGAAAATTGGGGGCGGAGAAAATCATCGCTTTGGACTTTATGATATGATTCTTATCAAGGATAATCACGTAGATTTCGCCGGAGGAATGAAAAAAGCACTGAATAATGTTATCGAATATTGTAATAAAAAACAACTTCAAATTCCTATTGAGGCAGAAGCCAGAAATCTTGAGGATGTTCAATTGATTGTGGATAGCGGTGTAGTATTTAGGGTGCTATTGGATAATTTCACACCAGCGCAGATTAAAGAAGCTGTTGGACTCATTGGCGGAAAAATCCAAACAGAAGCATCAGGAGGGATCAATGAAAGCAATGTTATTTCTTATGCGGAAACTGGAGTTGATTTTATTTCAATGGGTGCCCTCACCCATCAAATACAATCGTTAGACTTCAGTCTAAAATCATTTTAGTAGAGTTTCAATGACCAAAAAAAGCGAGAAAATAAAAAACAAACTTACCCGGGCTGTAGAAAAAAGACTGGACAAAACTGTTTGGCCTGGATTTCAGGGATTATCCATGCTCGTGGTTTGGCGATTTTTTATCGAAGCCGTCACCAAGGGTTCTATCACCACCAGAGCTGCCGCCATTTCCTTTAGATTATTTCTTGCTTTTTTTCCTGCAATCATCCTTTTATTGTCGTTAATTCCTTATGTTCCGATTCCCAATTTCCAAAAAGAACTCTTAGACAGCATCCACACTTTTTTTCCTGGAGATACCTTTTCATTGGTAGAAGACACTTTGAATGACTTGATCAACAAAAAATACAATACACTTATCTCTATTGGTTTCATATTGGTGATTTACTATGCCTCCAACAGCATCAATGCCATCTTTGTTGGATTCAATGAAAGTTACCATTTCGAAGATAATACACATCCTATTCTCAGAAGAATCGTCAGTATCGCGTTGATCTTTGTTTTAGGTGTCATTTTGACCAGCGCCATAACACTCATTATTTTCAGTGAAACCATCATCGCGTTCATTGGCGACAAAGATTGGCTAGCAGATAAAACCATCGTTTTAATGGTCGATTTGGCTCGATGGGGCATTACCATTACTCTGATTTATGTCGTAATTACCACTTTATACAATGTCGGAATGGGCGTAAGGAGGAGACGCAATTGGAAATTTTGGAATGTGGGAGCCATACTGGCCACTGTATTGTTCGTTATTACTTCTGTAGGCTTTGCCTATTTCATCAATAATTTTTCACAATTCAACAAATTATACGGCTCATTGGGAACTTTGATGGTGTTACTCATTTGGATGAATTTTAATTGTATCATTCTTCTTGCCGGATTTGATCTAAACGCTAGCATCAGAAAGGCTTTAAAACTTCAAGATCATTTATCCAGCAAAATTTCAACCCAAGAAGAACATCAAATTGAATCCTCCTTTGAAACTCAATCAAATGGAGACAAGGACTCTCCGAATATTACTGCAGAAAGAGAAATTCGAAATACTTTCCGTAGTTCATAACCCCTTAACTAGGGCTGTAATTTGACTAGTCTCAATCCATAGCTGTTTTTATCCACACCCTTTCCATTCTCACTTCGAGCTGCTACACGACACTCATGACGTGGAGACTTCCATGACCCCCCTCTTAAAACATACAATTGAGAACGATCAGCCCCTTTTGGATCTTTTTTGTTTTTTTGATCTAATCGGTAATCGGCATATTGATCTGCACACCATTCCATAACATTGCCCGTCATATCATAAAATCCCCAAGCATTAGGTTGCAACTCCCCCACCACATGTACTCTACCATCGGCATTCTCAGCAAACCATCCCACTTGTTTGATACTATCTGCTCCCGCATATAAAGTTCCTTTTGAAGAGCCAGCGCGAGCCGCATACTCCCACTGTGCTTCGGTTGGCAAAGAATACAACTCCCCCGTTAATTCATTCAATCGTTGGATAAACAGTTGTGCCATGGTATAAGATACGTTGGTCACCGGGTTGTCTTTCCAAGTTCTGTCATCAGAAGGATTGCTGCCCATCACCATTTCCCATAAACGCTGGGTCACTTCCATGGACTGCATAGAAAACCCACTCAACTCCACCTCGTGTTGTTTTTCATCATTCGATCGCCCCTCCTCAGAGGTTGGACTCCCCATCATAAATGTCCCAGGACTACATTGAATAAAATTACCGAGAGCTTCCTGTATAGCTTCCTTCTTGGAATTTTGAGCTAAAATCTGCATTGAGATTAGCAGAAAAAAAATAAGAATCGCATTTTTCATAAATTCAAATATAACCTATTCTTCCTTTGCTGCCTCCTTTTGCAATTGTGCAATAAACTGCAAGGCCTCCATTGGTGTCATCTGATTAACATCCAAACGCTTGATTTGATCCTTCACTTTATTCCATTGTGGATCTTGCATTTCAAAAATGGCCAATTGCCCATTGGCCGCTGCAATCACTTGTTGCTGATTATCCGTCCGCTGTGATTCCAATTGCTTCAGCATTTCCTTTGCTCTTGACAAAACCATCTTGGGCATTCCTGCCAATTGAGCTACATGAATACCAAAACTATGATTACTGCCTCCTTCTTGTAGCTTTCTGAGAAAAATGACCTTTCCTTTTTCCTCCTTCACAGAAACATTAAAATTGCGAATTCGAGCATATCGATGCGTCATTTCATTCAGTTCATGGTAATGTGTGGCGAACAATGTTCTTGGTCGATGCAATGGATGTTCATGCAAATACTCTGCAATAGCCCAAGCAATGCTGATTCCATCATAAGTACTGGTGCCTCTACCAATTTCATCCAAAACAATTAGACTTCTTCCACTCATTTGATTCAAGATACTTGCCGTCTCGTTCATTTCCACCATGAAGGTAGATTCTCCCGCAGATAGATTATCCGATGCACCTACCCGAGTAAATATTCTATCCACACAACCAATCCTGGCGGAAGAGGCTGGGACATAACTTCCCATCTGAGCCATGAGCGTAATCAACGCCGTTTGTCTCAGCAAAGCGGACTTTCCACTCATATTTGGTCCTGTGATCATCATCATTTGACAATATTCAGTATCCAGTGAAATATCATTGGCAATGTACTGCTCTCCATTGGGTAGCAAACGCTCGATAACGGGATGTCTTCCCTCCTTTATCTCCAAAACACTGCTATCTTCTACTATAGGTTTGGAATAACCATGGATAATAGCAGTGGTAGCAAAAGAGGTTAAAACATCTAATTCTGCTAACACCTTAGAGTTGTGTTGTAAGTCCACTAGAAAATGACCACAGTCGTGGATGATTTCAGCAAACAATTTTTGCTCAATGCTCAAAATTTTCTCTTCTGCTCCTAGGATCTTCGTCTCATACTCCTTGAGTTCTTGCGTAATGTAACGCTCAGCCTGAGTGAGTGTTTGCTTCCTGATCCAATCCGTTGGCACCTTGTCCTTGTGAGTGTTTCGAACCTCTAAATAATATCCAAAAACATTGTTGTAGGAAATTTTCAAAGAAGAAATTCCCGTACGCTCCGTCTCCCTTTCTTCTATTTCCTTCAGCTTATCCTTTCCATTGGTCTGTAATGTCCTCAACTCATCTAACTCAGCGCTGACACCTGAGGCGATCGTCCAACCTTTTCCTATAACATGTGGGGCATCTTCATGAATTTTAGATTTTAATAGAGCTTGTAATTCATCCAAATCTTTGAGCAAGTTTTTGACTTTTATTACAACTTCACTTCCTCTGCTCCAATTTTCTACTATTCCTAAAGCCCGATTTAGCTGAACCAATTCTCTCGGAGTAATTCTTTGCACAGCAATGCGAGCAGCCATTCTTTCCCAATCTCCCAACTCTTTCAAATCCAATCTCATTTGCTCCAATTCATTTGGAAACTGCATCCACTGCTCCACCGCATCCAAACGACGTTGGATAGACTCTACAGAGCGCAATGGCATCATGATCCACCTTCTGAGCATCCTAGAGCCCATAGGATTTTGGGTGGCGTCCAAAATATCCACGAGCGAAGTCCCTCTCTCGTGGGACGAGGATAATAACTCCAAATTTCGAATCGTGAAAACATCCATCCCAACCCATTCTTTTTCCTCAATTCTTTTGACTTTTACAATATGCCCTAATTTGTCATGCTGAGTATCTTTCAAATACTGAAAGATTGCACCCGCCGCACTGATGGCTACTGCATTTTCCTCTATTCCAAATCCTTTGAGATTAACCGTTCCAAAATGTTGATGGAGCTGATCTCTGCCAAAATCCTCCGTGAAAGCCCAATCATCCATTCTGAATAAATGGTAGCCCTGTCCAAAAAATTGCTGAAAATCTTGATCTCGATGTTTTTGAAACAACACTTCTTTTGGCTGATAAGCATGAAGTAGCTTTTGTACATAAAACAAATTACCCTCTCCTATCTCAAAAGTTCCTGTGGATAAATCCAAAAATGCTATCCCCCAATTTTCCTTTTGTTGGGCTATTGCAGCAAGAAAGTGATGATCCTTTACATCAATGGTTTTCTCATTGTAAGATACCCCCGGAGTCACTAGTTCAGTGATTCCTCTTTTTACAATGCCCTTGGCCAATTTAGGATCCTCTAATTGATCGCAAATGGCCACTCGGTAACCCGCTTTTACCAACTTGGGCAAATAACTATCCAACGAATGATGAGGAAACCCAGCCAAATCAACAAAAGCAGCGGATCCATTTTTTCTCTTGGTCAAAACTATTCCCAAAATCCGAGCTGCGTGCACAGCATCTTCACCAAAAGTTTCATAAAAATCACCCACTCGAAAAAGCAAAATCGCATCAGGGTATTTCACCTTAACGCTATTATATTGCTTCATCAAAGGGGTTTCTGCTATCGTTGATTCTGACTTTGACATTGAATTCGTTGTATTTTAAATCAAAACTGCCGACCCCAATGGAATACGGCAGTTCTGAAATCAATTAAAATCGTGAAGTAAATGTAGCTTTTAACCTATCAATTTGTATTACCAAAAAAGCTAGGATTGTTCACATTATTTCAACATCGTTTCCTTTCTCAAGCTCCACCAAAAAGGCAGATACAACAAGCCGTAAGAAATCGCCCCAATCAATTCCAGCTCCAAGAGATAATAGGGCCAATCATGCAGCAAGTCCAAAAAAGATCCCCCTGTGGGCTTTTGCATCAAATAGCCATAATTAGCCGATGTCCACCAATTGAACAACATCGCCACTGCCATATAGATTTGGGAGGCCGCCATCACGCGGAGCCAAGCTCCCTTTTGAGGCTTCAACTGAAGTCCAAAGACCGCATACATAACCCCCAACACCAAACCCCCATGGCCAATGACAAAAGTCAAATAAGTTAAATGAGGGAAAGGCTCATGAATGTCAGGGGTGATGATACCATGAATACTACCGGCCATCACCCAAAAAAAGGCCAACTCCGCCCAACGTTGTCTTTTATACCAAAGAGCAGCAGCGGTGATAAAAACCGCCCAATTACACAATTCCAATGGCAGATCATACTTTAATTCCCAAAATCCACTCATCATCCTGTATCCCTGATAAATCAGCCAATTCAGCAGTAAAACCAACGCTATTCCTTTAGCAACATTCTCCTTTTTATTTTTTTCGCCATGTTTCAAAAAGCGAATCAATATTATAGGAGCTAACACGGTAAAAATCAGAAACAACAGGTGTTCCGCCTGCCAATAGGGGTAATAATAGGGAGCTTCCATCAGCCGTTTCGATAAGGAGATTTAGTATCCTCATCCATCAACATCGATCGATAATTATCGTATCGGAACGATGGAATTGACCCGCTCTCAACGGCCTGAATTACCGCGCAACCTGGCTCTTCGATATGCTGACAGCTATTGAACTTACATTGTGGCAACAAAGCAAACATTTCTTGGAAATACAATCCAATTTCTTCATTAGGAATATCTACTAATCCAAAACCCTTGATGCCCGGTGTATCTATGATGTAACCATCATTCTCCATTTCAAAAACCTCAGCAAAGGTGGTGGTATGCTGACCCTTCTCACTCCAATCCGAAATCTCTCCTACCTTGATCCTCGTGTCCGGAATAAAATGTTGAATCAATGAAGATTTTCCTACTCCGCTATGACCCGAAAACAATACCGTTTTTCCTTGGATAATGCTTCTCAACTCGCTCATCCCCTCACCATTCACTAATGAGGTTTTCATTGCTTGGAAACCAACACTCTCATATTGATGCGACAGATTCAAAGCCTCAGTTTGTTCTTTTAAATCATACTGATCCCATTTATGAAAAAGCAAAACAACAGGGATATCATAAGCATTGGCCGCTACAAGAAAGCGATCAATAAATCCAGTGGTTGTCTGAGGTCTAGCTACAGTAACTACTAAAAAAGCGATATCAATATTCGCGGCTACTACTTGGGCTTCTTTGGAAAGATTTACCGATTTCCGGATGATATAATTTTTCCTCGGAAGTATTTCCACAATACTCGCGATATTCCCCTCCTCTTCATGTTCAATTTGAATTTCAACGAAATCACCAGCGGCGACAGGATTGGTGGTCTTCAACCCTTTTGTTCTCAGTTTTCCCCTGATACGACAACGATAATAAACGCCATCTTGACCCTTTACACTATACCAATTCCCTGTAGATTTTAATACTCGTGCCTGCATTTCAAGACAATGCGTCTTTCAACTGCAACAACTCTTGTCGTATGCCTTGAAGTCTTTGAATGATCACCTCTTTATCCGCACTCGCTTCTTTCTTCTTGAGCGCATTCTTAGCACCCTCTAAGGTAAAACCTTGCACACGAACCAACTCATGGATATGGGTAAACAATTCGATGTCCTTTTTTGAATACATCCTATTGCCCCGAGTATTCTTTCTAGGGTGTAATTGAGGAAATTCTTTTTCCCAAAAGCGCAACAATGAAGTATTTACTTGAAACATCTCTGCCACTTCTCCTATAGAGAAATAGATCTTTTCAATAGTATTGGTTCTGTTCAACATCAGTCAAATGATTGTCCCGATTGAGCTGCCCTTTCCAATAAAGCGGCATATTGCTCCGGCGACAAATCGTTGTAAAAATAATACGCGGGATTGATTTTTTCGCCATTTTTTATCACTTCATAATGCAAATGAGGCCCAGACGACACTCCGGTGTTACCCACATAGCCAATGACTTGTCCTCTTTTCACCTTCTGACCTGGCCTTACGGCCATTCTACTCATGTGAGCGTATAGCGTTTGGTATCCAAATCCATGGTCAATCACCACGTGTAGGCCATACCCACTTCCTCCGTCAGGTGATTTCACCACTCCATCCCCAGTGGCATAAATCTCTGTTCCTATGTCGGCTGAAAAGTCCAACCCGGTATGCATTCTAGCCACTCTGTAAATGGGATGAATGCGAAAACCGAAACCAGAGGCCATACGATTCAAGTCTTTATTATCCACCGGCTGAATAGCAGGAAGACTTGACAAAAATTGATCATGACGAGTAGCCAAACGCTTGATTTCATCATAAGACTTACTTTGCGAAATCATCGCCGTCTGCAAGGACTGCATTCTTTTCTTGGTTTCCAAGATACCTTCTTTTGAAGCATAATCATTCAGATCCTTTGTTGAGGCACGATTGCCAAAAGACCTTTCAATAGGGTCTGCTCCAAAAATAGATCTGTAAATCTCATTATCCCTTTTTTGAAGCACCTCAGCATATCTATCTAAAGTATCCAACTGCTGCTTCATGCTCTTTACTTGCACCTCTAAAAACTTCACCTCTTTTTCTAATCTGCTCGTCTCTGGATCTTTAAAAAAGGAAGCATATAGCACCACACCAAATCCACCTATTACCAACCCAGCTAGTAAATACCTGACTCCCACCCAAACATAATCTCGCACAGTGAAACTAATCTGTTCAAAATTGAGCGTTGAGGGATTGAATATGTACTTGAATTTCGGCAAAACACTATTTCCTTTCCGACAAATTTAATACTTTCTGCACATTTTGACCTTAGTTTTGCAGGGTACCAAAATTTTGATATGACCGCTCAAGAAATCAGACAGCAATTTTTAGCATTTTTTGCTCAACAACAACACACCATAGTATCCTCTGCCCCCATGGTCATCAAAGGAGATCCCACCTTGATGTTTACCAACGCTGGTATGAATCCCTTCAAGGATATTTTTCTGGGCAATGCGCCCGTGATTCATCCCAGAATTGCGAATACGCAAAAATGTCTTCGGGTAAGCGGAAAACACAATGATTTGGAGGAAGTGGGGGTAGATACATACCACCATACCATGTTTGAAATGTTGGGCAATTGGAGTTTTGGAGATTACTTCAAGCAAGAGGCCATTTCTTGGGCTTGGCAGCTATTGACTGAGGTGTATAAAATCCCTAAAGATCAATTATACGTTACGGTTTTTGAAGGAGATGAAAAAGAAAATCTCGCCTTTGATCAGGAAAGCTACGACATCTGGAAACAGTACATTTCAGAAGACCGAATTTTAAGAGGAAACAAAAAGGATAATTTTTGGGAAATGGGAAGCATGGGGCCATGCGGCCCTTGCTCGGAAATTCATGCCGACATCCGACCTCTAGAAGCTCGACAAAAAACAGACGGTAAAACATTAGTGAATAACGACCATCCTCAAGTCATTGAGATATGGAATAACGTCTTTATGCAATTCAATCGGAAAGCAGACGGCTCCCTTGAATCTCTGCCCAATAAGCACGTAGATACCGGAATGGGATTTGAACGCTTGTGCATGGTGCTTCAAGGTAAACAATCCAATTATGACACCGACGTTTTTTCTCCCTTGATTCAAAAAATTGAAAGTTTAAGCGGGTTGTCTTATACTGCAACCGATTCTAAAAAAGATGTGGCCATGCGCGTGATTGCTGATCACGTGAGAGCTGTATCATTTGCAATAGCAGATGGGCAATTGCCATCCAGTGCTGGAGCTGGTTATGTCATTCGCCGCATATTGAGAAGAGCGGTGCGATATGGTTATAGCTTCTTGCAATTCAAACAACCTTTTATCCACCAGGTGTTTCAAGTTTTGGAACAACAAATGGGGGCCGCTTTTCCAGAATTGATCAAAAACAAATCTCTGATTCAATCTGTCATCAAAGAAGAAGAAGAAAGTTTCTCGAGAACTTTGGAAAAGGGAATTGAACTATTGGACAATGTGATTCAAAATCATACCGACAAAGAAATTTCAGGTGCCATTGCATTTGAATTGTATGACACTTTTGGATTCCCCATTGATCTCACACAACTGATTGCCTCTGAAAATCAGAAGAGCATTAATATTTCGGAGTTCGAGCAGCATTTACAAGCACAAAAAGAAAGGAGCCGAGCGGCTACCAAATTAGAAACAGATGATTGGGTAGAGTTACAATCGGGCGAAACCACATTTATTGGATATGATCAGCTCACAGCCGATAGCCAATTGTTAAAATACAGACGAATCAAAGCAAAAGGAAAGGAGATGTATCAATTGGTGCTCTCCAATACGCCGTTTTATGCAGAAGGGGGAGGCCAGGTAGGTGATCACGGAAAATTATATTTCGGAGAGGACGCCGTAGAAGTAGTTGATGTGAAAAAAGAAAATGGTTTGATCGTTCATTTTACTGAATCATTGCCTCCACATCCTGAGAAGCCCGTACACGCCATCGTGTCGGTGGATTGGAGAAATCATACTACGGCACATCACACTGCCACTCACCTTTTGCATGAAGCACTCAGAGAAGTTTTGGGTACTCACGTTGAGCAAAAAGGTTCATTGGTCAATCCGGAATATTTGCGTTTCGACTTTTCTCATTTTGCAAAAGTTCCCACCGAGGAGTTGAGGCGCATTGAGCAATTGGTAAATGAGCGCATACAAAACAATTTTCCACTTATAGAAAATAGAGCCGCTACGATAGAAGAGGCGAAGCAAAGCGGAGCCATGATGTTGTTTGGTGAGAAATACGGAGACAAAGTACGCATGATTCAATTCGGTAATAGTATTGAATTGTGCGGGGGCACCCACGTACCGAACACGGGTGCTATTCAACGATTTAAGATACAATCAGAAGGGGCAGTAGCGGCCGGTATTAGAAGGATTGAAGCCATTGCCGGTAATGTAGCCGAATCTTGGATTGAAGCTGAGTTGTCTCAATTGGATGAGGTGAGAGAAGTTTTAAAAAATAAAGATGCGGTCAAAGGAATCAAGGATCTTCAAAATAAGGTGAATGAGCTTCAAAAGCAATTGAACGATTTGCAACATTCCCAAGCCATGCAGGTGAAAGCAGAATGGAAAAAGCTCATCACTCTCCATGGAGATCGTCATCTGCTTTTTGTAGAATCTACATTAGATAGCGCCTCTATCAAAGACATTTGTTTTCAATTAAAAGCAGAGTACACTTCCTTTGGGATGGTGGTTATCTCTAAATCTAATGATAAACCGATGATCACAGTGGCTTTCAGTGATGACGCTGTAAATAATTGGAAATGCCACGCAGGCCAATTGGTGAAGGAATGGTCCGCATTGATCAAAGGGGGAGGGGGTGGTCAGCCCGGCTTTGCCACTTGCGGTGGAAATGATATGAATGGACTTGGTATTGTCTTAGAGACGGCTAAAAAAGTTCTCATGGCGTAAAAAAATAAATATCACCCATTGACTTAAACGCCTTCCGCTCAATCTTCTGATCATTGAAGCCCATGACAATGTATGCCACTGTCCATTAATATGGGCTGAGCCCTTTTGAGGCTTCTTCTTTTCGTTTCTTTATTCAAGTTAACAATTAGCCCCCTTCATTTTATAATTTCTCATTTTTATTCGGTGCAAAAAAAGGGGTGTCCCGAAGAACACCCCTTGATCTATCTTTCTATTGACGATTATTTCACGATCATTTCTTTGGTCATGTGAACATCTCCTGCAGTCAAAGTGTAAGTGTAAATACCGGCACCCAACTCATTTACATTGAAACGAACTGAATGGGCTCCAGCTGGCTTCATGCCTTCATTGATGCTCATCACCTCACGGCCTGTTACATCTCTTACTATCATTTGCACAGTGCTCGCTGAGGCCAACTGATAATTAACTTGTGTTTCATCAGTAGCTGGATTCGGCATGTTTTGAGACAATACTAAAGAAGAAGTCTTTTTCTCTGAAATCGACAACGACTCATCTGAATTCAAACGAATCATAGGAATACCGCCAGTAGCACCCCAAGTTCCATCATTCAACCAAGAAACTACCCAATCGTTGGTTCCAGACACTGGGATACCTACTGTTCCATCTGATACTACAGCAGCAAAATAAATTTTGTCTGCCTCCAAAGTTACAGGCTCTTCAAAGGCCAAGTTGATCCATACTGCACCGCCGGCAGAAGTATTATCGACATCGGTAACTGTGTATTCAACAGTTTGAACGCCCAAATCAACTAAAATCGGCTCGCCAGTTGCTGCATCCAATTCAGTGAATTCGTACAAACGACCCTGAATCGTGCTGCTCGTAGTTCCAGAAGACAAACGAACACAAACATCTATCGCACCAAATTCATCATTCGCATAAATATCAAACAAATTACCGTACTCGTAGGCAGCGGTTGGTCCTACGAAAGCTTGCGCAGCACCTAAATCACGGGCATAAATATTCTGTGTAATTTCCATGCTCGCTGTTGAAACGTTATTATTCATATTATCATCCATTCCATCTGCAGCAGCAACGGTACCAGTAATGGTTACAGTACCCAATGCAGAAGGAGTGAAGGTAGAAACACCCGATAAAGTGTCTTTATCCAAAGAGATTACATCTAAATTACCTGATGCAAAAGAACCTTGAGCTGTGCCATTAAAGTCGATATCATAATTCATCCCTACACCCAATTGGTTATTGAAACCAGCATTGTAAACTACAGAAGTAGCTCTTACTGGACTAACTTGGCTGAGAGGCACATTGGAATACTCCCAAAAGCCGAAACCAAAAGTAGGATTGTTCCAATCTGACGCAATGGTCTTGGCAACACTGATATCATTCAATAATGCATTTTGTACAACAATATTATCCACTGCAAAACCTGATGCCCAAGAGCTGTTATCGCTCCACTGGAAGCGAATCGACACGTTCATTCCATTATAGTTGTAAAGAGGAAGAACCAAAGACTGCCAATAAGCTTCATCAATGGTCAAAGTGTCCAAAACAGACCAAGTAGCGCCACCATCTGTAGAAATTTGAACGGTAGCATCACCACCTCCGAAATTTGCATCATGGAAGAAATCAAATCCTAGGGTATAGTTGCCCACAAATGTCGAATCTAAAACATCAATAATGTCAATGACTTCTGCACCAGCATCACCTTGATTCGCAGGGATAGTATCTGTTATTACCTCACCTGTTTCGTATGTACCTAAAGCGTCAATAACCACATTCGAGATAATTTCTATTCCATCTGCCGAAGTAATTTCCACTACCAAATCGCCACCAATACCAAAAGCAGATACATCAATAGTGCCCGGCGCATTCACTAGGAAGGGAGTGCCATTCAATGTCACAGTTAAAGGAAGGGCAGCCGGAGCGGCATCAAATACCAATCCAATTTCATTCCATAAAACCGTTCCATTGGGATCGGCGGGAATAGTTGTAGAAAAGATATTACTATTTCCTAAGTCTTGAACATCTGTCCAAATATCGGTTACTACTTCACTAGTAACGATACCCCAAACTTCCACTGGATTAGTGGTGTATTCATAATCGGTTAAGGTAAGTGAAGGAGTTTGCAACCAAACGTCTAAGAAATCACAGTCACAAGGAGCGGGATCATCGTTTGCGCCTGCAAATTTGTTGTTGGTTCCCACTTGTGGCACAGGCCAATATCCACCTGCATTGGCTAAAGAGGAATTATAAATTTTAAAAGCAGGAGTCGTTTGACCAGCTGTGGCCGTTGCAGCCGCAACAGTAGACCAACCTGTTGGAATTGCAGCAGGCGTGTTACTCAAAGTAATTCCTTGAAAATCCTCAGATAACAACACTGTTCTGTTGCCACCCCCAATAGGTTGGGAAACTAATTCTTGGTGGCCCACCACTCGAGGGCTGATCTCTGATTTAGAGAACACTTTTTTTGAAGGGTTCTTGTGAATGGAGGTATTCTGAGCCACAACGCCCAAGCTCGCCGCCACACATCCCAAAATAATGTACAGTTTTTTCATTTGATTGATAATTTAGTACGGCGAAGATAATAAAAATCCCCAAAGAGAACTTTGGGGATTTAATTATTTTAAGTCGTCAGAATCAATGCGCCACCATCAATCTCTCTGTCTTCTCCGTTCCGTTTGAAGATACCTTGACAAGGTACAATCCCGAGGTCCATTGCGTAACATCCACCACATACTGACTGACTGCGCTCTCTCCTTGATGCACCGTCCTTCCCATACTATCCATAATCTGATATTGACGCAACTCACCTGCCCCCCACTGAATTGAAATTTGACTCTGTGCTGGATTAGGATACATCACCATTCCCTCGGACAATTCCTCCACACCTACTGCGTTAATGTACACCAAATTGTTGTCACTCAATACACATCCCGTAGAGTCCGTCTGTGTTACGGAAATCACCCCAGTTGCCGCATCATTCCATACCACTGTGACAGTGTTGGTGGAGTCGCCACTTAAAATGGAACCTCCAGTAACCGTCCACACATAGGTTGCACCTGGCCATGTGTTCACTGTGTATTGCTCGTTATCCATCGGATCTACATCAAACACTCCGGAAATTACAGGATAACTTCCATCAGGCTGTGTAATTTCCTGTGTGAGGGTATCAGAGCATCCTTGAGTATCGGTAATCACTAAAGAATAAATACCCGCTGGAAGATTTTGCGCATATGGTGTTGTTTGTATCGGATTTGAATTCCAATTAGCATAATACAAATTCGATCCTCCTGTGACAGAAGTTGAAATATAACCCTCTGCTCCACCAAAACAAGTGTTATGAGCAACACTATCCAGTGTAATGATTATTGGATTGATGAGACAGGGATCTTGAGTGATGATACCCAAGCACTCACAATTTGCGTTAATTACATCGTTGATTGTCGTGGCATTGCCATCGTCACAGCTATCACCTGGTAAAATACAAGTTCCATCATCTACAGTGGCCGTTGCATCATAGTTACATGCTGATGTATCAGTACACCCCGATGTTGTCGTCATTTCACCCACACATTGACATTGCGCGTTCACCATATCATTCATCGTGGCTGCATTACCATCGTCGCAAGAGGATCCAACAAACAAACATGAACCATCATCTGCTGTTGCCGCGGCATCGAAATTACAAGCCAAAGGATCAGTACAACCATTGCTCGGAAGGATATTAGAAACACCAGGTGTGGGTGCTTGTGAAACAAATAAACTTTGCGTCAGTGCTGCGCCTCCATCGGGAATGCGCGAAGAAGAGTTAGGATTATTCCCTATGCCTTCATCCATTTGAGATTGACCTGGAACCAAAATATTGATGAGTTCTGCATCATCAGGATCAGCGGTTCCGTATACCAATGCATCCACTAAGTTCAGATTACTAGCTGGAGTTCCTATCAAGAAATCCACTGAATCTGCCAAATACAATGCCACTGCATCGGCACCATTTTGTAAAAATCCTGTTGTGCCACTCGGCACCGAATAATCCGCCTCTAACACAGATCCTAGAACAAAAAATCCATTGGCATCCAATTGGTAACCATCTAAATCAAAAGCTCTGTAAGTTGTATCTCCATTACCATTGAAAAGTACTAAGGTATATCCTGTAAGGGACATATTTGGTGTACCGTACAATTCAACAAACTCTGCGGCATCTGCTCCTGGTTGATCTGCATCGACTTCATTGATCACTACTTCCCCAGCGACCTCGGTACCTGAACAAATACAGTTGACATCTATAACATCATTGATCGTGAGCACATCACCATCGTCACATGAAGAACCTGGTAGAATACAAGTGCCATCGTCGACAATCGCAGCAGCATCATAATTACATGCGCCTATATCAGTACATCCCACCGCTACCACGGTACCAGAACACTGACAATTAGCATCCACAACATCATTAATAGTGGCGATGTTTCCGTCATCGCAAGCAGCCCCAATGATCAGGCAAGAACCATCATCCACTACGGCCAAAGCATCGTAATTACAGGCACTATTATCAGTGCATCCCACAACAACAAGAGATCCAGAACAACCACAATTAACATCAATTACATCATTAATGGTTTCAATCAATCCATCATCACAAGGAGTCCCTGTAATCAAACATGATCCATCATCAGAGACGGCTGTAGCATCGTAATTACAAGCCAATGGATTAGTGCAACCACTGACAACAGTCACATTAGTAGCCCCAGGAGTGGGCGCTTGGGCAACAAATAAATTCAAAGTTAAAGGAGCACCGCCATCTGGAACCCTTGAAAGCGAGTTGGTGTTATTGGCCATTCCTTCATCCAATTGTGTTTGACCCGGCACCAAAATACTGATCAATTCAGCATCTGCAGGATCGGCTGTACCATACACAACAGCATCCAATAAATTGATATTACTGGCTAAAGTCCCCGCAACAAAGTCGACAGAATCTGCGATATACAGCCCCACGGCATCCGCACCATTTTGCAAGAATCCGGTGGTTCCACTTGACACCGTGTAATCAGCGCCAGTAACAGAACCCAGAACAAAAAATCCAGAGGTATTCAAGCTGTATCCATCCAAATCATACACCTGATAACTCACATCTCCATTCCCATTGAAAAGCACAAGAGACAAACCTGACAATGACATATTAGGAGTCCCAAACAACTCAATAAACTCAGCATTATCAGCAGTTGGTTGATCCGCATCCACCTCATTGATGACCACGAAATTAGTTCCAGCAACACCTATGCATTCGCAATTAGAACTTACCATATCATCCACCGTAAGAGGATCACCATCGTCACATACCGAGCCTACTATCAAACAACTACCATCATCCATCGTGGCCGCAGCATTGTAATTACATGCACCTAAGTCCATACATCCCATCACCATTATCACCCCTGAACATTGGCAATTCGCATCGATCACATCACCCGATGAATTGGGGTTACCATCGTCACATGAAGCACCTACGATCAAACAACTGCCATCATCCATATTAGCGGCTGCATTGAAATTACAAGCGTTCACATCCATACAGCCCATCACCATCAATATTCCAGAACATTGACAGTTGGCTCCAATGACATCATTAATGGTGCTAGGGTTGCCATCTGAACAAACGTCACCCACTAAAATGCAAGATCCATCGTCCACCAAGGCCGAGGGATCAAAATTACAGGCCAAGGAATTGGTACAACCCCCATTGGGAATGGTTCCAGAACATTCACAGTTCGCATTGATGATATCATTCAGCGAAATAGAATTGCCATCATCGCATGGATCTCCTACAAGAATACAAGACCCGTCGTCCGTATTGGCATTAGGGTTGAAATTACAAGCCGAAGCATTAGTACACCCGTTCACTGGATTAAAACAGGCCGAACATGATCCATAACATACCGGATCTAATACTATATCCGATGTCAAATTTAACAGTCGATTAGTGAAATTGTCAGTTGTAATAGTACATGGATCCCCTGGTGTCAGTGTTTCTTGACCTGTCCAGTTATCTGTAGAAAACTTGTACTCATAGGTTCCTTGTAATAAGGTGAGTGTGACATTCCAAATACCATCTCCATTGGCATCAGACATTGGAGTACAGTTACCGCACCAATTATTAAAAGTTCCATTGAGCTCCGGAGTGGTAAAACCAGTTTGCTGATTCATATCCACCGCAAAGGTGACATCATAATAAGGTGTAGCTTGACTACAATCAACACAAGCTCCCCAACAAACCACGGGCAGAACGGCATCTCCAGAAACTACTAAGGTGCGATTGGTAAAAATCCCGTTGGTCACCGTGCAGGATGAACCGGCGATCAGGTTCTCTTGCATCGCCCAAGCATCCGCAGAAAATTTAAACTCATAATTACCGGCCAACAATGGAATGGTCAACTCCCATATTCCATCCCCATTGGCGTCAGACATCGGCGCACAATTGCCACACCAATTATTGAAAGTTCCATTAACCTCAGGCGTTGTAAACCCAGATTGCGTTGTCATGTCCACCTGGAAAGTGATATTGAAAGGAGTAGCTAGAGGAGTACCCGCACAAACGCAATTGCTCGTTAATACATCGCCAGTGGTTCCTGCATTACCATCATCGCAGGCATCTCCCACGAGAATGCACGAGCCATCATCCAAAGTTGAACTTGGATTAAAATTACAAGCCAATGTGTTGGTACAACCTGCGACACTGCCCGGGCAAGCACTGCAAGAGTTAAAACAAACTACAGGAACAATGACATCCGCTGAAGTAATGTCCAGGGTTCTGTTGAAACCTCCAAAAGTATCATCAACACCGCATTCCGCATTGCCCGATTCCCAACTTACACCATTGATGAACTTGTATTGTATGGTTTGATTGATGCCAATGCTCAAAGTCAATTCATAAATATTATCTCCGTTGACATCACTCATAGGATTGGCTGTAGAATTCCAACCTTGAAAATTTCCAGCGAGAAATACACCACCTGGTCCTATGGTAATTCCTGTCATATCTACCTGAAAAGTTACACTCACCTCAGTAACATTAACGATACCCGTGCAAATACATGAGGCGTCGTAAGCATCATTGATTGTATTCGCATTACCATCGTTACATAAGAATCCTGGAAAAGCACATGAGCCATCATCAGCCAGTGCATTGGCACTGTAATTACAAGCAGTAGGATCTGTGCATCCCAAAGCACTTCCCCCATCCAAATTGGTAGCTCCCGGGGTAGGCATCTGCGCAACAAAAACTGATAGAGTTAAAGGCGCTCCACCATCTGGAAATCTGGAGAGAGAGTTGGTGTTATTGGCTGTACCTTCATCTAGTTGTGTTTGACCCGGGGTAAGGGCAGCTAATAATTCCAAATCTGCAACGTCCGCAGTTCCATACACGACAGCATCCACTAATCCTGCGTTGCTTACTACCGTTCCCACTGGCCATTGAGTATCATCGCCCAGCACCAACGCCACGGCATCCGCCCCATTTTGCAAAAAACCACCCGTGCCAGCGGAAGTGACATAATTGGCATTGGGCACTGTTCCCAAAACAAAGAAGCCGTTGGCATCCAAACTATAACCATCCAAATCATATGCAGCGTAACTTTGGTCATTATTTCCATTGAATAAAACCAAAGCGTATCCATTGAGAGACATTCCGGGGGTACCGAACAGTTCAATGAATTCAGCGTTATCAATGGCGGGTTGATCTGCATCAATTTCATTGATCACCACTGATCCTCCTCCTACCGCTTGAGGACCCACCGTCAGTGTGGTAGAATATATGTGATCCCCGCTTGTTCCACCATTTCCATTAGCTGCATTGGCCGTGACATAAAATGTAATATCCCCAATGTCAGTTGAAGGAGCCGTCCAAGTAAAATTAAATGTATGTGTTCCTGTTGAAGCACCTCCGTTTTGATTGTGGGTAACATAATTTCTTGGGAAACCCGCGATATTTAAAATTTCGGTATGGTTGTCTGTCCCTGCTACCAATGTACCACCATTATCTCCGCTGGCCTGTAAAGCCACCGCACTGAACCCGAAGAGGGAGGATGTGGCATCTGTTACTGTTACGGACAAATTATACGTTTGTCCGGGCTGGTATTCAGAAACTCCTGAAATGGTGACGGATCCTCCGTTACTGTTGATCACCCCTGCATGACATTGAGTGCAATTGTTCTCCCCCGGAGCTCCTGTCTTTCCCGACTTACCCGCACTGCTCACCACCCCTTGGATCATCACCCAAGCCACTGCCAAGGAAAAAATAGAAAAGATAATTTTCTTCATCGTAATAAAAATTTTTACAATATTAGTCAAAAATATGTGAACGGACTTGACTTTAACTACTTCAAAAACAGATTTGAAAAGTTAAAATCAATCACAATATTATAGAATGGCTAATCCCTTTGCCTTTCAATCCTCGCCACTAAAAAAATACTTACTTCGTATAGCAATAATATAGGCATGCTCACCAAAATTTGGCTTGTAACATCAGGAGGTGTGATAATCGCTGCTATGATCAAGTTTACCACAAAGGCATGTCTTCTGTACTTCTTCAAAAACTCACTTGAAATAAGTCCAATTTTTCCAAGAAAATAAACCACTACAGGCAACTGAAAAATGAGCCCAGTACCTAAAACTAATGAGGTCACTAACTTCAGGTAGGACAGAATGGTGGCATTCACCTCTACATCACCGAATTGAAAATTGCCTAAAAAATTGATGGATAAAGGGGTTAAAACATAGTATCCAAATAAACAACCACTAAAAAACAACAATGCCACATAAAAGACAATTCCATTGACTGATTTTCTCTCTTTCATGTGCAAACCTGGTCGAATGAAGCCCCACAGCTGATAAAAGACAAAAGGAAAAGCAATTACCAATCCTGCCACTATTACCACCAGCATATAAGCAGAGAAATTCCCCCCCATTGTGGTGCTCTGCAATGTAAAATTCATTGCATTGAAACACAGCTGATCTTCCAAACCCATCCAATGAGAAAACTCGCAGAACTTTCTGTAGGTAATGAAATCCAGGCTCTTCGGGGCCATAATAACATCGTCGATCAACCATTGATCAAAGTACACCATCACGCAAATACCTACCACAACGGCTAAAACAGACCAAAAGAGCCTCTTTCTGAGCTCTTCCAAATGATCTAAAAAACCCATTTCCTTTTTATCTTCCATCAAAAAATACCCTCCCTTAACAAATCATGAAGATGTATAACTCCCTTAAAATGGTCCGATTCATTCACCACCACCAATTGTGTAATACTTTTTGCCTCCATCGCTCTAAAGGCTTCTACCGCCATTGATTTTTCGTGGATCCTCTCTGGATTCCTGTTCATGATGTCTGCGGCTAAAATATTATGAACATCAACAGATCTCTCTATGGCTCTCCGGACATCTCCGTCTGTGATTATACCGACGATCAAATGCTCCTCTACAACAACTACCGCACCCACTCGGCCGGACGAAATTGCGGATACAATTTGGGCAAATGAGGTGCTGACTGATATTTTTAAGGCATCACCATTTACCATCATATCCTCCACTTTTTGGGTTAGTTTCTTTCCTAAAGCTCCACCCGGATGAAAACGGGCGAAATCATCGCTACCAAAATGGCGTTGTTCCATCAAGCAAATAGCCAAAGCATCGCCCATTGCTAATTGCAATGTTGTGCTGGTAGTGGGCGCTAAGTTGTTGGGACAGGCCTCTCTGACGACGGGAGTATGAAGAACAAAATGTGCCATTTTACCTAAATAACTGTCTGGCATCGTCGTCACTGCCACCAATTTATTACCCATCGCTAATATGAGGGGGAGCAAATATCGAATCTCAGGAGATTCTCCTGATTTTGAAATGCATACCACCCAATCCGTTGGCTCTATCATGCCGAGATCACCGTGTATAGCATCCGCTGCATGCATAAAAACAGCCTTTTGA
>CANHWU010000021.1 GCA_947464415.1 Flavobacteriales bacterium
CGCATCTGTACAACCCAACACTACTGCAATACAAGATCCATCGTTGGTATTGGCAGCTGCATTATAGTTGAAGGCCGCAGCATCAGTACAACCCAACACTACTGCAATACATGATCCATCGTTGGTATTGGCAGCTGGATTGTAGTTGAAAGCTGTAGCATCTGTACAACCCAAGACTACCGCAATACAAGATCCATCGTTGGTATTGGCAGATGGATTGTAGTTGATCGCCGTCGCATCAGTACAACCCAACACTACTGCAATACAAGATCCATCGTTGGTATTGGCAGCTGGATTGTAGTTGAAAGCTGTAGCATCGGTACAACCCAAGACTACTGCAATACAAGATCCATCATCCGTATTGGCTGCTGGATTGTAGTTGACAGCTGCCGCATCGGTGCAACCCAATACTACCGCGATACAAGAACCATCATCTGTGTTGGCTTCTGAATTGTAGTTGAAAGCAGTAGCATCGGTACAACCCAATACAACCGCGATACAAGATCCATCGTCAGTGTTGGCTGCTGAATTATAGTTGAAAGCTGAAGCATCTGTACAACCCAATACTTCCGCGATGCAAGAACCATCATCGGTATTGGCAATTTCTACATAATTGATTGCCGTCATATCGGTACAACCTAAGATGACAGGCACGCAAGAACCATCCTCAATGTTGGCTGTCGGATTGTAATTGAAAGCATTGACATCTGTACATCCTACAACCGTTGGGATACAAGAACCATCATCGGTATTGGCTGCTGAATCGAAATTAAAAGCGGTTGGATCCGTACAGCCCAACACTTGACATACAGCATCCTCACCATCGCAATTCTCGTCTACTCCGTTTTCACAGATATCCTCCATATCTGGATTTACATCAATATTTTGATCATCACAATCCCCAGAAAGGTAGGCTCCACAGGCCACCAAGGAGTTGTCACCAAATCCATCTCCATCTAGATCAGAGAACGTTAACGCTTGATCATCGCAATCTGAAAAATCAGTAACGAATCCAACACCAGGCTCACACGCATACTCCGTATTATTTTCATCACCAAAACCATCTCCATCGTTATCTGCATAATAGGTAGATTGAACCAATTCATCCGTTTCACCATCACAATTATCGTCAATGTCATTACAAATCTCCACAGCGGATGGATTGACCAACGCGTCTAAATCGTTACAATCTGAATTATCGGAAGTATATCCTGTCGGCTCGCTGCAAGCCTCTTGAGCGTTTAGCGCATCACCAAAGCCGTCATTATCTTCATCAGCAAAATATGTCGCCAACAAGCCCTCATCGACTGAACCATCACAGTTTTGATCTATACCATCACAAACCTCTTCAGCGCCGGGGAAGATATCGATATTTTCATCATCGCAATCCAATGAATTGGTTACTCCACAATCCACCATTATTTCACCACCAAATCCATCACCATCAATATCCAAATACATGACATTCGTGTCATCACAATCATCCCCATTCAATACATAACCCACGGGCAAATTACAAGATAAACTGTCCTCAAAAGCATCTCCAAAACCGTCTCCGTCCGCGTCTAAGTAATAAATTTCAAGATTCGCATCTTCATCAATACCATCACAATTCTCGTCAATTCCATTACCACAGATTTCTAATGCAGATGGATAGGCACTTGCATTCGTATCATCACAATCATCACTTAAAATAACTCCACATGCTACTAATTGATCCACCCCATAACCATCGCCATCCATATCTTCATAGGTCAATGCACTATCATCGCAATCATCAGCATTCAAAACAAAACCGGCAGGAACCGAACATGCGAAGGAAACGTTACTGATATCACCAAATCCGTCGCCATCCGAATCGCCATAGAATTCTGATTGAACAAACTCATCCACTTCCCCGTTACAGTTGTTATCCACTTCATCACAAATCTCCGATGTGCCAGGATTCGTATTTGCATCTTCGTCATTGCAATCACCTGTCAACAAGGCTCCGCATGCCGTCAATTGATCCACCCCATAACCATCGCCATCCATATCTTCATAGGTTAATGCGCTATCATCGCAATCATCCGCATTTAAAACAAAACCCGCAGGAACCGAACATCCGTAAGTAACGTTACTGATATCACCAAATCCGTCACCATCCAAATCGCCATAGAATTCTGATTGAACAAACTCATCCACTTCCCCGCTACAGTTGTTATCCACTTCATCACAAATCTCCGATGTGCCAGGATTCGTATTTGCATCTTCGTCATTGCAATCACCTGTCAACAATGCTCCGCATGCCGTCAACTGATCCACCCCATAACCATCGCCATCTATATCTTCAAAAGTCAATGCACTATCATCGCAATCATCAGCATTCAAAACAAAACCGGCAGGAACCGAACATGCGTAAGTAACGTTATTGATATCACCAAATCCGTCGCCATCCAAATCGCCATAGAATTCTGATTGAACAAACTCATCCACTTCACCGTTACAGTTATTATCCATTTCATCACAAATCTCAGAGGCAGCTGTATTGATTGATGATTCATCATCATTACAGTCGGTATTATTCGTTACATATCCAACTCCTGGATTAGTGCACGACAGGAGCTCTGTTGTTCCACCGAAACCATCGCTATCTAGATCAATATAAAAGGAAATATTATTGAGCACTGTCATGCTTATACTATTACCATTGGCCATTGAAGAGGTCTGACAAGTATTATTGGCCGTCATCACTACAGTAACTGCATCACCGTTACTCAAGGTCGTTGAAGTAAAAGTAGAAGCGTTTGTTCCCACGTTTACACCGTTTATTTTCCATTGGTAAGCTGGTGTCGATCCACCATTGGTAGGAGTTGCCGTGAAAGTTACACTGCTTCCTGAACATATGCTGTTATCCGAATCGTTGCTGACGATAGAAACCATAGGTGTAACGTTATTGATAACAGCTGTGCTAATACTATTGCTAGTGGCGGTTGAACTTGTCTGACAAGCATTATTGGATGTCATCACCACTGTTACAGCATCGTTGTTCGATAAGGTCGTTGAAGTAAATGTAGATGCGTTTGTTCCCACGTTCACACCGTTTACTTTCCACTGATAAGCAGGCGTGCTTCCACCGTTAGTAGGAGAAGCAGTAAATGTTACACTGCTTCCTGAGCAAATGCTGTTGTCCGCATCATTGCTTACGATTGAAACTGTTGGAGTGACATTGTTAATCACCACTGTGCTGATGCTATTGCTGGTAGCTGTTGAAGTCGTCTGACAAGTATTATTGGCAGTCATTACAACCGTTACAGCATCGTTGTTCGATAAGGTCGTTGAAGTAAATGTAGATGCGTTTGTTCCCACGTTCACACCGTTCACTTTCCATTGATAAGCAGGGGTCGATCCTCCGTTGGTCGGAGTGGCGGTAAATGTTACACTGCTTCCTGAACAGATACTATTATCCGAATCATTGCTTACGATAGAAACGGCAGGAGTTACGGACAAGCCCTCATCCACTTGAGTATCACAATCATCATCTATTTGATTACAAATTTCGGTAGCGCTTGTATTTACTTGAGCGTTTGCATCATCACAATCGGTATTGTTGATGACATATCCTGCCCCAGGATTGGTACAAGCATTCAATGCTGTACCCGCACCAAAACCATCTCCATCAGTGTCAGCATAATAATTAGTAGGACTCGCAACACTAATGGTAATGGCATTACTGGTAACCGCAGTATTACTGCTTGCACCGCAGTCAGGAGTAACCACACAAGTGACAATATTACCATTGGTCAATGAAGATGATGAGAAAGTATTACTGTTGGTTCCCACATTAACCCCATTGACCTTCCATTGAAAACTGGCAATACCCGCATTTACAGGAGTGGCAGTAAAAGAAATGGTTCCTCCTGTACAAATTTGATTGCCAGCAGCATCTGACACAATATTCACACTTGGAGCACTGGCCGTGCGAGTAAGCGTTGGATGAGTCAATTGACCGGCCCCGACGTTGCTATGAACATAGTTCTCTGCAACTCCAGAAGGATTTAATAACTGAATGTTTATGGCAAAGGTAAATGTCCCATCTGTGGTAAATTGTCCCACCAGCACTCTGTTATTGGAGGTAGCTCCCACTACCCCTCCCAAAGCCGCTATGGATCCATTGGTAACGTTCACCACCCCCAAACTATTGCCAGCCGTTAATGCATCTAACACACCCCCTGACATTCCTAATACATTTGGCGAGACATAAGTGGTTGCGCTGCTTGGTAATAAACCATCCCTTCCTGAAGGGGTAGTAATCATTGTTCCGAAACATCCGCCCAAAGCATTGAATAAAATATTATTGGTGTTTCCATTAGCCCCTGTGGCAATAGAAGCATCTGTGTCCTCAACTTTGGGGACTCCCACCTTACCATTAGAAGCAGAACCCGCCACACCACCGGTGGTGATCCATGAATCAATCATCGCGGTATGTTTGCGTGTATTGATTACTGAGGTAGTAGGACCTGCTTGACTATCATAATTTTCATCATTATAAAAGAAGGTAGATGTACTGAAATTTAAATTTTGAGTAGAAGTTCCAAACATCTGAACAAACTTATAACCCGGTGCCATATCCACAAAAATGCGATAAGTCACCGCTCCTTGAGGAAGCGGCACAGAATAACCTTGTGTTACAGTATACTGAGCATCCGCCGCATTGGCCTGATAATACTTTTCTACCATGATACCCTCTAAGCCCTGAGCATTTGCCCAATTTTGGATTAAGAATAGGTAAGACAGCAAGAAAATAATCCTGTTTTTCATAATGATTGATTTATAAATGATATTGTATTTTTTACCACTACTGAGTAGCTGAAATCATTGTATCCATGCAAATTTCCAGCAGTTGGCTTGATTGGATTGTGCAGAATAACCTTTGGCATCGCTACATTTGATTAGGTGCACAAAAATCTATCTACGAATTTGCTTTTAACCCATTCTCAAGTTAAGGTTGTAAAAAGAAAAATTTACTCTCGAGAGTGAAATGTTACCTGAAGGTAAATATTAAGTTCCATTAAAAAGAATAAAAAAAGGCCAGCAATGCTGGCCTTCATTTACGTTAACAGAATGTTAATGAATACCCAAAAGCAAACACATATAATAAAATAAGGCTCCCATTGCGGCTGAAATTGGGATGGTAATGATCCAAGCCGTCAATAATTTTCCTGTTACTCCCCACTTCACAGCGCTGATGCGTTTGGTAATTCCGACACCAATGATTGATCCTGTGATGGTATGAGTGGTGCTCACGGGGATACCTTTGATCACCTCACCCCCCATGGTCCATGGAAACTTCAACCCCTCAGTAAAAAACAAAGTAACTGCGCCTGCAGTTTCTGCAGCCACTCCCTCAAACGGAGTAACTTTGGTAATTTTATTTCCCATTGTTTTCACAATTTTCCAACCGCCACTCATGGTTCCTATGGCTATGGCTGCATAGCAAGCCAACGGCACCCACGTGGGCATCTCCTTCATGGAAGAAATGTTGCCATTTGCAATCAATGCCACCGTTATGATTCCCATTACTTTTTGCGCATCATTTCCACCGTGCCCTACACTAAAAGCGGCTGATGAAAATAATTGAAGTCTCTTAAACCAATGATTCGCTCTGGAATTATTCAATGAGCTTAAAAATAAAGTAAATACTCCCATTACCACAACAATGAAGCCTAGCAGTATCCATTTAAAATTGTTACCATGAAACAACACCTTCAACCAATATGTTTCAAAATCGGATTTCAAGTTGGATTGATCAAATCGCTCCTTATCATTGGCATCTACACCTATTTTATGTGCATCCTGAACAATAAAGGGAACCTCCATTTTCTTGGCCACATATTTCTGAACGCTATCTTGTAATGAAAGATCAACGTTCAAGTCACCTACCTTCTTTAGATAATCCGTTCTAACAACAAAGATTTTACCAGTGGCATCTTCTTGTCCAAGACTATCTTTGCCTGGCTTTATCACCGGAGCGAATTCTTTCAATTCCGCATTTTTAAAAGTGAGTGTCTTTTTGAGTAAATCTTTATCTACTTTTTCTTCGAAGACAAGCGTAAAAGAATGTCCACCATTAAAATCTTTTTTAAACTCCAGTGCATTCCAAACAGAATAAACCACTCCGATAATAATAGTCAGTGATAATAGTTTCATCCATGGCCCTTTTCTAAATGAATTCAAAAACCAGATGGAGATCAAATAGGCCATGATCATGCCCGCCACCGGAGCCACTACAATAAAGATCGCAGTGGATGCTACCACTCCACCTCTTACCGCCTCCCAACCAAATGCCGCTAAAAAAGCTCCAGCAAAGCCACCAATCAATGTGTGCGAAGAAGAGGATGGAATGCCATACCACCATGTTACTAGGTTCCAAGTAATAGCGGAGAGCAAGCCAGCAAAAATCATCGGCAATGGGTGCATCTCAGGTTTTGTGAAATCATCTTGCACCGTTTTGGCAATTGTATTGGCCACACTATGATCCTTAAAAATAAAGAAGGCCACAAAATTGAAAAACGCAGCCCATACCACGGCCTGAAAAGGCGTCAACACCTTGGTTGAAACCACCGTAGCGATTGAATTAGCTGCATCGTGAAATCCATTGATGAAATCGAAAATCAACGCTAATGCAATGATTACGATTAAAAAAGTTGAGTACTCCATGAGTGCTTAAGAATTTTTGACTAAAATAGACTCTAACACATTGGCCACATCCTCACATTTATCTGTAGCGGTCTCCAAACTACTTAGAATCTCTTTTTGTTTTATTAAAACCATCGCGTTATCCTGCTCAGAGAATAATCTTGCTATCGCCTCATCGAATATATCATCCGCATGATTCTCAAGAGAATTGATTCTGACAATGGCATCTCTCACTCTTTGCACATTTCTCATATTCTTTAAGTCACGGATGGCTGTATCAATTTCCACCACTTGCTTGAGTAAAACCTCACTCATCATTTCCATGGGTTTGCTGAATTCTGACACGCCGTACAAGTTAATTCTAGATGCACAACCGTTGATATAGTCTGCAATATCATCTATACTCGTGGCCAGGGCATGGATATCTTCGCGGTCAAAAGGTGTAATAAAATTGGCGGATAACTCTAAAAATATCTTATGGGTAAACTCATCCCCCTTGTGCTCATAATCTCTAATATCACGAATAATATTCGCAATATCATTTTTATCTGTGACGGTAAATAGTTGATTGAATTTCTTCGCTTGATCTACCAAGTTTGCAGTATCCTCTGCGAAGAGATCAAAAAAAAGCGCATTCTTGGGAACCATGAATGAAAAAAGGGAACTCATCTTCATAATTTTTTTTGACAAAAAAAACGGATATATGTTAATTTAATGTTAACCTTAGGTTTTATTTAGGTTTTATATACTCGTTTATGTAACCTAAAGTGATTTTCAAATAACCAAATCCCTCTTTCATTAACATTCTCATAACATATTTTTAATTCTCCGTTAGCAAATATTTTGGTGCGTGTAAATACTTTCGCCGCCATTAATTCTTTAATCATGAAAAAAATCATTTGTCTTTGGATTTTATTTCCCTCTTTGTGTTTGATGGCGCAAAATACTACCAAATCAGAAGAGAAAAAATGGTATGAAAAAATGAGGCTCTCTGGCTATGCCCAATTTCGTTACAATCGATTATTCGAGACAAATCCAGATTTAAAGTGTGAACAATGTGATCGAGCTTGGGGAGATAACAATGGCTTTTCATTTCGAAGAGCGCGTTTACAATACCAAGGCCAGGTACATGAAAGATTATTTGCATATATTCAATTTGATTATTCCGCTGGCGTGCGCGTAAAAGCCGATAATTCAGAAAACATACATTATGTTCAGTTGCGTGACGCCTATTTTGATTGGGGATTAGATGCCAAAAATGAATTTAGAATCCGTGCAGGGCAAAGCAAGGTACCTTTCGGATTTGAAAATATGCAGAGCTCCAGTAACCGCCTTCCCATGGATCGCGCGGATGCTCTGAACAGCGCTGCCCCTAATGAACGCGACTTTGGAGTCTTTTTTATGTGGACTCCAGAAAAAATCAGGAAACTACAGCGCGACACACTCACCAACAGCGGGTGGAAAGGCTATGGAGACTACGGCGTTTTCACTGTAGGAGTTTACAATGGACAGGCCACCAATAAACCAGAGCTGAACAACTCACTCCATAGTGTTATCAAATTATCCTATCCTTTTAAACTGGGCAATCAAATCATTGAACCCGGGATCATGGCCTACAAAGGACAATACACCTTAACAGGTGATCAAATCTCGAGCGGCGTGGGATATCTCGAAAATAAACGATACCAAGACCAAAGAGTAGCCATTGGCATTGTGGCACAACCAAAGCCCATTGGTTATATGGCAGAATATACCAGAGGCTCCTCTCCAGGTTATTCGATATTGCAAGATAGCATTATGAACATGCCACTGGAAGGGGGTTATGCTACTATTTGTTATCGAATGCAATGGAAAGATAAAATTTTTATTCCCTTCGCTCGTACCCAATACTACAAAGGAGCTAAGAAAGTGGAAAGAGATGCTCGGTATTATCGTCTAAATGAATACGAATTTGGGCTAGAATGCCTTCTGTTCAAAAACCTAGAACTCACAGGATCCTATGTGATATCACACAGAAGATATTCTGACCATAGCACTCCCGAATACAATGAAAAGGGAAAACTTTTCCGATTACAACTTCAGTTTAATTATTGAATTATTTGTTATTATTATGTTAATTGCATTTTTAGCTGTATCAAAATTGAACAAATCAATAATATAATTTTAACATTGCTTTGAAAAACAGGTTGGACTTTGCAAACCTGAATGAAAAGCAACGAAGAGCAGAGCAAAGAATACCTACAATTGGCGCTTCTCAGCAAGTCAATTGGACATCCTACTCGTCTCAGCATTCTAGCAGCTTTGGCTGGTAAGGGGGGCTGGGTAGAGGGTGAAATTATTGCTGTCCCAGGAGTATCACCTTCCACTATCATTCAACATTTAAGAGAACTTAAACGAGCGGGCATTATTCAAGGCAGAATATTTGGTGCGCAGTGCAAGTACGGTTTAAACGGTGAGATATTGCAAGAATTTCATAAATCTTGGACATCTATCATGGAGAAGATTATCAAAGCGTCAACAAATGCTTAACAATCGCTTAAACTTTCCATCACATTCAAATTAGTGGGAGTGAGGAATTTTGCGCAATGAAAAAATCGCAAAAACTATTACCTCTCAACATTCTCTTCACTTGTGGTTTACTTTTTTTCCATTTTGCGCTCATTGCTCAATCCGATAGGTGTGAATTAGTGGGTAAAGTGCTTGAAAAGACATCGGGCAATACCATCATTGGCGCCGTCATCACCATTCCCGGCACATCATATGGAGCCGTGAGTGATGTAATGGGTGAATATCGCATAGCATTGCCTGAAGGGAACTACATCGTGGATTGCCGCATGGTTTCCTACGCTCCGATTCAAATCAAAGATGTTTCTACCAAAGGACAGAAAAAAATTGAATTAGATTTTATTCTGGAGGATGCCTCACAAGAAGGAAACACGCTAGAAATTTTTGAATACAGGCAAACCAATACTGAAGCGGCGGTATTAATGGAGATGAAAGAGGCCAAAGGTATTGTCAGCGGGGTAAGTAGCTCTCAAATAGCCAAAGGTCAGGACAGAGATGCCTCACAAGTAGCCAGAAGAATTCCTGGAGTAACCATCGTCGATAACCGATTTGTGATGGTGAGAGGGCTCTCCTCACGCTATAACGCAACGATGATCAATGGCGTGCTCGCTCCTAGCTTAGAATCCGATGCCAGAGCCTTCTCTTTTGATATCATTCCCAGTGCTGCGATTGATCGATTCTTGATATTTAAATCGCCTAGCGCTGACCTACCTGCTGAATTTGCCGGTGGCGCCATCAATGTGATCACCAAAAACTTCCCAGATGACAAAACCAGTATCGACTTTTCTTACACTCAAGGTTATAGAGGCGGAACTACTGGCCAAAATTTCATCACCAATGGCAACCACCCCAATGAAATTTGGGCTCTAGGAAACAGAGGCCGAGCGCTGCCCTCTGATTTTCCTGAGGATTTAAAATTCATTTCTTCACCAGAGGAACAACTGAAATGGACGCAAGCCCTTCCCAATGATTGGGCGCTCGACCACCAAATAGCACCGCTGGATCAAAGATTTAATTTAACGATTGGAAAAAAACACAGCTTTAAAAAAGTGGTTTTGGGACAATATACTTCACTCAATTATTCCAGAACACAAGTTTTACAAAAAACCATTCGATCTGATTTTAACGAATTTGATATTACCAATCAGCTCAGCGATACTGTTTTTCATTACAATGATGATATTTACCAACAAAATACGCAGCTCGGAGCGCTACAAAATTGGGGATTGAGATGGAAAAAGGGGGCTGCTGAATTAAAAAACATTATCAACCTTAACGGCCAACAAGTAAACACGTTAAGGCAAGGGATCAATATTGAGGAAGGCACCTATCGCAAAGAGTACTCTATGCGTTACACGCAACGACTTGTTTATTCCGCACAACTCGGTGTTCATCAAAATCTATTTCAAGACCAAGGAACCGCTACTGCAAGCTACGGCTTCGGAACCACCCAAAGAAAAGATCCAGACTGGAAAAGAATACGCTACACACTTCCCACTGATGGCTCGGAATCTGATTACACTGCCTATGTGCCTTTCAGTGCTCAACCCTTTTACTTGGGTCGTTTATTCATGAACTTGAGCGAGTACATTCATACTGCGCAAGCCTCCTACGAGCACAAAATTTGGAAAACTTCCAACAAAACAGACAAAGAGGAAAAATGGGTTACCGTAAAAACAGGATCCTACATTGAAATCAAGGATAGAACCTTTTCTTCTAGAAATTTAGGATATCGAATGGCCAATGTAATGAGCTTTGATTATTCGATTGCTCAGCAAGATCTTGAGAGCATTCTATCCCCTCAAAATCTCAACTCCAACACAGGATTGATATTGGACGAAGACACAAGAGGTGCAGATCGATATGAGGCGCACAATCGATTAGCCGCCTATTATTTCATGACCAATATTCCCTACCGCCAATGGAATCTTTCTATGGGTGTTAGAAAAGAAAATAATCGCCAATGGCTTAACAGTGCGGATATTACAGGCCAGCCGCTCACTTCCGAACTCGCCGCCAATTTATGGTTACCCTCCTTCAATCTTTCTTATGACCTATCCAATAAAACCTTATTGAGACTGGCTTATGGAAAAACCATCAATCGCCCAGAATTCAGAGAACTCGCTCCATTCTCTTTCTATGATTTCGAAAACAACTTTATCAATTCCGGTAATCCCCAACTTCTATTTTCAACTATTGATAACATAGACTTCAGATGGGAACATTATCCTAACACAACAGAAATCATCAGCGCCGCTTTATTTTACAAACAATTTCAAAATCCCATTGAACAATATTTTGTGCCCGGTGTCGGATCTGGAGGCACTCGCAGTTTCATGCCAGGTAATGCTCTAAGCGCCACCAGTTATGGCGCCGAAATAGATATTCGAAAATCACTCGCTTCCCTATCGCATCATGCGTTTATCCAAAATTTCGTCATTGTTGGAAATGCCTCTTATATCATTTCCAATATTCAACTTTCTCAAGCCAATATTGAAACTGGATTGAATCCCAACCGTCCGATGCTGGGGCAATCTCCTTACATCGTAAATGCTGGAATTTACTATGAGAATGACAGTACTGGATGGCAATTTTCTGCTTTGTACAATGTGATTGGACCCCGCATCGCGATTGTGGGAATTCCGGGTATCCCCGAGGTGTATGAAATGCCTAGAAATGTAATTGACTTATCCTTGACCAAGCAATTGAACAACGGTTTATCGGTTCGTTTTGGGATTCAAGACATCCTCAATCAATCTTTCTACTTGTTGCAGGATGCCAATAATGACATGAAGCTTTCCAAGGAGAATGATCAGGTGATGCAGCAATTCAAGCGAGGAAGCTACTTCACATTTGGGATTCAATATAAATTCAGAGAACGATAAGTTAACCTATTCTTTACAATAGGGAGGAGGCGAACTTCTTTTAGTAACAAACTTGTAATACTCGTCTAATAAGGAATTAATCTTCGGTGAGGTGATTTGTAAAAAAATCATTAACATGAAAAAAGCCTTATTATTCGCTATTGGTCTGCTCACATTGAGCAGCGCATTCAGTCAAATTATCGTCAGTGGTAGTTTGGACAACAATTCCAAAACAGTTTGGACCAACAACAACATTTATATCCTGCAAGGATTTGTTAGGGTTACAGCCAATGACACATTGGAAATTCAACCCGGTACCATCATCAAGGGTGACTTCGCATCTAAAGGATCATTGATCATTGAAAGGGATGGTTACTTGATTGCGGATGGAACAGAAACTTCCCCTATAGTATTTACCTCACAAAAACCAGTTGGCCAAAGAGCTTATGGAGATTGGGGAGGATTGATCATTTGTGGAAGGGCCTCCGTTAATCAACCTGCCAATGCCGCTAACGGCACCTCTCAAGGAGAAGCAGTAGTAGAGGGCGGAGTAGGATCCATCTATGGTGGAGGAACCAATCCTGATGATCTCGATAATTCTGGAGTTATTCGGTATGTGAGAATTGAATTCGGTGGTATTCCCTTCCAACCGAATAGTGAAATCAATGGTCTCACAATGTGCGGAGTGGGTTCTGGAACCACCATTGATCACATTCAAATCTCTTATTGTGGAGATGATGCCTTTGAATGGTTTGGTGGTACTGTTAATTGTAAAAACCTAATCGCTTATCGCAACTGGGATGATGACTTCGACACGGACTTCGGATACAGAGGACATGTACAATTTGCTTTATCAGTAAGAGATCCACAAATAGCTGACCAAAGCGGATCCAATGGATTTGAATCGGACAATGATGCTACAGGCTCCACCAATACTCCCAAAACACAACCTAAATTTTCAAACGTCACCATCATTGGAGGGCCTGCATTATCTTCCGGCGGAAGTTTCAATTCTCTTTACAAAAGAGCGGGTCACTTGAGAAGAAATACAGAGTGTAGCATTTTCAATTCAGTATTGGTGGGATATCCCATTGGATTATTGATTGAGGCCGCAACCACCCAATCCAATGCTACCAATGGTTTGTTACGAATAAAAAATAACATGCTGGTACAAATGCAAGATACTTTGATTGCCAATACGAGCAGCAGCTTGAATGCAGCAACGAATAATATCAATAGTGGATTCAATATCACCAACTTTTATAACAGTAATAACAATGGCACAATTGATAATGCAAGTAGCTTGTTATTTAAAAACCTAAGTCTTAATCAGCCCGATCTATCGTTACAAGGAGGCTCACCTCTGAGCACGGGAGCTGATTTCTCTGATAGCTATTTGAATAATTCATTCTTCACTCCTGTCAACTTCAGAGGTGCCTTTGGTTCCGAGAATTGGGCTACTTGTTGGACTGAATTTGATCCTCAAAACGAACCATACAATTCCGCTATTGATAATGCATTCACGGCTGAAATCACTGCAAGTGGTGCTACCACATTTTGTCAGGGTGGATCCGTAGATTTGGTGGTCACCGCTTCATCGAACAATGTCAATTTCACTTGGAACAACGGAAGTAACAACACACTTCAATCCATCTCCAACAGTGGAAACTACAGCGCTACTGCGGTCAACAATAATGGTTGCAGCATCGCCATTGCTCCTGTTCAGGTTGTAGTAAATAACAACCCCACAGTGACCATCAGTGCCAACGGAAATACTACATTTTGTGCCGGCGGTAGTGTAGATTTGATTTCTTCTCAAATGGGTGCTCAATCATGGAGCAATGGTGCCAATACTCCTACTATCACCGTCACACAAAATGGAAATTACTCTGTGACTTATACTGATATGAACGGATGCAGTGGTACCTCCAACACCATCAATGTTACTGTGAATGCCATTCCGAATGTAAGCGTAAACAGTGCAGGAAGCACCGCTATTTGCCAGGGTCAAACCGTTACTCTTAATTCCACTCAATCCACGGGTAACAGCTGGAACAATGGAGGGACAGGAAACAGCATTACCGTGGGCACGGCCGGTAACTACTTCACCACCTTCACAGATGCCAATGGTTGTTCTAATACATCTAACGTAGTAACGGTAGAAGTGAATGCTTTGCCTCAGGTAAGTATCACCGCCAACGGAAACACCTCCTTTTGCACGGGCGGAAGCGTAACGCTTACCTCCAATCAATCCAATGGTAACAACTGGAGCAATAACTCCACCGGAAATACTATTGAAGTAAATTCATCTGGCAATTACTTCTCGGTTGTAACAGATGACAACGGATGTCAAAACACTTCCAATACCATCAGTGTTAATGTCAGTGATGCCCCTGCCCCTACGGCTGCAGCATTAGGATCAACAGAATTTTGTGCTGGTGGCACTGCCACTATCCAAGCTTCAACAGCTGATGCATATCAATGGTACTTGAATGGAGTAATCTTGGAAAACGCCAATGCTTCGCAACTCATTGCTACCGAAGCTGGATTTTACACAGTAGAAACAAGCAATGCCGATGCTTGTAACGGAACAGGACTCTCTGCTCCTGTATTCATCACTGTCAATGAAATTCCTGTTGTTACGCTTACGGCCATCGGAAACACGACATTCTGTGAAGGCAACAGCGTGACCTTACTGTGCAACCAGGGCGTGGGTACTATTTGGAGCAATGGCTCATTGGACATCAATAGCGCTTTGATTCAAGCTGCTGGAACATACACAGTCAACTACACCGATAACAATGGGTGTTCCAATTCATCCAATTCCATCGATGTTACAGTAAACGCGCTTCCGAGCGTATCCATTTCTGCCAGCGGTGCTACTACCTTTTGTGACGGCGGAAGTGTTACTTTGATCTCCTCTCAAAATCAAAACAATGTTTGGTCAAATGGACTTAGTACTAACAGTATTGAGGTAACCACAGGTGGTGTATTTTCAGTAGAATACACCGATATCAATGGTTGTGTGGCCAACGCTAGCACTACAGTTACCGTCAATGAGCAACCTGACGCAGATTTCAGCATTTTGCAGAATAACGGAAGCTTTGTTATCCAATTCTTGAATAACTCAAGCAACGCTACCGGCTATACTTGGGACTTTGGTGATGGATCTACCTCACAAGAAACCAATCCTTCACATCTTTACACTACGGGTGGTGACTTTGTGGTAACACTTACGGCCAGCAATGGAGATTGCAATGATGTCTTCACATTCAATGTAAACAATGTTAGTGTGGAAGAGAACCAAGCACAAGTGATCAATATTTATCCCAATCCTTCGCATTCATTTATCAACATCCAGACTCCCATCCAAACACAATTAATGATCATGGACATCACCGGTAAGCAGATGATGAACTTCACCACCACCGCATCCACAACGAATTTGGATATCGACAAATTACCTGCCGGATTATATGTTGTAAAAGGATACAACATGAACGGAACATTCACTACTAAATTCCAAAAGCAATAATTACATTTTCCTTACTTCAACTAAAAAAGGGGCCGAGCGCCCCTTTTTTTATTCGGACTTCAGCACAAATGAATCAGCCGGCATTTGATCTAGCTTTAAAATCATAAATGCATCAATGGCATTATTGAAATCTGGGTCACGATTGAACGCAATGATTCTGGCATTTTGGGCCAAGTATTTTTTGATTAATACTGGTACATTCTTACCCAATGGCTCGATTTCATTGATTAAACGATCTAATTTCTTGAGTTCACTTTTCACCGGAATCAATAAATCTTGAGCATCCACACGCTTCATTGATTTTCTTACCGGGTTTCGCGGAATAATCCATTTTCTATATTCCTCATCCTTGAACAAATCCAATAAAAATGAAATGATCACCTCTTTCGAAATATGCTTATAGTCATCACTGATACTGACAGACCCAATGATATATTCCACTTCTTTAAAATGCTCTAAAAACATCACTACTCCTTTCCACAACAAAAACAATGGCCATCTTCCTCTTTGATATTGCGGCACCACAAAAGATCTTCCCATCTCGACAGAACGTGCCAAGGTCGGCATCACTTCCTTTTTCATCTTAAAGAGAGAATGAGTATAAAAACCCTTTTTTCCATAATATTGAATGATCTCACTCCCCAACCCCAACCGATAGGCTCCTACCAACTGCTGATCTTTCTGATTCCATAATATCAAGTGATAGTAATACAAATCATACTCATCTAAATCCAAGGCTTTCATGGTTCCCTCTCCCACTTCCCGATAAGTCAATTCGCGACACCTTCCAATCTCCTTGAGTAAATGAGGGATTTGATGGGCCTTCGCCACATAACAAGAAAACTCTAAGTGATCGAACAATTTGCTTTCCTCCATCCTTGAGATTTCCTCTATCAATAATGACTGATCAATGGCCGCAGAAATGGCTTGAGGGTTCTTTCTCCATTTCACTAAATCACGCCATTGAAAATAACTCTTTCGGACTTCCAAATCTGATCCCAATGCATACACCTTTGCGCGAATGAATCGATTCAAACGAGTAGTATCCTCCACAATAGACCAATCTTGGTGTGGAATGGGATTCCCAATTATCGCATGAATCACTCCATTCTTCTTTTTCAACATCTCAGAGGGCAATGCCATCGTTCTGAGATAAGGGTGTATCCATGACAAAAACAAAAACAAATTGGAGTTTCTACCATCATAAAAAACGGGAACAATGGTGGCCTGTGTCCTTTGAATCAACTTAAAAACCGAAGCACTCCATTTACCATCCACCACTGACTTTGCATCCAACTGATAACTAGAGACCTCTCCAGCCGGAAATATCACTAAGCAGCCCCCTGATTGCACATGCTGCAGACATTGCTTAATACCCGAAATACTGGATTTGGAAGACAAATTTTCAAACGGATTGACATCCAAAAAGAACGACTCAATGGGTTTGATTTCTTTCAATAAAAAATTGGCCATTACTTTTACGTCAGGACGCACCTCTTTAAGAATATGCAATATGCTCACCCCATCCATCGCACCAAAAGGGTGATTGCAAATCACTACACAAGGACCCTCTTTGGGAATACCATCGAGACCCCTTTGATTCAATTGAATGGAAATATTCAAACGCTTCATCAAGGCCTCTATAAAGTCAAAACCCTGGTAGGAAAATAAATCGTGATACATTTTATTGACCTCCTCGATTTTTGTCATTTTTGACAACCAACCCACAATAGGATTGGTTTCTTTTAGACGAATCAATTTGGCAATCGACCTTTTGGGAATGAGCTCATTCATGACGGAAATTTGGATCCCGCATGTGAACTGAATGTTTTAAATACCTTAAGAGGAAATGAACTTTAAGTGCTGAATATTCTTCTTGGATAATTCCTCAAGTACAATCCCATCCGCCAAACCAAACTTAGGTGCCATTAGTTCATTCACGCCGGACTGCTCCGCTATTTGCGTATAAATATTCAATGCAGGAATGATAACATCTGCCCGATCACTGCGCAGTTTAAACTTCTTCATTCGCTGCTCCTTGGTCAATTTAGCCAAAGTGGCCATGATGCTTTTCAACTCACTAATGGAAACCATCTCCCTTTGCTTCTTTTCCAAAATCTTGATGGCGCTATTGATATTCCCACCCGTTCCAATGGCCCTGTAACTCAATTTCGCGTTCAGTTTTTGATTAAGCCAGGCAAAAATAGCTTTAGGTAATTTGCTTTGTTCATTCAGCAACATCCTTACCGTTCCAATTTCAAAGGACTGAGCATCCTTTTTTTCACCCCCCTCAATGATGGTGATCTCTGTAGATCCTCCGCCTACATCAATGAAAATATAATTACCGTCTTTCGGCAAATCATAATAATGGAAATTGGAAAAAATCATCTCTGCCTCGCGCTCACCTGACAATATTTCCAAATTCAAATTACACTCTTGCTTCACCTTTTTCACCACTTCGTCCCTATTCTCTGCACTTCTTATGGCACTGGTGGCGCATACACGCTTGATTTCTACTCCTAAGGATTGAATGATTAAATCAAAACCTCTGAGCGCCAAAATCAATTGCTCCATTTTATCCTTGGAGATTTTACCATAAGTGAAGACATCTTCACCCAATCGCACAGGCACTCGGGTATGAAGCAATTTTTCTAATAAAACTTCCTTGCGTTCCATTTTAGCATCTGCGATGAACAATCGCATCGCATTGCTTCCTATGTCGATAGCTGCAATTTTCAATTCTTACTTTTTTCTAAATTTAAAACCTTTGGTCCAAACCTCCAACTCTTTCCTCCATTGAGTTTGGATATCCACACAATCATCCTTTAAAGCTGGATAAATAAAAGCATTTAGATTTTCAGGAGATAAATCTCGCGCTCGTGATTTTGGTTCCAATTGAAGATCAATCCAACGCATCAACAACTTTTTGACTGCCTCATCATACACAGGCGCCATGACTTCAATTCTAAAGTCCAAATTTCTCACCATCCAATCTGCACTGCCTAACCAAATCTTCTCTTGTCCCTTATCTCCAAATATGAATACCCGCGCGTGTTCCAAATATCTTCCCAATATGCTAACCATGGTGATATTCTTCTTTTGATTTTCCGTTTGTGGCATCAATAAACAAACCCCTCGCACAATCACTTTAATTTCCACCCCTACTTGTGCAGCATCCAATAATTTTTTGATGAGCACATCATCCATTAAATTATTGACTTTTACTACCACCCGTGCCTTTTTCTTATTCCTAGCTTTCTCCATCTCCTCTTGAATACCTTCCAATAATTTTCTTCTTGAATTAAAGGGAGATACCATTAGGTGTCTGAATTGAGGGCGGAGGTAATTGGTTTCAAAAAAGTCAAACAATCCTCTGATCTCTTTCCCAATTGCAGAATGCGTGGTAATCAGAGAAAAATCGGAATAAATCCGCGCCGTTTTTTCATGAAAATTTCCGGTTCCAATATGCGTAATGCGGATGTTCTTTCCATTTACCTTTCGGCTAATTTGAAAAACTTTACAATGGACTTTCAATCCAGGAATTCCAGGAATAACCTTGATCCCTTCATCCTGAAGCATTTTGGTGATTTCCAAATTATGCTCTTCATCAAAACGCGCTTGTACTTCGATGATCACTACCACTCTTTTTCCATTTTTTGCTGCATTGATCAATGCATGCAGTATATGTGAATCTTTAGCGATACGATACATCGAAATTCTTATGGTCCGAACAGATGGATCAATGGCCGCTGCTCGCAATAAATCGAGTAGATGTGAAAACTTTTGATAAGGATATTGCAACAAGACATCTCCTTTGTCAAATACATCTAAAATATTTTGTTCATCTTTAAATGCAGGATGCGCTAATCCAGGAAGGACTGGAAACATCCAATCTGTGCGATGAAAATTAGGAAATGACAATAAATCACGTTTGTTATGATAACGACCACCTGGAATGATGTTTTCAATATCTTTTACCTTGGTCTTTCTGATTACCCATTGCATCAAATCTTCAGGAATCTCATGATCAAAATTGATTCTGACGTAATCTCCTTTGCTTCTTTGCTGAATACTTTTGGATACCTTATCAAACACACTTTTTGAAAAATCACTTTCCACCTCATACTCCGCATCTCGCACCACTTTCAAATCGAAAGCTCTCGCAGCTTTGATACTATACGGACTAAAAATTTTCTTTAAATTCAATCGAATGACATCCTCCAAAAAAATAACATGATGTTGCGACTTCTCTGCTGGTAAAATTACCCACCTGCTTTTTGACTGTGGCACTTCTATCAACGCGTAAATGAACTTTCCATTTTCCTTGAGCTCCAATTCAACAATCAAATACAAAGCGTTGTCCTCCAATTCCGGCATGGGAAGCTTTGGACCAATAATGATGGGTATAATATCGTGACGAATTTCTTGATCAAAAAAGTGGATCAAAAAATCCTTTTGATCCGCGGAAAGTTGTTTCTCATTCTTGAAGTGAATCCCTTGTTTAGATAAATCTTTTTTGGTCTTCTCAAATACCTGATCAAACTCCCATTGCAATTCAATCACCCGCTCATGTATCATTTGAAGCGGTTTTTTTATTTCCACGAGAGAATTTCTTGTTCCCTTCATAGACTTCAATTCTCTCCGCAAAGAGGCAATTCTTACTTTAAAAAACTCATCTAAATTACTTGAAAATATTCCCAAAAAATGAACCCTAGATATCAAGGGATTCTTTGTATCCGCGGCCTCCTGCAAAACTCGTTCGTTGAACTGCAGCCATGACAACTCACGCTGCACACTGATTACTCTTTTCTCCATCCATGCAATAATGCCACATGAATGTAAACTTTATGTTAATTGAATCTTAATGATTAGCGCCCATCACCTCACTCCACTCTCAATATACTGCGAGCTTCACTTCCCTTCCGAATCCAATACATTCCACTCTTCAAATGAATGATTGAAATCGGTTCATTTTGCTGAACACTCGCTCGAGTCACCACTTGACCTAAGGCATTGTATATTTCCAAAACACCAGGCTCATTCGAGTATATGTAATCCGATGATGGATTAGGATACACTGCCCATTTGTCTTGTCTCAACTCCTGAACTGATACGACAGTGCCGATACAATCACAATCTGCGTTGACCATATCATTTTGTGTAAGGGAATCTCCATCATCACAAGCTGCACCCACCACCCAACAAGTACCATCATCCTCATTGGCAAAAGGTAAATAGTTACAAGCTAAGCTATCCGTGCAACCTGGAATGGGTCCCAACAACATCATCACCCATTGCATATGCTGCTCCAAAGTAGAATCATTTCCATTGCCCATGCCATCGCTAAATCCGGCTAGAGTCAATGAAACATCAAAGTTGTTGTAGTCATTGTCCACCACATCCCAATTCAACTTTAATTGTGTTGATGAAAGCCATTGATGACTATTGAGCGTCATGGAAGCTTGGACAGCTGCATCACCCCAAGATGGTATGGGTACTACCAAAGTATCCATTGCATCATCAAACTCTACCAATGAATACACGCTCAAAATACCTGTATTGAATTCATCAATGATTATTGGGTTGATTGAAGATGACCCATCACCGAGCCACATGGAAATAGTCTGAACAGCTGGTTGTTTTGTATCCCAATACAACAAATCACTAAGATTACCATTGCTCATAACATTGCCAGCAATGTCCGACAATCCAAATAACTCCAAACTGACCGCGTCCGAAAAGTCTTCATTTTCATCTTGGATGTTGAAATTAAACAATAATGTATCCGGGTGGGTAAAGCTGTAATCAGTAGGAACCATTCCCAAAGGTAGCCCTGACCACTGAGGAGTAGAATTAACATCCACCTCACTATTGAAGGCAATCTTTAACTGCAAATTTTGACCAACGCTGCTTTCATTCACCATTTCCCAATCTGCCTCTGTTGAAGTTACCACTGGCTGTTGCGTATCTATATCCACTGCTGAGTCACTGATAAAATTGATCATCGCATTTCCTGCTAAGTCAGTGAACCCAGCCAATTGAACTAAATCATTCATGAAATATTCATCCAAATCAGGAAATTGACAAATCAGCTGGGCTGAATATCCGTTGAGCCAATTGACCTGTGGGGATAAACCATTCAAAAAAGTAAGGGAGCCGCCAGACAATTGAGGACTTAATGATGGAATCATTTCCTCATCAAATTGCACTTCCAAGTACAATGACCCCGATTGAATAAAGGCTTGATTAATCAAGTTATCTGAGACATCCATGGATAGACAAATTGGATTTTTAGTATCTACCACAAAGGCGTTGTTTTTATAAAATATTCTTTGTAATTCACCATTCTGTGACATCGCCGACATGATTTTTAGATCAATACCAGAAATCTCTTCGTTGTTATCTGTTACAACAAAATTCCAGATGAATACAGAATCATTCAACCAAAATTGATCATTCCATTCCAATGTACTGGCCAAATCATTGGAAGTGAAAAACAAGCCCGGATCAGACGTCATATCCATAGGTTGATCAAATGTCACTGAGATGGTATATCCCGTTCCTGCAGCAAAATCATTCACAAAAGGATTGCTGTTAAAGGCGATGATCTTCGGGGCAGTGTCTATCCAATATTGATCAGCCTTGGTGACGGCATGGGCGGCTACCTTCATTCCAATCTTTCTTCCTGCAATATCATCCATCGGTGGATGAATCCCTCCCCAAATACGAGACAAACTGCATTGATCCGCTGCATCGCGATAGGTAGCCCATTGTAACTCCACTGTTTGACTTGGTCCTTCTTCAAAAACCAAATATTCATTCATTGGAGCATCAAATACTCCCATCCCACCGGGAAAATACTCGCTTCCCGTAATCGCGGTCATCACCTCAGCGCCTGTACGAGAATAGGTAGAATGTCCAGAAACATATCCAGCAAAAGGTGGTGATACAAAAGTGGGTCTTTGATAAGGATACCAATTTTCTGCTAAAATCCATCCCACCCCGGCAGCGGTCGTGGCGGGATCAGAGATATAATCCGGCCCCTTCCATGTCCACATCTTCACCTTGTTTACGTTTTCATTATTGGCTCCTGCTAACGGATCTCCTGGCTGAACCAGTTCTGTAAAACCTGAGATCAACGGCATTCCATTGATGTTGAAATTAGGAAGTGACGCATCCGTACTTTGGCCGTTCTCTGCTAAATAACGAATCGCAGAGATGGGTCTTACGCCATCATAAAAACCTTTGATCCCCCAAGCACTGATAGCAGCATCATGAAGGGCCCCTCCTAATGTCAAATAGGCCTTGACACAAAACTCTGTTTCACTCAAATTTTCTACTCCTTCCCAATTAAAATTACCATTCAAATCGGTAATCACATAATTGAGAATAGAAAACCAATGTCCCGGTGGAGTTTCTGAACTCGGGCCATCGGCCCAAAACTCTGCAAGTACACGGGTGTAATCCCCTCTTCTTACCATATTGGGAGCATACGGTTGACCCGTAACAGGATTGATAGAATGACCTGTACCATTGTCACCTCCATCTTCAAAATCAAAAAACTGTAATTGATCTTGAAAAGTTTCCGGCAGCACGGCATTACCAATGCCCGCCGGTGAAATATCCCACATCACCTGGTCCGCAGTATCCAAATGCGAAGCCCATTTACCCACCAAAGCAAAATTCCATTTATACAAATCATTGATGTCATAACCCGTTTCTCCCAATTGAGGAAACATACCTGGATCATGATAAACATTCCAATTGTATCCATCTCTTTGTTTCACCGACTTTACAGAATCCGCCAATGCGAAGGGCTTCACATTGCCCCATTCGGGACCCATAAAAGGAGGAGCCCCTGACAATAGATTTCCATTCTGATCAATAAAAACACTCAAACTGAGTGGCTGCCAACGATTAGGATTTACTATTCCTGATGTTCCAGGCAAGGTGGGAAATAGCGCTGGATTGGATGGTACATAATATTGATTGGCATAATTGGCCAACTGATTGGATCCATCCGTATTACCATAAGAAATAATGCGAGCGGCTATGTAATTGCCCAAAGCTTTGGGATCACCGCCGGAATAATCAGCAGAAGTAAAATTCACGTCATAGCCCATCTCCCCCATCAATGTATTGAGCATATTATTGGTAACGGAGTTCCAACCCGGTGAATTGATGTAGCGATTTCGGATGATCCTGTAGGCCGCAAAACTCATCGCTGCATTCCGCGCTGATTCTATATCAGCGGGCTGCACAATTCCATTGTACGGACAAAAGAAACCATTGAATGTCTTTCCCAGGAATACGGTGCTTGCCACAGAATCATAGGCCGCCCAGGCATCATACATCGCTAATGAAAAATGGAATAGATTTCTCGCCGTCATTGGCGGCCGGGCAAAATCATTTCTAATGGCCGTCAGCATGGCTTGGGACCATTGAAAAGGCACACTATTTTGAGCCATCACTTGACGTGTAGAAGAAAGAGACAAAAGGATGCAAAAGAGGATAATTAATCGCTTCATGATAATCAAATATAGCGCAATCAACTCTGTTAAACTCTGATTTTTAACACAAAAAAAGGCCGCACCAGGGCGGCCTTACAAGGATAAAATGACATTATTTTACGGAAAAGGCCTTTTTGAAAGAGGCTACCAAATCATTCTTTTCCCAAGGAAATAATTCTACTTTCACCGATTTCTCTTTTCCACTTCCATCGACAAATTTTTTGGTCACCACTTTACACTCTCTTCCCATGTGACCATAGGCAGCGGTTTCTTTGTAGATGGGCGTTCTCAATTTAAAACGAGTCTCAATGGAATAAGGTCGCAAATTGCATTCCTTCATCTTTAAAATCTTATCCGCAATTTCACCATCTGACATTTTCACTTTGGAAGTTCCGTAGGTGTTGACATATAGACCCACTGGATCTGCTACTCCAATCGCATAGGCTACTTGCACCAAGGCCTCATCACACACACCCGCTGCCACAAGGTTTCGAGCTATATGACGGGTAGCATACGCTGCGCTTCTGTCCACCTTGCTGGGATCTTTTCCTGAAAACGCACCACCGCCGTGAGCACCTTTTCCACCATAGGTATCCACGATGATCTTTCTTCCTGTCAATCCAGTATCTCCGTGAGGACCACCAATCACAAACTTACCCGTAGGATTGACATGCAAGGCATACTTTGCTTTGAAAAGTTTCTGCACACGAGCAGGACACTTCTTCATTACCCTTGGGATTAAAATGTCTTGGACATCTTTTTTGATTTGCGCCAACATCTTGTTGTCGTTTTTATCAAAATCATCGTGCTGAGTAGAAATGACAATCGCAGAAATTCCAATAGCCTTATGATCATCACCGTATTCAATCGTTACTTGGCTTTTTGCATCAGGGCGCAAGTACTTCATGGTTTTTCCTTCCTTGCGGATAGCAGCCAATTCACGCAATAACATGTGCGCCAATTCCAATGGGAGCGGCATTAAGTTATCCGTCTCGTTAGAAGCATAGCCGAACATCATTCCCTGATCACCTGCACCTTGGTCTTCCTTCTTCTTTCTTTCCACTCCTTGATTGATATCAGCAGACTGTTCATGAATAGCGCTCAAAACGCCACAAGAATTGGCTTCAAACATATATTCGCTTTTTGTGTAGCCAATTTCACGAATCATATCACGCGTAATTTTCTGCACATCCAAATAGGTTTTTGACTTCACCTCTCCAGCCAACACCACCTGTCCCGTAGTCACCAAAGTTTCACAAGCTACTTTTGAATCTGGATCAAAAGCCAAGAAATGATCAATTAAAGCATCAGAAATTTGATCCGCTACTTTATCGGGATGTCCTTCAGAAACGGACTCAGA
>CANHWU010000022.1 GCA_947464415.1 Flavobacteriales bacterium
GAAGCCAGTGGCTTTGTATGATTTCCCTGTTGATGCAGAAGATGACGGAGGCTTGCCTGGATTTTATGCCAGCACCATTTGGAGTGATCAGTTGAATGCAGAGGTGTGGGTAACGCAAAATGCAAGTTGTATTACAATGCAACTGGAGACCAATACGGTTTTTAAAGGAACGGGAAGTATCCATTTGAAGTGGAACAAGCAGGCCGGTGGCTGTCCTTGGTTGGGAATGGGGATAGGTTGGGAAGGTTGGAGCGGAAAAGATATTTCTCAAATTCTACAATTGGGTGCTTTGGAAATGAGAGTGAAAAGTTTAAATGGTCCGATGAAATCTGGATTACCCGGTGCAGTGGGAATGGAGGATTTTGGGGGAAACCAATCTTGGGTGGGTTTGTTCAAGAAGTATGTGCAAGGTGGGGTAATCGATCAAGATTGGGTGAAATTGCAGATTCCATTGTCGGACTTAATGAGTCAGAATAAAGAGGTGGACAACACTGCTATCAAGCAGATAATCTTTACGCTGGAAGCGGAAGGGGATGTTTTAATCGATGAAATTAAAATTGTAAAACGCGATGAATAAAGGCAGACGGAGTTTGTTTTTTTGTATTGTTGTATTGATATCGTTCAATGGATGGGCTCAATTATCTAAGGATGGAAATGTATCCAACATTGCACAATTATTAAAAGATATGACCATCGAAGAGAAGGTGGGCCAAATGACGCAAATCAATGTAGATGTCATTTGTGAAGGCGAAATTTATAAATTGGTGGAGCCGCATCACATCCAGCAAAGTAAATTGGATGAGGCCATCGCGAAGTGGCATGTAGGATCTGTATTGAATTGTGGAGGTCATGCTTATCCCGTCGATCAATGGCATCAAATCATAAGAAGCATAGAGCGAACCGTACAAGAAAAGAGCAGAACAAAAATACCTGTTCTTTATGGAATAGATGCCATTCATGGGGCCAATTACGTGATGGGATCCACTCTTTTTCCGCAACAATTGGCGCAGGCGGCTACTTTCCATCCAGCGCTGATTCAGCAAGTGGCAGAGATTACCGCTTTGGAGACCCGTGCGGTGGGTATTCCTTGGAATTTCTCACCCGTGTTGGATGTGGGGAGGAATCCCGCATGGTCGAGATTTTTTGAGACTTACGGGGAGGATCCATACGTGTGCAGTGTAATGGGAAGAGGAGCCATTGAAGGTTATCAGGGAGAGAATGCTACCAAGATAGATGACCAACATGTTGCCGCTTGTATGAAACATTTTTTGGGATACAGCGGAGCAAGAACAGGTAAGGACAGAACTCCAGCCTATCTCTCCGATATTCAATTGCGGGAGATCTACATGCCGTCTTTCCAAGCGGCCATTGATGCAGGAGCCATGACGGTAATGATCAATAGCGGAGAGATCAATGGAATTCCTGTTCACGCAAACCCAAAAATTTTGGTGGATCTATTGAGAAATGAAATGCACTTCAATGGAATGGCGGTAACGGATTGGGAAGATGTCATCAAATTGGTGAAAGTGCATCATGTAGCGGTGGATTTAAAAGAGGCCGTCTATCAGGCGGTGATGGCGGGTATCGATATGTGCATGGTGCCCAATGATTATGATTTTACTCGTTTGTTGATAGAGTTGGTGAAAGAAGGCCGAATCACAGAGCAAAGACTGGATCAGAGTGTTGCTCGGATTCTTCAATTGAAAATGAGCGTATCCAAAATAAGTGACGCTACTGCTGTTGGCTTAAAAGACAAAATAGGTTGTGAAGAGCACATCAAAGTGGCGCAACAAGTAGTAGCAGAGAGTGTCACCTTGCTCCAAAATAAAGATAACATTCTTCCTCTGAAAAAGGAGGCCAAGATCATGGTGACAGGACCCGCGGCTCACTCTTTGATTTTGATGAATGGCGCTTGGAGCAGAACGTGGCAGGGAGTGGATACTACTTGGGAAGATCATTCAAAAATGACCATCGTAGAGGGGTTGAGAAGCATGGGCGGTAAGAATGTGGGTTATCGCAAAGGATGTGAACTCAACAGCTATAAGAAAGATGAGAAGTGGTTGAAGTCTCTCCAAAAAATGGATGTGATCATTGCATGTGTGGGAGAGTTGCCTTCCACCGAAAAGCCCGGCGATATTGATGATTTGAGTTTGGAAAGAGCACAAATCAAGTTTGTCAATGATTTAATCAAGACGGGAAAACCAGTGGTGTTGGTGTTGTTGGAAAATCGGCCTCGCTTGATTGAACCCATAGCTGATCAGTGCGCGGCGATCATCATGGCTTATCAACCGGGTGACAATGCCGGAGAGGTGTTGGCTAAAATCCTTTATGGCGAGATCAATCCTTCGGGTAAGTTGCCATTCACGTATCCCCGTTTTAATCAGTCGCTGCTTACTTATGATCACAAGCACAGTGAGGCCTTGGATCAAAAGTTTGGAGAAAATGCGTACCAACCTCAATGGCCTTTTGGTTTTGGATTGTCATATTCCCAATTGGTATATAAGAATTTAAAAGTTTCTAGATCTTCAAGTGCTACTGAGCAACCTGCCTGGACAGTGAGCATTGAGGTGGAAAATAAAAGTGATCGACCAGCTCTTGAAACAGTGATTTTGTATCTCCATGATCAGGTAGCCTCTGTAACCCCAAGCGTAAGAAAGGTAAAGCGTTTTGAAAAGAAAATGGTGCCAGCTAAGGGTGTTGTGGTGTATGAATTTGTTCTGGGAACGGATGACTTGAGTTTCATAGGAATGTCCGTTAAGCCCGAAATAGAAGGGGGCGTTTGGGATGTGTATGTGGGCGACTTAAAGGCGCAAATCGAATATCAACCATGATAAAGAAATTGTTTTTTATTACAACGATAATAGTGTTGATGCACGGTTGTCAACAATCTAATCCAGAAGAGGTACTAGGAAGGGTAGGTGATACCGTCACTTTTGCTGGAAGAAAGTGGGACATCAAATCGAGCACTCAACCTGTCGGTCCTGGCCCCAATAATTTTTCCAAACGGTATGATGATGTATGGGTCGATGAAAAAGGGTATTTGCATTTAACCATTGATCAGCACGATAATGTCTGGTATTCAACAGAGGTGGTGGGACGAGATAATGTGGGATATGGTACTTATACTTTCACGATTCAAGCAGATCCGATGGCTTTTTCAGAGAATGTTGTTTTGGGCTTGTTTACTTGGGACGACAGTACTTTTTATACCGATGGAAACAGTGAGGTGGATATTGAATTTTCTAAATGGGGAGACGCCTTGAGCGAAACACCCACAACATTCTCAGTACAGCCGGTGAGTTTTGGGGGATTTTTTGCGGAGCGAACCAGAGAGCAATTCATTGATATCAATGTTTTAAAGGGAGTAACGACACATCAATTCAATTGGACAGACACGCTGATCACTTGGAATAGCTTCGCAGGTAAGGGAATAAATGGCAATCCCATTGCCACGTGGGCTTTCAACCTGAATCACCCGCCGAGGGTAAAAACGGAAGGAGGAGTTTCGTCTTTGCCTATCGTCATTCCTGCACCTGGTGCGCAGACCCATGCCAGAATGAATTTTTGGACACTGCCTTATTTGACCCAAGGTCCTAACAATGGTCTGCGTCATGAAGTGGTGATTCAAGATTTTTCCTACGAGCCGATGATTCCATGAGGGATTTTATGACCTTTGGCGTCTAACGCTATATGATGAAAACTTATTTTTTTGTGGCCTTCTTGCTTTGCAGTGAGATGATGCGATCGCAGTCCAATCCTGTGATTACCTCTTGGTTACTGAATACAGATGGTGCCAAAGGCAGGCATTATGTTCAAGGCAATTCAACACCGATCCAAGACAATGATTCGGTCAATTGTCAATCGGTATTTTATTCCAATCAATGGGCATATGTAAAGACCAAAGGCATTCCTGCCTATGTGACGGGACCTTTTTTAGATGGTAATCCTTCTTTAGCGACCAACCAAAACGCGATTTTTAAATTCCCTTTGAATCCCACCGCTAATCCTGGAAATCCCACTCCTACCAACGGCGGAAATATCGGGGTGTTTATCAATGGAGTAGCGCTTTTTGATTACCGTGATGGGGTATCTTGGAACAATATGTCGCAAGCTGAAGGGGGAGGTCCTATTCCAGGTCCGCCCGGTCAGGGCGTTTGGAATAGAGATGCAATAGTAGCTGAAAGAGTTGGATTTGATTGTGCCAAAGGTCATCCTGCGATGGGCAACTATCACCATCACCAAAATCCATCAGCCTTTGACTTGGATTTACAAGTGATTTCAACGGTATGTAATCTTTATGATGCTGATGGTTTGTATGTCATGGACAGCACCACTCATAGTCCTTTGCTTGGCTTTGCTTACGATGGATTCCCCATTTACGGGGCTTATGGTTACGCCAACGTAAATGGAACCGGGGCTATTACCAGAATGAAATCAAGTTATCAATTGCGTGATATTACACTCAGGACACATTACGCAGATGGAACGGATGTGGCGGATGGACCTCCGGTGAGTAATTCCTATCCTTTGGGACGATACAGAGAGGATTATGAATTTGTTGCGCACCCCAATCAGTTGGATTTTTTGGATGAGCATAACGGTAGATTTTGCGTTACACCGGAGTATCCTGATGGAATTTACGCCTATTTCTGCACGGTGGATCAAAACTGGAATGCAGCTTATCCTTATGCCGTGGGACCTACTTTTTACGGCATCAAGGTGGCGGCTAAGGTGAATGTGATTTCCGAGGCGGTAACCGAGTACAATGGACAAAATGCTACCCATATTTTGAATGGAAGCGCCAATTGGGAGGTCTTGGTTTTTCCCAATCCGAGCAATGATTATGTGGCGGTACAATTCCATGGGTTACTGAAGGATAATGCGATCATCACGCTTTTGGATATTTCAGGAAAGAAAATTCAAGAACGGCAGCTTTCGAAAGGGAGCACCATTGCCTATTTGGACGTCAGGAGTCTTTATAATGGTGAGTATTTTCTGAATTTTGAGTTAGGCAATCAACGCTTCACCCGATCTCTTGTGATACAACATTGATTTTTATCACTTGGATGAACCGCTTCGGCGGTTTTTTGTTTGATCTGTTGCTTATTGTAAAAATTACAAAAATACTTTTTGTTTTATTTACAATTAGTTTATATTCGTGTTCTAAACCAAAACAAAAGCTATGAGAAAACTAATTTCAACGGCATTTTCACTCCTCTTTTCCGTGGGAGTGATGTTGGCTTATAATGTTACCTTTAGGGTAGATATGAGCAATGTCACGGGGTTCACCACCCCAGAAGTGAACGGGACATTCAATGGTTGGTGTGGATCGGCTTGTAGTCCTATGACGGATGCCAATGGTGACGGTATTTGGGAGGTCACCGTTGATATTCCTACAGGGACTTATGAGTTTAAGTTTGCTGCGGACAATTGGACTATTCAAGAAAGCTTGATCGCAGGTTCGGCTTGCACTGTTACTAATAGTGGTTTTACCAACAGAACTTTGACGGTGGGAACATCAGATATTACCATGCCGATTGTCTGTTGGGGAACATGTGCTGCCTGCACAACGTTGTATCCAGTCACTTTTAAGGTGGACGTATCCACTGTTTCACAAGCTTACACTCAAATACAGTTGGGGGGAAGCTTTAACAATTGGACTCCCGCTAGTAACCCAATGACTGACGGCGATGGTGATGAAATTTATGAGACGACAATCAATTTAGCTCCTGGAACTTATGAGTATAAATTTGCTGCAGATTCTTGGAATATTTCAGAGAATTTGCTTTCGGGCACCAGCTGCACGAGCACTTCATTTGGATTTACAAACAGAGTGATCACCGTAACGAATGCTGGTCAGGTTTTGGATGCGGTATGTTGGGGATCTTGCACTGCATGTAACGTTACACCTCCAACCTACAATGTGACATTTAGAGTGGATATGAGTAATGTGACTGGTTTTACCACACCAACGGTCAATGGAACTTTTAATGGATGGAGTGGAACGGCTAATCCTTTAACGGACGCCAACAATGATGGTATCTGGGAAACCACTATTCCATTACAGGCGGCTACTTATGAATATAAATTTGCTTACGATAATTGGACGGGATCAGAAAACCTTACCCAAGGTTCCTCATGCACGGTAACCAATAATGGTTTTACCAATCGTGCTCTCACGGTAAGTGGAGCTTCCACTTTGGATGTGGTTTGCTATGGATCTTGTCTTTCTTGTTCAGCTCCTTCTTACAATGTTACTTTCAGAGTGGACATGTCTCAACAGACTGGATTCACTACGCCCACGGTAAACGGTAACTTTAACAGTTGGAGTGGCAATGCGAATCCGCTGACAGATGCCAATGGTGATGGCATTTGGGAAACTACTCTTTCATTACAAGCAGGAGTATACGAATATAAATTTGCCTATGACAACTGGGCTGGTCAAGAGAATTTTACACCAGGCGGAACTTGCACAGTTACCAACAATGGTTTTACGAATCGCGCGCTTACGGTGAGTGGTTCTACCACTTTGGATGTAGTTTGTTTCAATTCGTGTTTGGCTTGCACAGCTCCTAGTTACAATGTTACCTTCAAAGTCGATATGTCCAATGTGACAGGCTTTACGACGCCCACGGTAAATGGAACTTTCAATGGTTGGAATGGAACGGCCAATCCCATGACCGACGCTAATGGTGATGGGATTTGGGAGACCACCATCGCATTACAGGCCGGGGTTTATGAGTATAAGTTTGCTTATGATGATTGGGCAGGTCAGGAGAATTTTATACCCGGTGGTGCATGTACTGTTACCAATAATGGATTTACTAATCGTGCGCTCACCGTAAGCGGTGCAGCTACATTAGGAGTGGTTTGTTTTAATTCTTGTTTGGCATGCACAGCACCTACTTATAATATTACTTTTAAAGTGGATATGTCAAACGTTACGGGTTTCACAACCCCTACAGTGAATGGGTCATTCAACGGATGGAATGGAACGGCTAATCCCATGACTGATGCCAATGGAGATGGTATTTGGGAATGTACAATTGCACTTCAGGCGGGGACTTATGAATATAAATTTGCTTATGATGATTGGGCAGGACAAGAGACTTTAACTCCTGGATCATCATGTACAATTTCAAATTTTGGATTTACGAATAGATTGCTCACGGTTTCAGATGCCGCTGTATTAAATGTTGTTTGTTGGGGTTCATGCCTTTCTTGTTCAGCGCCTTCTTTCAATGTTACCTTTAGGGTAGATATGTCACAGCAATCCGGTTTCACCACCCCAACGGTGAATGGAACCTTCAACAGTTGGAGCGGTAATGCGAATCCTATGACAGATGTGGATTTGGATGGAATATGGGAGACGACAATTGCACTTCAGGCAGGTACTTACGAATACAAATTTGCCTATGATGATTGGGCTGGTTCTGAGAATCTCACAGCAGGCTCTTCTTGTACCATCACAACCAATGGTTTTACTAATCGGGCATTGACGGTAACAGGGGCAACTTCTTTGCCAACGGTGTGCTGGAATTCTTGCACAAATTGCAGTTCAGCACCTCCTACGTACAATGTAACTTTCAAGGTGGACATGTCTCAACAATCGGGATTCACCACCCCTACGGTTAATGGTTCATTCAATGGATGGAGTGGAACGGCCAATCCTCTTACCGATGCCAATGGAGATGGTGTTTGGGAAACTACTATTCCGTTGCCAGCAGGTAATTACGAGTTCAAATTTGCGTATGACAACTGGACGGCTTCTGAGAGTTTAGTAGCGGGTACTTCTTGCACAGTGACCAACAGTGGATTTACGAATCGATCACTGGTAGTTACAAACGCTAATATAGAAATGCCCATCGTTTGTTGGGGATCTTGTGGAAACTGCGCTGCTCCTACTTTTAACGTTACTTTCCAAGTGGATATGTCTCAACAGACTGGTTTTACTATTCCTGAGGTAAATGGAACTTTCAATGGATGGTGTGGTAATTGTAATGCCCTGAGTGACGCCAATGGTGACAATATTTGGGAGGTAACACTTCCATTGCCTGCAGGAAATTATGAGTTCAAATATTCTGCGGATTTTTGGACAACCCAGGAGTCTTTAACACCGGGTACTAGTTGCACGGTGACCAATGGTGGATTTACCAACCGCACTTTGGTGGTGAGCAATGCTAATATAGTAATGCCTTTAGTTTGTTGGAATTCTTGTTCTACTTGTTGTCTCAATCTTTCTTATTATGTAGACAGTGATGGAGATGGAGCAGGTACAGGTGCGGTTCAAACTTTATGTACCACTCCTACAAGTGGATATGCCTTGACGGCTGGTGATTGTAATGATAATAACGCCAGTATCAATCCCACCGCTACGGAGATTTGTGGAAATACAATTGATGAGAACTGCGATGGTATTGCAGCTACTTGTGGCGATGACTTTTCCAATGCTGTAACCGTTACGAATATTTCTCAGTTTGGATTTGGGGTTCAGTCGTCTATCAGCGTTGATTTGGTAAACGCCTCTAATTCTGTGGAGAGTCCAGGTACTGGAAACGATCGTTGGTACAGCTTCATGGCAACCGGTAACGCGGTTCGTATTTCATTGACAGGAGGTTCTGCTGCTGATGATAATGAGATCAGTTTGTATGGTGCTGGTTCAGCGGGAGGTTCCGAGTTATCTCCTCTCACGGTTGAAAATGCTGTTTCCCCATCCAACTTAGGTACACTAGTTCCTGCCCCAGATGGAGGAAGTGAAATATTGTACTATGCCAATCTTGTTCCTAACCAAAATTACCTGGTGTGTATAAGGAATGTTAATAGCACTCCGGGAGTGTGCACCATGAGTATTGGCTTTTTAAGGGCGAGTCAGGCGGATATATTGCCATTCACAGCCAATACTGGTGTATACAATTCTACGTGCGCGAATTTCAAAGCCGCTTTCAGATCTCAAGCGGCTGGATATGTAGTCAACAGATGGTCAAGTGAGGCAGATGCTAATGCAGCCGTTGCCAATTTAGGCACTGCAACACCTACTTGGTCGTATGCCATTCCCCCTCAATCCAACGGAACAGGATATACCATGTGCCAATTGGGTAAAATATTGCCTGCTAATCTTTCTGGAGCATTGGTGAATCATTATGTGACCGTTGACGTTGTTTATAATCTGAAAGATGCAGCAGGAAACTCCAATACCTTAACGGCATATGGAAATACCGTTTCAATGGTAGGGTTGAATTCCGAATCTGCATTGGGTGTGCGTTCAACCGATTTGTGCACCGCTGGTTTCAAGAGAACTACCAGCTTCATTTCAACCAATCGTTCTGTCTGTGGAACCAGCCGCTACAATTGGAAATTTACTGAAGCATTCCCTACTGCGGGCTTGCCGAGCTACTTGGTAGGAGCTGCTGGTGCTTCTCGATTGGTGGGATTGTCATCCGTACCGGGTATGGCGTTAGGAAAGCGTTATGATGTTTGGGTAAGAGCTCAGCACATAGATGGAATCTCTTACACTACTGGAACTACTGCGGGTAATGTATTAAGCATAAACACTTGGTTCCCGACTACATCTGCCTCTGCTTCTTGTGTCAAAACCCTAGGAGCAGCGGGAATGGTGTTGGAGGAAGGTGCATCCGTAGAACCCATTGAAATTGCAATGGATGGAGCTACGTTCAATGTATTTCCAAATCCAACCAATGGAAACTTTATCAACGTATTCACTGCTCAGACAGAAGGTTTCATTACGGTAAATGTCTTGGATGCAAGCGGTCGTTCAGTGCATACTGAAAAGTGGAATTTGACCGAAAGCAATACACGCGTTGTTGAATTTGCCAATACGCTTTCCAATGGTATCTATCAATTGCAACTTACGCAAGGTAGTGAGTGGAAATCCATTAAGTTTATCGTAGCCAGATAGGTTTTTGTTAGTTTTACTTGGCTACTGAAAGGGCTGCTTCAACGGAAGCGGCCCTTTTTATTTCACTTTTGAGTCTTGATAATCCCTTTTGTTTTCAAAGAACCTAAAACAGGTTTGCTATAGTTTCGTTTTTATGAAAGTTCATTTGATTGCGATAGGGGGAAGTGCAATGCATAATTTGGCCATTGCCCTTTCAGACAAGGGTTTTGAGGTAACAGGCAGTGATGATGAGGTGTTTGAACCGAGTAAGAGTAGATTGTCCAAGAAAGGATTATTGCCGAGTCAAATGGGTTGGGATGAAGCGAGGATTCATGATCAATTGGACGCAGTAATCGTTGGTATGCATGCCAGAAAGGACAATCCCGAATTACTGCGTGCTCAAGCGCTGGGATTGAAAATTTATTCCTATCCTGAATATTTATATGAGCAAACCAAGGAAAAAGTAAGGGTAGTAATAGGAGGTAGTCACGGAAAAACCTCCATCACTTCTATGGTTTTACATGTGTTGAATGCAGCCGGTATTGAGACGGATTATATGGTAGGTGCTCAACTTGCTGGTTTTGACTGTATGGTTAAATTGAGTCATTCAGCAAAATTTGTGGTATTAGAGGGGGACGAATATCTTTCTTCTCCTACGGATTTGAGACCTAAATTTCATTTGTATCAGCCCCATATCGCTTTGATCAGTGGAATTGCTTGGGATCACATTAATGTTTTTCCCACCTTTGAAGATTACGTTCGTCAGTTTGATATTTTCATAGATTGTATTGAGCCCAATGGTAAATTAATTTACTCAGAGGATGATCACGAAGTGCTGGCTCTCGCCACAAAATCGCGCTACAGGCCCCTCAACACGAGAGGTTATGCAGCACATGATCATGTGGTGGAAGATGGATTAACCTACTTGATCACTGAAAAGGGCAGGGTGCCACTGAAAATATTTGGGATGCACAATTTGCAAAATCTCAATGGAGCGCGTTGGGTTACCAAAGAACTCGGAGTAAGCGATGAGGTGTTTTATCAAGCGATCTCTACTTTTGAGGGCGCCTCCAAACGGTTAGAAATCGTGGCTCGAAGAAATCAAGGAATCATTTTTAAGGATTTTGCTCACTCTCCATCCAAGCTCAAAGCTACAAGTGCAGCGGTGAAAAAGCAATATGCCCATCATCGTCTTGTGGCTTGCATGGAATTACACACTTTCAGTAGTCTGAATGCTCAATTTTTAGAGCAATACGCACATGCAATGGATGAGCCCGATGTCGCGATTGTGTATTTTAATCCGCATACAATTGAGCACAAAAGACTTACTCCCATTTCTGTTGCAGACGTTAAAAGAGCATTTCAGCGTGACGATTTGGTGGTGCTGACAGATGCGGCATTAGTGAAGATGATTTTGCTCGAAACCGACTGGTATAGGACCAATTTGTTATGGATGACCAGTGGAAATTTTGATGGACTAGACATCGCGGAGCTTGCCCAGCAATTGGCCATGGATTAAAATTGATTAACTTGCCGTTATGAAGCGGAAGAAGGTGTTGGTTTCGGGATGTTTTGATTGTTTGCATAGTGGGCATGTAGCTTTTTTAAAATCTGCAGCTCGGTATGGCGACTTGTATGTCTGCATTGGAAATGATGCCAATATTTTGCAGTTGAAACAGCGAAGTGTATACCAGACAGAAAACGAGCGTCTATATATGGTGAGTGCTCTTGCTGAGGTGATGGAAGCTCGGGTAAGCAGCGGAATGGGAATGATGGATTTTGTGGAGGATTTAGAGCAAATCCAGCCGGATGTTTTTGTGGTGAATGAAGATGGACATCATGAAGATAAGCAAAAACTCTGTAACGAAAGAGGAATTGAATATATCGTCTTAAATCGTTTGCCTGAGCCGACACTTCCCCCCCGATCTACTACTGATATTCGGAAAGAAGATAGAATTCCTTATCGTCTGGATTTGGCGGGAGGTTGGTTAGATCAGCCTTATGTTTCAAGTCTTCATCCTGGTGCCGTCATTACGATTTCAGTTCATGTCGATTTTGAGGTCAATGCAAGAAGCGGTATGGCGTCCAGTACGCATGAGGTCGCCAAAGAAATTTGGGGTCATCAAATTCCTGCGATTCCTAATGAAAAGGCGGCAAAGATTTTATTTGCGTGTGATAATCCACCAGGTAAATTGAACATTTCTGGTTCGCAGGATGCCATTGGGATTGTATTTCCAGGTTTGAATAAACTATATTATGAAGGAGAATACTGGCCTACGCGTATTGACAGCAAGTGGGATGAGGACATGCTATTGTGGTTAGAAAGGCATTTGTTTTTAATTCCGATTCCCCCTCGTCCAGAAGGTTTTGAAGTATTGGCCGAGCAGCATTTGACAAAAGAATTTGCTCGTGATTTAGCGATGGCTTCGGAAGATGTATGGAACGCCATTCTCCAAAAAGATTTGGAAAAACTGGGGTCTGCCATGACGGCGTCTTTGATGGCCCAATGCAAAATGTTCCCCATGATGTGGACTTCTTCATTCGATAGCGTCATCGCGCCACATAGTTCGCAGATCAAGGGATATAAAATTTCAGGTGCTGGAGGAGGAGGTTACATTGTGGTGGTTTCTGATGATCCGAAAGTGGAGTGGGAACGAATCCATATCAAAAGGGTAGCTCATCTATGAACTCGAGATGGAATTTTATAGTGGTAGTAATGCTCTTTTTTTTATGGGCACTGGCGCATAATTTAAACCCCATATTGATTCCTCAATTGAAGCAAGCTTTTGCGTTGAGTGATTTTTCTGCGACTTTGGTTGACTCAGCATTTTATCTCGCTTATTTTTCAGGGGCTATTCCTGCTGGAATATTGATCAAAAGAAAGGGTTATAAGGCCGGTGTTTTGTGGGGGCTTTTGTTGTTTTCTATAGGAGCTTTATTATTTTATCCGGCGGCCGTTCAATTGTCGTATTCAATTTTTTTAATAGGATTATTTACCATTGGCTTTGGTATTACTTTGCTCGAGACCTCAGCGAATCCTTTGGTGACGCAGTTTCGATTTGGGAGTAGTGACTCATTCCGATTGAATTTGGCCCAAAGTTTTAATGGTTTAGGTGCGAGTATCGCAGGTTGGATGGGTGGATATTTTGTATTCGGTACAACAGCCGAAAATTCTACTCCTTCTGATTTGGCGCAGAGTGTAGTAGCCCCTTACATGGTGATAGGGGGTGTGGTGATGGTGGTGGCTTTATTGTTTTCTCGAATTAAATTAGATAGTAAGGAAGGAGAGACGAAGAATCACGGAAATCCTTTTTCAAGAAATTATTTTCGTTGGGCAATGATGGCTCAATTTTTCTACGTGGGTGCTCAGGTGGGATTGAGCGGTTTTTTTATTCGATTTCTACTTATTTATTTTAATTGGACCAAAGAAGATGCGGCCTATTTATTTTCTATCGCCTTGATATTGTTTATGACGGGGCGTTTTATCGGAACCTTTTTACTCAACTGGTTTTCAGCAAGGACATTGCTCGGTGCAGCATCCATTTTAGCGTTGCTGTGCACAGTTTGTTTATTCTTTCAATGGTTCGGTTGGTTACCCATATTGTCGGTGCTGTTTTTTATGTCTATCATGTTTCCGACCATTTTTTCACTAGGGGTTGGATCTTTGCCGCTGAGCGAAAAACCTTTGGGCTCATCGCTGCTCATCATGACGATCGTTGGAGGTGCCATCCTTCCCCCGTTGATGGGAAAGTTGAGTGATGATTGGGGTTTACATTGGGCGATGTCATTGCCTTTGATCTGTTTCGTGGTGATATTTGTATTTTCATTGAAGAAAATGAATCATGAATAATTGTTATTATCTCTTGTTGGATTTAAAATCAGATGAGCAACTCATTGCGGAATATGAAGCTCACCATCAATCGGTTTGGCCAGAAATTGAAAAACAAATTTTAGATTCAGGTGTTTTATGTTGTGAAATCTTTAGGTTTGAAAATCGTTTGATGATGAAGTTGGAGGTAGACGAATCGTTTTCTTTTGAGCGAAAATCACAGATGGATGAGAATAGCGAAGCGGTGCAAAGATGGGAAGCGTTGATGGATCAGTATCAGCAGCGAATTGGAAATAATGTTGCTGGTAAATGGAGATTGATGTCCAAAATTTATCATTTAGAAGCATGAGATTTTTTCTTTTGTTATTCCTATTGTTGTGGTACAGACCTCATTTTTCATGGGGGCAAATCCAAAAAATGGAGCGAGCACAGAAGGCATGGTTGAAGAGTCAGGAGGTAGAGGAGGTGTATTTTAATTCCAATTTATTGAGGAATCAGAAATCAGACACTCGTCAGTTCCATGGTTTTGTATCCTACAGAGGCAAGCCGAAATTATTATTGGTACATGGTTTTTCTGCCAGTGCTTTGATGCAATACAGTAACATCATGCCCGCATTAAAAAGGAGGTATGATGTCATTGCGGTAGATCTCAGATATCACGGTGAAACGATTTCCGACTCAACTGATTTCTCAGTGGAAACCCAAGCAGAGCATGTGATGGAGTTTATGGAGGCTTTGACCCTTTTCTACCGAGATTCATCGTTCTTGTCTTTTCATATTTTGGGTCATTCTTATGGTGGTATCGTGTCGGGAATTTTGGCCGAGCGCTATCCTCAAAGGATTCAATCTTTGACTTTGTATGATTCTCCCATTATTCATTACAGCAGTGAAAAGTCTGATTCCTTGGCCAGACATTTGGGGGTTAAAGATGCTAATGAGATGTTATGTCCATTGACAGTGCATGATTTACATGCTCGATATAAGGCATTGTTAACCCACTCCTTTTGGGCACCTAGGAAGATGTCCGAGAAATTCATAGAAATTTATGTTATCCCTTATCGAAGCCATCAATTGAGGTTGATTGACTACTTGAGGCAAAACGAAAGTCGCCTTGGAGAGCATACTTATTCATGGAAAATGCCCGTTAAGGTGATTTGGGGTAGTGATGATCGATTAGTACCAGTGGAAGTAGCTTTTGAAATTCAAAAATTGTATAAGACGGGATTGAAGGTTTTCAGAGGATGTGGGCATTCCGCTAACATTGAAAAGCCGCGTCAATTTGTGCGATGGGTAAAACATGATCTGTTATCTCCCATACCCAAGAAATTTTAGTGATAAATAAATGGAGAGTTTTCATGTTTTCTCTTCAGTAAGCCCATAGCTTTGCAACATGATGAGTTGGATAGAGATTGGTTCTTGCTTTATGATTTTATTTGCCGTGATTGATATCATCGGAAGTATTCCCATTATTATTGATATTCAAACAAAAACGGGGAATATTCAGCCCTATACCACCACTTTTGTTTCAATGGTATTGATGATCGTTTTTTTAATTGGTGGCGAGTCTATATTGAGCATATTCGGAGTGGATGTATACAGTTTTGCGGTAGCTGGTTCTTTTATATTATTTTTTATCGCTTTGGAGATGGTCTTGGGTATTAAACTTTTTAAGCAAAAGGAAGGATTGGATCATGTGGCGAGTATAGTGCCCTTGGCATTTCCTACTATAGCAGGAGCAGGTACCATTTCTACTTTAATTTCTTTGAGAGCTGAGTTTCAATTGGTCAATATCATCATTGCCATTTTATTGAATGTGCCCATTATTTTTATTGTATTAAAGTTGTCTGGCAGATTACAAAGGATGCTCGGACCTGGCGGAATTGCAGTCATTGAAAAAGCATTTGGTATTATACTCTTGGCCATTTCAGTGAAGTTATTTTCAAAAAACATTGGCATATTGATTCAATGAGCAAGATGCCAATTGTATTTCTATACGCCGATGGAGCGGCTTCAGGTAACCCTGGGCCCGGTGGTTTTGGAACGGTGCTCAAAAGCGGTGCACACAGTAAGGAAATCAGCGGAGGATTCAGACGGACTACCAATAATCGAATGGAGTTAATGGCGGTTATTGCCGGATTGAAGGCTCTGACCATGCATCCTTGTGAAGTAACAGTGGTCTCGGACTCTCGATATGTGGTGGATTCATTTTTAAAAGATTGGATCTCGGGCTGGAAAAAACGACAATGGAAAAATGTCAAAAATCCAGATTTGTGGCAAGAGCTCATTGCATTGGTTCAATTGCATAAAGTAACCTGGAAATGGATCAAGGGACATAATGGGCATCCAGAAAATGAGCGTTGCGATGCCATGGCCGTTCAGGCACGATTAAAGGGCGCGTTGCCTCCAGATGCGTATTACGAAAAACAGGAAAACGACTTATTATTTGAGTAGCAATGTAACAGTGCCGGATTTTTCAAAAGGGACACCTCCAAAGAGTTGTCCTTTACTTTTGAAAACATAAGTGTCCTCCGTTACCATTTGTCCTTGATAATATCCATCCCAACCTTGCTTTACATTGTCAGTACTAAAAAGCAACTCTCCCCATTTATTAAAGATGGATAACTCGTAAAATTGCACTGATCTAGAATGCGGATGAAAGATATTGTTATCAAAAGCAAAGCGGTCATAACTGCCATCCGTTGCCCCCTGTACCAAAGGGCTAAATGCACTTGGGAATTGGATGAATCCATCTGAGGTAACTATAACGCCATTATTGATTTTGTATTGGTCTTGACATCCAAATTCGTTGGTGACTGTTAAGGTAATATCATAATTTCCAACAAGATCAAAATGGGGCGTTGGCTCAAATTCTGTGCTGGAATTACCGTTGCCAAAATTCCATAAATAGCTATTTGCTCCAGTAGATTGATTGTGAAACACAGCGGAATCAACAACGGCAAACACGCTCTGTTCTTCAATCACAAATAGAGCCACCGGCAAGGGATGGATGGTCACTGCGTTTTCGATAGTAAAGGTGTCTGTCACTCCATCAAAACCATGGGCAAGAAGGGTAATATTGTAAGATCCAGTTTCATCGAATTGATGGGTGATACTTTCTCCGCTTCCTTGTGTGCTATCTGGAAAAACCCAAGTAACAGATTCCGCAAAAATGCTCTCACTGGTAAAAGTGAATTGACTTCCAGGACAACCGCTGTCTTGAAAAGAAAAGGCGGCAATTGCAGCAGGCGGCAAAATTGAAATGGTTTGAAATGTCGTATCACTGCACCACTCATTGGAGGTAACTAATTGTACCTCAAATTCACCCCATGTGGAAAAGGTGTGATTGACGTTGGTGAAGTTGTTGTTCGATTCATTTTCAAAAGTCCAAATACTATTCAAATTTCCACTGCCGGAGCTGAGATTGGAAAAATCAACGGTGGCATTAGGGTAGATCTGACTGATTGGATTTGCAGCGAAATTGGCCACAGCAGGTAACATGGTTTGTATAAAAAATCCACTGGAGGAGGAGCATCCGTTATTATCTGTAACGGTTAAAGAAACAAAATAGACCGTATCCGCATTTCCGCCGCTGAAGATGTGAAAAGGAGACTCATTGACCGATGTCCCACCATCGCCGAAATTCCATTGAAATGATAAAGGTTGAATCGTATTGTCTGTAAACTGAACGCTCAAAGGCGCACATCCTTGCAATGTGGAAACAGTGGTCAGCGGCTCGGGCAAGGGAAGTAGTTGAATTTGAATCGTTACACTACAATTGTTGTTATCAGAAACAATATAAGTGCTGTTCACTGTGGGTGATAAAATGGCATTACTCCCATTATTGCTCAAATCGGCTCCTTCTAACAAATTCCAATTATAGTTTCCGGCAGGAGTAATCTCCACATTCACCGTTTGACCTAAACAAATGGTAGCAGCAGAAATGTTGGTGGTGGGTACATCAACGATAGTAATTTGCACAGAATCCAATTGAGGTTCGCACCCCCCAAAACTGCTGGAAGCATAATACCAACCGGATTGGGTGAGGTTAGAAGGACCTAAGTTCACATTGAGTCCATTCAAAATGCTCCCATTGGGAGTTTCCCAGGTAACAAAACCGAATCCAGACAGGGAGGCGTTGAGCACAAGGTTGGATTGCGCGCAAATGATGGCAGGAGTATTGATATTGACATTGGGCGATGAAACGGAACTGATATTCAAAGAAACTTCACTAGGACCGCACAAATTAGTGGCCGTCGCAGTCACTACGAAGTTGTCACCAATAGTGAAGAACGCGGTATCCCCTATAATGTTGGCCGGGGTGGGAAAAGACCATTCATAGGGTGAATCGGATATTGCCCAGACCTTTATAGTATCTCCAGAACAGGGATTGTTGGCATTGGTAAACAAATTAATGTTGGGCGTGGGGCCCTGCTCAATGATCGTGAAATCTAGATTCAATGGCTGTGCACAAGGAACGCCAAGATCGGTGATTTCGACTTGGTAATTTCCGGGTGCTAAATTCGTGGCGTTGGGTCCATTCAGATTGCCATCATGCGACCAATCAAATTGAAAAGGTCCAATGCCACCATCGAGCGCGACAGTGGCCGTTCCATTATCCAATTCACAACCACTCGGAGCGGTATTTACAGTTCCTTCGATAGCGGTTGTGCATGAAATAAAATCGATCAATACCCCAGAGTCAAATGAATCGTCACCGGCATCTCCGATGATGAGTTTGAAGTGATAGGTTTGACAAGGAACTACTTTGATTCTGGGGGAGAGCACCACTGTGTATCCGTTGTATTGAAGGGCACTTCCTCCTGCGTTATTGACAAAATATTGGCTATTGGTATTGGCATTCACGTTGTCTATCGTCACAATAGTGTTATTAGGGAGACGAGCAATATTCACTGCATTATAGACTCCGCCATTGGGATTCGCTCCACTGACGAAGAAACCAAATGCATCATTAAATCCAGAATTGACAAATTCTGGATATTCTTCTGATCCAAAAATAAATCGAATGGTGAGGGAGTCACATTGGGGAATCACATCCAGTTCAAATGAGCAGACATCATTGTTGGCGGTGGGTTCAATGGAAAGTAGATTGGGATCTGAAAAGGTGGAATTGAGTTGGGTAGAAAAACCGTTGTCGTCATTGGGACCTGCCGCCGCTGCCGCGCTACCCGTGGTCAATAGAACCCCATTGGTGATGCCTAAGTTGGTGGATTGTCCATTGGAAAAAGATCCATAGGCCAGTGAAGAGCAATTGATAGTAGGATTCCCAACAATGGTAACCCCATTACCTGTCAATGCAGTGCCCATTTCAAAAGTACTACCCCCAGGAAGAATATTTATCTGGCCCCAAATAACAGGGTACTTCAGGAATATGATGAAAAATAAAAATGCAACTTTCTTTGCGCTTCGCATGAAAAACAATTTGGAGGCAATTTACGAATTTATTGGAAATTTTTATGGCCATTTTTTTAACCGCTAAGACGAACTTACTTTTGTTCAATGAAATCCTTCTATTTCCTTTCTTTTTTCATCCTATCCATTATGGTCAGAGCCCAAGTGCCGAAGATTTTTGGAGAGTATCAATATTTTTTCAATGACGAGACTCCTCAATTTTGTGTAGTATCGGAGCGGAGTTGTTTTGTCACCATTCTTACCTCAAAAAATACCATTCTTTTTAAGGGAGATTGCAAGGCGCAACAAATGAGGTCATTTGAGCTTCCTGCCGTAGATAAAAAAGAAGTGTTGGTAAAAGGAGATGGTCACATATTGTTACCCATTAAAGTTCTATCTGAGCGTGCCGAAGGCAGTGGAGGTGAGTTTTTCTCCGATATTTTGAACATTCGCGTTTTGATCAGAAAAGACAATGCCGTAAGGATACATTTCCCTTCTGGTTTGTTGGAAACCTCCTTGTCCACACAAAAACATCATGTTAAAAATGAAATTAGATCACTCTTTTTTCCTTTCGGTTTTTATGCGCGTGAGCGCGATGATTTTGATTGGATTTTAAGAACTGAAGCAATGAATGGCTTTAATCTGTATTCTCCCTACCAAGCCATTGAGGATAGCACCATTCACCGTAGGAAAGCGTACATGGATCTGTGTGCTGATTTGGGCATCAGGGTCAACTATAACTTGCAGAATATTTGTGCACTAAAAAAATCTGATAAACCTGAAGTCATTCAAGAAAAGCTGAGGAAAATTCAACAAGAGGTGAAAATGTTTCGTGATCATCCTGCACTTTTAAGCTGGTATGTAAGTGACGAACCTGATGGGCAGTTCATTGAGCCAGGTGAGCTGCAGGAGGCGGTGAGTTTGATTCGAAAATTGGATCCCTATCATCCCATCTCTATGGTATTTGTGGATCCCAAGCCGAGCCTTCCTTACCAAGATTTATTGGATATTGTGATGACAGATCCTTATCCTATCCCCGGAAATGCCGTAGTGAATGCTGGCGAATATCTTCAGAAATTGAAAGATGACTATCAATACAAAAAAAGTATTTGGATTGTACCGCAGGCCTTTGGAGGTCAAGAGTTTTGGAGCCGCGAACCTACGCCAGAAGAACTGCGGTCCATGGTGTACCTGGGAGTAATGCATGGTGCAAGGGCTTCGCAAGCTTTTATTCGACATGTCGGACAAAGTTTCCCCAAAAATCCTGCGATGTGGGCAGCTTATCATCAGTGTGCGAGAGAACTGCAGTATTTGGCCAAGGATATGCAGTATCAGCATCAGGTGGATGCTTTTTCATGGAAAGAACAGGCCAGGCAAATGAAAATCGACATTGCTTCATTTATGGGGGAGAACCCCCATCATCAATTGTTCATCTTGGCCAACTTGGAGAATGAACATAAAATTCTAAACCTTCCAATGGATAGCATGTACCAAAGCAATGGGGAATGGAACTTTCTGTTCGAGGGTAGAAAACGCAAGGCGGGGGAAATTTTTGAATTGGTACTGAATCCATTCGAAGTGAAAATTATACGTTTTGAAAAACCAATGTTGAGTTTCAATGTCCTCAATGAACATGAATGGAAGGGGAATAAAATCAAAGACCATAGCTTTGAGAAGTGGACAGCGGTTGGAATACCTACTGCGTGCTATTTGCATATGAGTAAATCGCATGGTGCTACCGCAATGTTAGATCGAAATCTGGCTCATCAAGGCGAGGTTAGTTTGCGTCTCAATAATCTAGGAGGTGACCAGGAACATGATCAATCTCAGGAGATCAGTTTCTATCAATTCAATACCCTGGCTAATCATTCTTATGTGTTCAGTTTTTGGGCATACGCAGAGCCCTCAACATCCCAAAATGGTGTAGAAAATAAGATTGCGCTACGTATTGAAAAACCGTGGGGCAAGTTTATTTGGAAGGACACCGTTGATGTCTTAACTGGTTGGAACCGATATGATATTCCCTATGTTCCTGCGGAAAGCGAAGATAGAAATATGTTAGAGTTGCGATTGCTCCAGAAGGGTTTTGTTTGGATTGATCAAGTGCAATGGGTGGAAAGTCCTACCATTGAATTGCAGGGAAGTATTTTTGATCAACAAAGAAATTTAAAAGCGCATGTGGTGGGAGATTTATTTCCCTTGCGAGATATTCATTACACGTATTTCCCATTAGGTGCGGATACCGTTTTGACAGGAAACTTGAGCGACGAGGTGATATTTCCCGAAAGCGGCTCATGCGAGGTTTCTTATCCACTTTCCAATGGCATCCATCAAAAAATGACATTGCCCGTACGCTTGGATTATCAGCGAATTCCAGAAGTGATCTCCTTAAAGGAGCCCAGTCTAAAATATTTGGCAGGGGGTAAAAATGCCCTCATCGATGGAGAGTTGGGGGAGTTTGTTTGGGATGGAAAATGGCAAGGATTTGAAGGGACAGATGCCGAGTTTCAATTTTCATTAGCGGGAGTGGAGCCACGTCAGTGGATAGAAGTGCGTTGTTTATCCAAGAAAAGTGCTTGGGTATATTGGCCGGACGTTGTGATATTGCAAGGCAGCGATAATGGATTGGATTTTTATCCGATGGACACCATTGTGGCACCGGCTCAAAAAATAAATGATTGGGATGGGGTGCACTCTTTTCGTTTTGCTGCAGGGGTGTCCGCTCCACAGGGTTTCAAATGGCCCGCTTTTTATCGACTTACTTTAAAATCACAGCAATTGTTACCCCATGATCACCCTTTTGTTGGTGAAAAGTCTTGGTTATTTATTGACGAGATTTTAGTGCATTAACGTTACCTTTGGCCAACTTATATTTTATGTCAGCAGCCACACAACTAGCCACTTTGGAACAAGCCCGTGAGATGGGATTGCTCCCTGAAGAATTTGAAAAAATCAAGGAAATCCTAGGACGCACACCTAATTTCACGGAAATGTGTGTTTACTCTGTAATGTGGAGTGAACATTGCTCCTACAAGAATTCCATTAAATGGTTGAAAACCTTGCCTAAGGACGGCCCTCATATGCTCGTAAAGGCTGGAGAGGAAAACGCTGGCTTGGTGGATATTGGCGATGGATTGGGCTGTGCCTTCAAGATTGAGTCACATAACCATCCCTCTGCGATTGAGCCCTATCAAGGAGCCGCTACGGGAGTGGGAGGGATCAATCGTGACATTTTTACCATGGGTGCGCGTCCCGTGGCCTTACTCAATTCGCTTCGTTTTGGGGAATTGTCCCATCCCAAAACGCAATGGTTGGTGGAAGGTGTGGTGAAAGGAATTGGTGATTATGGCAATGCTTTTGGAATTCCAACAGTTTCCGGTGAGGTGTATTTTGACCCCAGCTACCAAGTGAACCCTCTGGTGAATGCGATGTCTGTGGGTTTGATCGATAGCAAGAAAATCATCTCAGCAAAAGCGAGCGGGGTGGGTAATCCTGTTTTCATAGTCGGTTCGGCCACTGGAAAGGACGGAATCAAAGGGGCCTCTTTTGCCTCTAAAGTCATCACCGAAGAATCTGCCAAGGATTTACCCAGCGTTCAAGTAGGGGATCCGTTCCAAGAGAAATTATTGCTAGAGGCCACTATGGAGTTGGCTGAGACGGACGCCATTAGAGGGATGCAAGACATGGGGGCAGCGGGAATCACGTGTTCTACCTCCGAGATGAGTGCGGGAGGTAAAGTGGGTATGGATATTCATTTGGACAAGGTGCCCACTCGCCAGCAGGGGATGTTACCTTTTGAAATTTTGTTATCGGAATCGCAAGAGCGCATGTTGGTGGTGATAGAAAAAGGAAGGGAAGCGGAGGTGATCGCGATTTTTGAAAAATGGGATTTACATGCTGCAGAAATAGGGGTGGTGACAGAAGGTCCAATGGTACGCTATTATATGCACGATGAGTTGGTAAGTGAAATTCCTGCAGAAAGTTTGGTGTTGGGCGGAGGAGCTCCGCAGTACGAAAGAGAGTATAAAGAGCCAGCTTATTTTGCCGCGTCTAAGGAATTTTCAATCGATGCAGTTGCGCTTCCACAGGATTATGTTTCTATCGCTAAGCAATTGATTGGCTTACCAAATGTGGCGAGCAAGCGTTGGATCTTTGAGCAATATGACAGCATGGTGGGAACCGCCACCATGACCACCAATCGCCCAAGTGATGCAGGTGTGGTTAATATCAAGGGCACTAACAAGGCATTGATATTGACGGTGGATTGCAACGGTCGTTATGTCAATGCTGATCCTGAAGTAGGTACTATGATAGCGGTATCAGAAGCCGCAAGAAATATCGTCTGTAGTGGAGGCCAGCCCTCTGCGATTACCAATTGTCTGAACTTTGGAAATCCGTACATTCCTGAAGTGTATTGGCAATTTGTCGGAGCTATCAAAGGGATGTCCACAGCATGTCGTAAGTTCCAAACACCCGTAACGGGAGGAAATGTTAGCTTTTATAATCAAACGGTCAATGAAGACGGTTCTTCAGTTCCCGTATTCCCCACCCCAACCATTGGAATGATTGGAGTGATGGAAGATAAATCGCATCACATGTCTTTGGATTTTAAATACAAGGGAGATTTGATTTATCTGTTGGGAGAGCCCCAAGATGATTTGAATAGCAGTGAGTATCTCTATAACATTGTAGGAATTAAAAATTCCCCAGCCCCACATTTTGATTTGGAGAAGGAGTATGCTCTTCAATCTACAGTGCTGCTCTTGATTAAGCAAAATCTGATCAATGCAGCCCACGATGTGAGCGATGGAGGATTGTGGACAACATTGGTAGAAATGAGTATACCCAGTCAGTTAGGATTTGATATTGAAACGCCTTTAGAGTTTAGAAAAGACGCTTTCCTTTTCGGAGAAAGTCAAAGCAGAGTAGTGGTGACAGTGAATGAAGATGTGCGAGATGAATTTTTGGACGTTGTCTTTGAAAACAACCTGCCTGTGATGATGTTAGGTCATGTCACCAAAGGCAGAATGACGGTAGATGAAATCAATTTTGGCGATGTGGTGGAGATGACTGATATTTACCGTAATGCAATTGGACAATATTTTCAAAAGGGATAACCGATGAGTTTCTTTCAATACATCAAAACCAAAAGAGCGCTGAAACACCTGGCTTATGTATTGGGTATTTATGTGTTGTTAATGTTACTGAGTTGGTTCTATTTGTCATGGTATACCGGCCACGGTGAATATGTTACTATTCCGGATGTGAGAGGGAAGTCTTTGGCTGAAGCGACAGACATCATGGATGACCTTGATTTAGAAGTCGTGGTAATTGATAGTGTGTGGTCGGATACCGCTGCGAAAGGAAGCGTCAAAGAGATGTCACCCAGTTTTGGTAGCACATTGAAAGAAGGTCGTGAAATATATTTTACGATTTATCGTTTGACTCCTCCGATGGAAATCATCAATATAAAACAAGGCGAGTATGCCGATGTCGCGAAGGTGAAATTGGAGAATAAAGGCATCGCATTCGATGTGGAATACCAAGCGAATAATAATTTTGTGGGTAATGTCATATCCATTCGCTGTCAAGGCAAGGAAATTGGCTACAATCAGCCATTGGCCCGGGGATCTCGTGTCAAATTGGTAGTGGGTAAATCAGATGGACGCACTTTGCAAGTACCTGATCTATTTGGTTTAACCTATATAGAAGCCATCAGAATGTTGAAGTCTATGGACCTACAGCATCAATTGTTTTTTGATGTAAATCCTACCACAACGGATTCACTGGAGTATAAAATTTGCAAACAGGAACCTCCTTTCTCGCCTGCATCGGTTCCTTTGAGCACGGGGAGTATTGTAGATGTGTATTTGTCTAAAACTCCATGTGAGCGTGATACTGTTGGACTTTCTTTACCTCAGCCATGATGAGATTTTTGCTGCTAGTATTTGCCTTTTTTTTCATGAGCCCAATCTCCGCTCAAGAGCATGAAGGTGCATTGAGGAGAAATTCGATTCCATCAACTCAAAAAAAGAAGGGGGGGCACAGAAAGGATTTATTGACCCTGCCATTTTTTGACGATTTTGCTCAACACCGAGCGGTAGGCGATTATCCAAATAGCGCGCTATGGCAAGATTCTAGCGCCTATATCAACAATCATTTTGCGA
>CANHWU010000023.1 GCA_947464415.1 Flavobacteriales bacterium
CCGCTTTCTCAGATCTAAGCGTTTCAAACAGATGATTTAATTTTTCTTCAGATTTCATAATACACCGTTTTTAATTTCAAGTGACTGCATAAGCGCCAATAATTGCTTTCTACCTCTGCTCAGGCGTTGCTTTACGGCAGATTCACTTGAGTTTTGAATACCCATGATTTCTTTTATCGAAAACCCCGAAATTTCAAAGAGAATGATGCACTCACTTGTTACTTGATCCAGTTCTTGTAAGCATTTGTACAAATCATTGATTTCAAATTGTTGTTCAATCGAATAATTCTCGTTTTGAGAATGCTCGTAATTCTCTTTCAACTGATTAACATATTCTGGTCGTTTCTTCTTTCGGTGATTGGCTAATATTCTCGAAGCTGTTCCAAATAAAAAGTGAAGAAATGCATCCGTAGATTTGAGTTCATCAAACTTCTCAAAGGCAACAACCAATGTGTCGTGCATGATGTCTTTGAAATGAAATTCACCGTAAACACGCGTTTTGCAATAGCGTTCAAACCGTTCATGAACCGGTTCGTATACTTGCATAAAACGTTCTTGTTTACTGGATTCCATTAAGCCGTTTTAGGAGTAAGTGTCTTGACTTTGAAAAAAGTGACAAGAGATACAAAATTCTTCTTCTTTTCTAAAAAATATTCAGTAAATTATCCTACCAACTACATCTTACCGTAAATCCCTCTCGGTAGAATTTTTAAGACAAAAGCTATCAAACGCCAGCGTTTTGTGACATAAACGACCCTCTTTTTTCTGACAATGGCTTTATACATTTGATGAACAGCTTTTTCGAGAGGCATTACCCAAAACAAGCCTTCGCCTTTCGCCATTTTTGTATCCACAAGCCCAGGACGAATATCTGTTATAAAAATGGGCATTTTAAGTTTAGCTGCTTTTTGTCGTAATCCCTCCGTGTAATTTATTTGATAGGCCTTTGATGCATTATAAGCAGGAGCTTGACTGCTGCCACGAATTCCGCCAATGGAACTTATTACCACCAAATGACCAGATTGCTGTTTTTCGAAATAATTGAAGGTCCAATCTGCAATGGACGTAAATCCTACTATGTTGGTATCTATGGTTTGTTTTTCGATTTCAAAATCTAACGCTTCGTTTATTTCGCCAATTCCTGATGATATGACAAGTAAATCCAAGCCACCTAGTTCATTAGTCAATTCTTCCAACTGTTGAATGGATGATGGGGTATCGGTAACGTCTACAACTTTGGTCAAATAGGCATCTGGATTTTTGTCTTTCAATTCGATAAGTAATTCATCACGACGACCAGTAATACCAACTTTGTAATTATTCGCTGCAAAACATTCAGCAAGTCCTTTTCCTATTCCGGATGTCGAACCAATAATGATGACCTTTTTCATTTAAACGATGCTATTTTTATTGCACCAGGAGTTTGCCCAAATTGCTGTTTGAATGCTTTCGTAAAAGTTGGAGCGTCAGAGAAACCATAGCGCATGGCTGTGAAAAGAATTTCATTTCCACTCAACAAATCCAATCTGGCAAGCTCCAATCGTTTGCGTTTTTGGTATTGATAAGGTGAAATTCCGAAAACTGATTTAAATACACGAATGAAATGGTATTTAGAAATTCCTATTTGATGGGCGATCTTTTCCAAGGACAGATGATCCACTATATGATCGTCAATTATTGATTTTGCTTGAAATACCGCTCTAAATACTTCCTCATTGGTAATATTCTTTTTAAAATCAAGTTTGGACAGATGGTCAAAAATAAACCGTTGATCAGTAATAATGGATTCTGCAAGGCTATAAAACAATTCATTTTGCTGCAGATCATTGGCAAATATCCCTGCTCTAATTCTTTGATTGATCTCATTTAATGAATACCCCAAACTGGTATTCTTCACGTTGTATCGGTTGACAAAAAACTGATCGGAAAGCAAAAACTCTTTCAACTCGGTTCCATTGACATCATGAAAATCCGCTACTTCAGCAATAATTTCAGATGAAATATCTATACAAAGGCCTTGAACCATTTGGGCATGATCAATTTGCACAATGGACTTGGTAAATTCATTTCCAATGATATATTCACCAGCATTTACCTTGTACTTTTTATCATTTGCGTAATAGATTTCTTCACCTGACGCCACGTATTTCACTCCTAATCCAGAGAATGGGCAGTCCAATTCCAACTTCTTAAAGTTGGAAAAACGAATAGCATTTCCGTCATGGTCTGAATAAATCTTTTGATTCATCTTACTGCTAGTTTTAGGCAAATTATAACGGCACTAGGCAATAACAATGGATCTTCCAGAAATTTAATAAAAATTAATTCATCTAACTACATCTCAGATTGACCTATTTTTTTTCAATCGACTGAAATCGATCCGCATAATCGGAAAACTCTGTTTTCATCCACTTATCCCAAAAAGTAAAATACAGACCATAATTGCCATTGAATTTTTCGTGGTGCATATTATGATGCGTGGAGGCAGTTTTATACTTCAAAAAGGGTAAACGAAGCCAATTTTTTGGATAGATTTCGTAGCCCAAATGCGCCAATAAATTATTAATCAAATCCAGTGTTTGCCACAAAAAGAGGATGGGCCAAAATATCGGAATAAACATAGGTAAAACCAGAAACGGAAGAAATTCAATTAGATTTTCAAATGGATGAAAGGCAAAAATGGTCAAAGGAGAAGGATCTGTGCTTTTGTGATGTGTTTTATGCACCCAACGATAGATCTTCGGATGATGCATGAATCGGTGCGACCAATAAAAATAAGCGTCGTAAAAAAAGAGGAGAAAAAACAATTGTAAAATCCCCCAAGTTGTTCCATATGCGTTGATGTCCCAGTACAATTTCATGTATCCAAATTGATCAAGCAGCGTAATCAATGCTGTCAGAAAACCTGCCATTAGAATAGAACCGAAAGAAAATAAAATATCATGACTGAAAAAATGCTTGCGCTGCTCACTTTTGGGTTGAATCCTTCGCCAGCGCCAAACGTTCTTCAATCCTTTCCAAACCAACCCAAAAACAGCAATCCCGAAAACCGTATATAAAGTTAAATTGAAGAAAGATTCTCTTAAGGCGCTTTGAAGGAAGTCAGCGAAATGGGTCATTTTTTAACTTCAAAAAAGAATGTTTAGCAAATTTAATACTTCTTCTGGAAAAGATAAAAGAACAAATTTAATACTTGAAACAAAAAAAACATGGAACAAAATACTGTGTTGACCACAAATGATACCTGACTTAAAAAATGTATTCGATGCTCACTCTTGGGTTGTATTATGCGCCAACGCCAAACGTTCTTGAGTCCTTTCCAAACCAGCCCAAAAACAGCGATACCGATAGAACATATAAGGCTAGGTTGAAGATCAATTCGCGAACAATGGTCTGAAATATATTTACACTCAACACCACTCATTTATTTTCAATGCAATATCATCTATAATTGCTCAATCCTTCTGAGCATCATCTTGCTGATTGGTCCTCATCAATTCAAAATAACAACCCACTACTAAAAAATCACGGCCAATTTCATCATTGATTCGATAATCCAATTGATGTAAATAAGCCAATTGAATACCAGCTGACTGATTGAATTGAAAACTCACACCACCCATCATACGATTTCTCTCAAAATATGGCTCTGAATCTGTAAAAAATATTTCGTTATTAGCAATCAGCGAGATGCTTGCATCATTTGTAAATTGATAAAGCGGGATACTCAATCCCAGTCGATAACGGTATCTATTTCGATATCCCGAACTCGTAAAACGGCACTCCCAACGATAACGCTGCTCTATTTTCACTCTACCCAACTTTTGTGAAAGCATGAATTGAGGCCAAATACGGATTTCATCATTGTTCTTTGGTAAAACAAAATCACCTCCCTCTCGATAAGTCTGATAAGATCCGCCGCCTATGGTAAGCCTTAAACTGGTATTCATCTCATAATTCACACCACCTTTCACTTCATGATAATGAAAATGATCATAAAACTTTAACGACCGAATTTGAGCTTCTCCAAATACACTCCACTTCTCTGAAAGGCTTACCTTTCCATTGAGAATATTCCATGAACCCAATGCGTTGTTTTGCGCGGATATAGACAAATTTTGGACACAGAAAATGAAGGAAAAAAGCAAGCCATACCTGATTTTCTTTTTATCGCCTCCGTTCATTTACCAATCACATTGTATCATTATCTATCCTACATATAATTCAAATTTAGGAAGATAAAAGTTATTCTCACTTGCTTTTAAGTTCAAAAAATCTCTTGTATGAAAACAACATCACAAGAAAATAATTCTTCCCTCTACAAAATCATTACATCTTGATAAATCGAAACCAACTTTCTTTATCCACGGAAAAAATATAATAAACCCCAGGAGTCCAATTCATTGTACTAAAAGTCCACACCGATTCATTTGAATCAACTTCCTTTATCCATTGACCAAAGTGATTATAAATCTTAAAATTACCCAATCCTCTGGCGCAAGTTGAAATTGTAACAAAATCAGAACAAGGGTTAGGCATTATCTTCCAATCCAATTTTCTATTCTCTAGGATTTCATTTACTTCACATCCTAAATAATAGTTTTGAAAAAAAGACCAGAGTAAATCAGTCGCGCTCATTTGCATTGAGACAGGATTATTGTTGGGATTTCCACCCGGCCAACTGTGACTACCATCGGTTGTTGCGTAATGGTGTATTTCGACATTGCAGAAGCAATTATGAATTCTAATAAAATCGTAATCTGTGCCATTGCCATTTATAATGGTGTCTCTTGATTGGCATTGATTATTTTGAGTCCATAAATGTAGAGTACTATCCTGTGAGGGGAAATCAATGGCTGTCAATGGAGGAGCACCACCCATACCACCATTGTAAAATACAATCGGGTCAACTTTTGAATGAAAGCTAATAATTGGGATTTTATTTGTGGGATGGCAAGGAAAATACAATTGAGAACATGCATTCGTTGCAATGGCTGCAAAACGATGACTTAACTCGCACGCCAATCTATAACAGAGCATGCCGCCATTGGATGATCCTGTTGCATATACACGTGTTGTATCAATTGGATAATTGGCGAATAATGAATCCAATAAATTATCAATGAAACCAACATCATCCACGTCTTGATTCATAGCAGGGGGGCAACAATCACCTGCATTCCACGATCGATTCTGGTTAATAACCTTTCCTTCCGGATAAACTACCATAAAACCCGAGCTGTCTGCCTTTTCAGAAAGATTACTTTGATAAGCAAATACAGTCCAACCCTGAGAGCTTGTAGCAGCCTGTTGACCACCGTGAAAACCTAATATTAATGGATAATTTGTACTTGAATTGTAGCCCGTCGGTAAATGAATATTATAATTCCTCCAGACGTTTCCAACATATATGCTATCGTAAATATCAGTTTGACAAAATGCGCTTGTCAGCATTATAAAGTTTGTAACAAAATAAAGCATTACTTTTTTCATGACTTCATTTTTAAAGTACAAAAAACAACCCCTCCATGAAACATGAAGGGGTCGATGCGTTTTACATTATTCAGTTATCACTCAATCACCCTTCTTGTATCCAAATCAATTTGGAAGGTTTTATTTCTGCGCTTGGAATACACCTCTGCTACGTTGTCACATGTTCCCTCCCCAAAGTTAATCACCACGCCTCTGCGCTCATTGCCCACATCCACTTTTCCGGATAAAGGATAATTGCACACTCCTGGCTTCACATGAATGGCCTCAGTAATCTCGTGAGGAATCCCTACTCCCCTTCTACCTGTCACTGTTCCGGTGCCAGTAATCATGAATTCATCATCCGAAATCTCACAAGTGTTAATCCCTGCAATCCACTCACGGTAACGCTCAAAGGTTCTACTTCTCGCATACTCTCCATTGCTGGCGGTAATATTGCCATTTACTTTGATTACCATGTTACCACTGGCATTCAATCCAATATTCTCAGCGGATCGGCTGCCTTGTATATTGATATTGTTCACATAAAAATCCTCAAATGTCAATGTGCGCGTGTTGCCTTCTAAGCGCATATCTCCAGAAACTTCTACGATGATTTTTCCCTTTTTGGTTCTACCACGCGCATCCACGCATCCCGTTCCATAATCAATGGTGATGGTTTTTGGATAACTACTGGAACTCTCTGTTACTAAAGCGCAAGAAGCAATGAACTGCGTGAAATCATAATTACAATCCGCCGCTGTTTGTTCTTCCTCTGTTAAGATGTCTTGATCTTCCATCTCCATTTTCAAAACATCCTCTGTGTCGAGCTGGCTGTCTTCTGTCATTTTGTTGCAAGCCATCCACCCTAATACGGTGAAGCAAGCCAATACATAACCAATGTTCTTTTTCATCATTTTATTTATTAAATTTATTTTTTTGTTTTCTGTTAGATGTCATTATCGCAACTTTGGTTGGGCAATAATAAAAAATTAATGCCAACGATATTGCAATCCCCATTGAATACCAATGCCCGATGATCTCACTTGATATCCATTGGCATTGATCATTTTGGTCAATGGAAAATAATAGAGGCCTTCTGTATACAACTCCAATCGTTCCTGAAGTCGCATTGACACTCCCAGCGCACAATATTGTTGCATACTTCTGCGTGGCTGCTGCTCGGCAATGACCAAAGGAATATTTCTGATAACGCCATTTTCATTCACATCAATACTCATTTCTCTTCTTCCAATGCGCTCCCAGTTCCAGCCCAATCTCACCAAAGGGGATACCACGTGATTGGTTATACGGTAGCGAACCCCGATGGGAACCGTCAACATTCTGTAAGCGTAATTCAATCGCAGCTGATACACTCCTCCATTTCCGTTGGTGATTTGATCTATCAAAGATGGATCTTGGATCACTACCTCTCCATCCGATGATTGCATTCTCAACTCCTGCGTATTCGGTTCAACCATTAAATTTCTAAAAACCCATCGCGACTGTATATCTCCGCCTCCCCATTGAAAACCCCATTGCAGCGAAAGATTTTCTGTCCAATGCCAATTCACAGAAGCGTGTAGCAACCTTTTGGGTAAAAACCATCTTCTGGCACCAATAGACCTGGACTGCACTCCATCCCCATCATAATTCCCTTTGATGATCCGAATGCTTCTTCCCGTTTCCCAACCCACTTGATAGGAGAATTGCGCCGGCTTCCGCCATTTCATCGGAGCAGGAAATTTAATTTGATAATGGGTGTGAATAGCCAGGGGATACAACGGCTTTGAATCGATGAATCCATCTTTGGAAAATAAGACATTTTCATCTAACTGCTCACCCCGCTGAAAGGAATATTGACTTTCACTAGATAACTCTTCAGCGCTTTCAATCTCAATATCCGCCTTCCCTTCCTGTTCCCGCTCATGAACGACCTCCCTATTTTCGAGCTTCTTCTTCTCCTTCGATTTCTGCTCATCCTGTTCACTTGAATCAACACTTGATTTCGATTTCAACGTCTTCGAATTATGCTCAACCAAACTCGGTGAAGATTCCTTCCGCTTTTTTGATTCCGCTGCGTCATTCGATAAAGAATTCGAACTATCATTTTTCAATAGGTTGTCTTTATTTACAACCTCTGTTGATTCTATTTTCGAGGTTAAAACATTTCGATCATTTTGTGATAATGAATCACTCTTCACCAACGAAGCAGAAGCCAATTCCTTCGTCATCACAGCATTCTCATCTCCGCTGTTATTAAAGTAAAGCACACTCATCAGCATCCCCAACAGCGGGAGGGTCATTCCCCATAACCAAACTCTTTTCCTCCTGCTCTTTTTCAGCACATGTGGAGACAATTGCTCCCAACTCAATGCAGGAGCAATTGCGGTATTCTCTTCCCATTGGGAATGAAGGCTACTCCGCCAAGTCTCCTTTTCTTCTTGTTCATTCTTTTCCATGATCCAATTTTTTTGAGGTCGTGACTGCATTTTCTATGGCCCATTTGATCTCCTTTCTTGCATCAAAAAATTGAGACTTTGAAGTTCCTTCAGAGATATTCAACAGCGCGCCAATTTCTTTATGGGTAAATCCATCGATCGCGTAAGCCATAAACACTTGCTTTCTTCCAGGTGATAGGCGATCAATCATATAATGCAATTCTTCCGTATCCATTTTTTGCAATAATTCCAAATCCACGGGTGTTGTTTCATGCGAGAAAGGAATATCACGATGATTTTTTTTCTTTCTGATCATCCCTAAAGCACAATTGACGACAATCTTCCGCATCCAACCTTTGAAACTTCCCTGTCCATTGTAGGTATGCAAATTTTTAAAAATGAGAATAAAACTTTCCTGCAAGGCATCTTCCGCCTCAACCACATTGGTGAGATAACGACGACAGACAGCAAAGAGCCAATCTTTATGGGTGTCAAACAGCCTTTTGCAAGCACTTTGATTGCCTTTAATACACGCTGCTATCCATTCAGATTCCGTCACTGTCATTATCCAATAAAAAGGAAGATGCTTAAATGAATCAAAGGGTTGGGAAGCATTTACTTTTTTTTCTTTTTCACTCCTCCCTTCATTTGTTCCGTTTCCATCCATGCCAGGCCATATCGCTTGATGATTTCAATCAATTTCACCATCTTCGTACCATTGGGTGTTAATCGATACTCCGTTCGAGGGGGTATTGTCGGGTATAATTTCCGCTCGATCAGGCCAGTAGATTCTAATTCCTTCAGTTGAAGAGATAATATGCGATCAGAGATTCTTGGCAAATCTGATTTCAACTCCCCATAACGTAGTTTTCCAGACTTTAATCGATACAAAATGGGAGCTTTCCACGTGCCTCCTATTTTCTCCATGACCAACTGAACTGGATTGTAATAAATCTTTCCCTGAAAATAAAAATCTGGCATTTCACTTACAAATTTGTTAGTTAATTACAATTATATAAAATCCTTAAAAAGAATGAAAGATACCCCGAAATTTGAAAGCAAAAAAACATGAACATCGCCATTATAGGAACTGGAAACGTAGGCGGCGCTTTGGCCACGCGTTGGGCCCAATACGGACATCACATCTATTTAGGTGTCCAGAATACGAATTCTTTCAAAGGTCAACACCTCATTGAACATCCCAATATCCAAGCCCTTACCATTGCTCAAGCCGTTGCCCATTGCAACGCAGTGCTGATGGCTACTCCCCCTACAGCTGTATTCAACATCATCGAAAGCATGGGAAAGGTGGAAAATAAGATCATCATCGATGCCACCAATGCGGTCCGAATGGCTCCCGATCCGTATCCCACCGCCTACCACGCACTGGTTGACCTGACCTCTGCAAAAATCGTGAAGTGCTTCAACACCACGGGCTTTGAGAATATGCTCAACCCTGTATATCACCAAGAGGGAATCGACCTTTTTATGGCCGGAGATGATGCAGATGCTAAACAATTGGCCCTCCAATTAGCCTTGGATGCAGGATTTGGGAATTGCTATGACTTTGGCAAAGCAGACAAAGTAGAATTGCTTGAAAAATTTGCTCTTTCATGGATCAACCTCGCCATCATGCAAGGATATGGAAGGGATATAGCTTTCAAACTTCTCAGGAAATAAAAAATATAGAAAAGAAGACTACTTGAGGAAGATATTAGGTGAATCAAAACTTGGTTGTATGTTGTACAACTCCTCGCGCAATAGTTATATCTTTGCACGCCATGGAGAATGCAGGGAATGCGCCCTTTTTGAATCGTTATCATGAGTGGATTCACACACAAAATATTCCCGGACTTTTGTCCGAGGAGGGGGGTAAATTGCGTCTCAAAGGATTGGTTGGGTCCGCACATGCCCTCATTGCTGCTGCCACTACGTTGTCTTTTAAGTCCACGCATGTATTTGTATTAGAAGACAAAGAAAAAGCCGCTTACTTTTTGAATGATTTAGAGAATATTCTCCATTACCAAAAGGAAGCGCATGAGCAAACCAAAATTCTATTCTTTCCTCGAAGTGCTCGTGTTCCGTATCAATATGAAACCGTGGACAATGCCAATGTCGCCATGCGCGCGGAGGTATTGAACTTATTGCGCAAAAAACCTTTGGGGCAATGGTTAGTGACCTATCCTGAAGCCTTGGCAGAAAAAGTCATTGGCATTCAATCGCTGGAACAGAAAACTTTTGAAATGGAAGTGGGCACACGCCTCAATCCAGAAATTGTGGATGAGGTGCTGCAAGAATATGGTTTTCACAAAGTAGATTTTGTTTATGAGCCCGGACAATACGCGGTTCGTGGAGGCATCATCGACATTTTCTCTTTCTCCTTTGATCATCCCTATCGCATCGAATTATTTGGAGACGAAATCGATAGCATCCGAAAATTCAATCCGGTTGATCAATTGTCCTTGACCCCCATGAAAAAGGCCACGATCGTTCCTAACATCCAAGACGAGCATCAAATGGAGGGAACCATCCATTTTCTGGAGTTCATCCATCCCGATAGTGTCATTTGGATGATCGAATGTGCCAATGCTGAACAAATTTGGGAGAAGGAATTAGAAAAGGCCCATACTCATTATGCCAAATTGGGAGGGGTTATACAACACAAGTCTCCAACAGAATTATATGCGCATCCCAAAGACTGGTTTCATTTACTCAAAGGCAAACGAGTGGTGGAAATGGGGAATAGCTATTTATTTCATGAAGGACCATTGCTGACTTTCCAAATGACACCCCAGCCCGCATTCAATAAGAAGTTTGACATGCTCAGTCAACATTTGATTGAACAACACAAAAAAGGGTTTGAACAGGTAGTTACCGCAGGACAGGCCAAGCAATTGGAGCGATTGCACCAAATCTTTGAAGATCAGAAATGGGTGGTGGAATTCACTCCTCACTTGATTGAATTGAGCGAAGGATTTGTTGACTTAGAAAACAACTTGGCCTTGTACACGGATCACCAGATTTTTGAGCGCTACCATCGATTCAGACTCAAAGAAGGATTCCAACGCAATAAGGAAGCGATCACTTTAAAGGAGATACTCAGTCTTCAACCAGGCGATTATGTAGTACACATCGACCATGGATTAGGACAGTTTGCCGGATTGCAGAAGATTGATGTGAATGGCAAGGAGCAAGAGGCGATTCGTTTGGTGTACAAAGGCGGGGATATGTTGTATGTGAGTATTCACAGTTTGCATCGTATCAGCAAATACAGCGGAAAAGAAGGTAGTCAGCCCACCATGGACCGCCTAGGTAGTCAGGTTTGGCAGAATCTAAAGCAAAAGACCAAAGCCAAAGTAAAGACCATCGCTTTTGACTTGATTAAACTGTACGCGAAAAGAAAAAATACGCAAGGTTTTCCTTTTCTTCCCGACGGCTATTTACAGATGGAATTGGAAGCATCTTTCATGTATGAGGATACGCCAGATCAAATGAAAGCCATACAGGCGGTTAAAAAAGACATGGAGTCCAATTACCCGATGGACCGATTGGTATGTGGAGATGTCGGTTTTGGAAAAACCGAAGTGGCCATGCGCGCAGCATTCAAGGCAGCCACCGATGGCAAACAAGTGGCGGTATTGGTGCCTACCACCATCTTGGCCTTGCAACATTTTAAAAGTTTTTCATCCCGATTCAAAGATTTTCCGGTAACAGTAGATCACATCAGTCGCTTCAAATCCGCCAAAGAGAAAAAAAACACCTTAGAGAAAGTGGCGAAAGGTCAGGTGGATATTTTGATCGGCACCCATGCCATCATTGGGAAAGATGTTAAGTTCAAAGATTTGGGATTGCTGGTGATTGATGAGGAGCAGAAATTTGGCGTAGCCGCAAAAGACAAATTAAAAACATTCAAAGCCAACGTAGATACGCTCACTTTAACAGCCACACCGATTCCACGTACGCTGCAATTTTCTTTGATGGGCGCGCGCGACATGAGCATCATTCAGACGCCACCGCCCAATCGACATCCTATTCATACGCAGATCATCACATTGGATGAAGAGATCATCAGAGATGCCATCAGTTATGAGATTCAAAGGGGAGGGCAGATTTTCTTTGTGAACAACCGCATTCAGAATTTACCAGAAATAGCCGGCATGATCCAGCGACTGTGTCCGGACGCACGTGTAGGAGTTGGCCATGGTCAAATGAAAGGCGATCAGTTAGAAGAAGTAATGACCACTTTCATTGAAGGAGGATACGATGTATTGGTGAGCACCTCTATCGTGGAGAGTGGTATCGATATTGCCAATGCCAATACCATCATCATTAACAATGCACATCAATTTGGGATGAGTGATTTGCATCAATTAAGAGGACGTGTAGGTAGAAATAACAAACGCGCTTTTTGTTATTTGATTTCACCACCGCTTCATCTAATGCCTGATGACACAAGAAAACGACTAACCGCTATTGAGCAATTCAGTGATTTAGGAAGTGGTTTGCACATCGCCATGCGCGATCTAGACATTCGAGGCGCAGGAGACTTACTGGGTGGTGATCAGAGCGGCTTCATCAATGAAATGGGATTAGAAACCTATCAAAAAATATTGGCCGAAGCGCTGGAAGAATTGAAACAAGAGCACTTTCAAGATTTGTATCAAGAAGAGCTCCAACGCGAATCGAAATTTGTCAAAGAGACCAATTTAGAAACCGATATGGAGCTATTGATTCCTGATGATTACATCAGCGACATCACCGAACGGATTGCCATTTACAAGGCTTTGGATGATATAACATCAGAGGAAAGCATGCAACAATACATGTCACAACTGGTAGATCGCTTTGGCCCCATACCTCCTGCCACCTTATCGCTCATCGATACCATGCGTATTCGTTGGATTGCAAATCAACTCGGGGCGGAAAAATTGGTATTAAAAAGCGGAAAAATGATTTTGTATTTTATATCCAAACAAGACTCTCCATTTTATCAAAGCGAAGTATTCACCAAAATATTAGAGTTCTTGAAACACCATAGTCATGAGGCCAAGATGTACGAAAAAGACAACACGCTTAGAATGAGTTTCAACAGTGTGACGAGCGTGCAGCAGGCTCTTTTGTACTTGAGAAAAATGACAGATTATCCAATCCTATAAATTACTTCAAAGAGCTAATGGCTGCTTGAAGCGAAGCAAGAGCATTCTGCACATCTTCTTCCGTAGCCGTTCCCACCGATAAGCGATACCAATTGGATTCTTTCGAAGCACCAAAAGCACTGAAAGGAACCACTGCTAATTGGGCTTCTTCCAATAAAAATTGCGTTATATCCGCAGTGGTCAGTAGCTTCCTACCGTTATTTTTCATTTTGTCTTTTAAGTCAAATTGAATCGTCAGATAAATGGCTCCCTCTGGCGAAACAGAATCGACAGGAAGACCTCTTTGCTTCATGGCTTGCATCCCTTCATGAAACGCAAAAAGTCGTTGAGATACTTTTTGCTTCATCTCTTCGATGAAATGCTCATATTCCCCTTCATCTGCTATGAACTGCGCCGATGCAAACTGCTCAGGTCGTGGGGCCCATGCACCGACATGGCCCAAAATACTTTTCATTTTATCTATCACCTGCATCGGCCCAAATGCCCAACCCACGCGTACTCCAGTGGCCGCTAACGATTTAGAAATGCCATCCACAAAAATGGTATAAGGTCGCATTTCAGGACGCAAACTCACGGGATCTTCATGCTTTACGCCATCAAAAGTGAGCATGCTGTAAATCTGATCGTACATGACATACAATGGCTTTTGATCAGGCCCTCTTCTTTCATTTTCCTCCAAAACCGCATCGCAAATGGCTGATAAATCTTCTTTCGAAAAAACTGTACCCGTTGGATTGAGTGGCGAACATAGAGCCAATAATGCCGCGTCTTTGAGATGAGGACGTAGCTCGTCCACGGTAGGCATGAATTTATTCTCCGGACGTGTTTCCACCAATACCTGTTGAGCGAAAGTCAGATGCGTATAGTGATTATTGTTCCATGAAGGCACCGGAAAAACTAATTTGTCCTGTGGATCTACAATGGTCCTAAAAATCGCATAGATAATGGGACGCGCTCCGCCGGCAATGAGAATCTCCTCAGCATCGTAATCCAATCCTTGGTATTTGCGAATGCTATTCACGACGGCCTTTCGTAATTCTACCAAACCATTGGCAGGAGGATAATTGGTCATTTCATTGGCATAGGCTTCCATGATTCCCCGCTTTAATGCCACAGGAATCGGAAAAACTTTCGGATCAAAATCGCCAATGGTGAAATTATAGATTTTGTTACCCTTGGCCATCAAATCGCGGATTTCGCCACCCAACTTGATAATCTCTGAACCCATCAGATTCTCGGCCATTTCAGCAACTCGTGTAGTTGCCATTGTCTTTGTTTCGCTCACTGAAGTTGTATTATAAACTACCCACCATTTTTTTAGGATCCACCCACTGATCATACTCCTCGGCGGTGACATAACCCAAACGCAAGGCCTCCTCCTTCAAAGTGGTTCCATTCTTATGAGCCGTCTTCGCAATCTCTGCTGCCTTGTAATAACCAATCTTGGTATTCAATGCCGTCACCAACATCAATGATCCATTGACCAATTCTTCAATTCGCGAATAATTTGGTTCGATACCCACCGCACAATGCTCGTCGAAAGAAACACAAGCATCACCGATTAATTCCGCACTTTGTAAAAAGTTGGCGGCCATTACCGGTTTAAATACATTCAACTCGTAATGTCCTTGCGTTCCACCAATGGTGATGGCCACATCATTGCCCATTACCTGGGCACATACCATGGTCAAGGCCTCGCACTGAGTAGGATTCACCTTACCCGGCATAATACTCGAGCCTGGTTCATTTTCAGGAATAAAAATCTCCCCTATGCCACTGCGAGGTCCACTCGCCATCATGCGGATATCATTGGCTATTTTATTCAAAGAAACCGCCAATTGCTTCAGCGCACCATGTGCTTCTACCACACCATCATGGGCTGCTAATGCTTCAAATTTATTAGGTGCCGTAACGAAGGGAAGTCCACTGAACTCAGCAATTTTTTCTGCTACCAACTCTGAATATCCTTTAGGCGTATTGATTCCAGTACCTACGGCCGTTCCACCCAAAGCCAATTCTGATAGGTGCGCTAATGTATTTTGAGTTGCGCGCAAACCATGTTTCAATTGTGCCACATAGCCACTTAACTCTTGTCCTAATGTGACAGGAGTAGCGTCCATTAAATGAGTTCTTCCAATCTTCACCACCTCCATGAAATCAGTTGATTTCTTTTGCAGGGTATTCATCAATTGTGTAACTCCCGGAATCGTTTTGGTAACCACCATTTTATAGCATGCAATGTGCATAGCAGTGGGATAAGTATCATTAGAGCTTTGGCTCTTATTGACGTCATCGTTGGGGTTCAAGAGCGGCGTTCCTTCTCCCAATTGCCCGCCCATCAACACATGTCCGCGATTGGAAATTACCTCGTTCACATTCATATTGCTCTGGGTACCACTGCCCGTCTGCCAAATCACCAAGGGAAACTGATCATCCAATTGTCCCTCGATAATTTCGTCGCACACTTTTGAAATCAAATCTCTTTTCTCCTCACTCAAAACACCTAAAGCACAATTGGCATGTGCAGCCGCCTTTTTCAAAACGCCAAATGCATAGATGATTTCTTTAGGCATGCTTGCAGCAGGACCGATTTTGAAATTATTACGACTTCTCTCGGTTTGTGCTCCCCAATACACATGAGCGGGTACCTTTACCTCACCCATGGTGTCTTTTTCGATACGATATTCCATGTTGTATTATATTACTATTTTATTCTACTGCCTTCCCTTGTGACATCAAATAGGCCTTCAAAAATCCATCAATTTCACCATCCATTACTCCATCCACATTGCTGGTTTCATGACCTGTTCGCACATCTTTTACTAATTTGTACGGTTGCATCACATAATTTCTAATCTGCGATCCCCACTCAATTTTCTTTTTCTCTGCCTCAATCTCATCACGAGCCGACATCCGCTTAGCCATTTCCATTTCATACAATTGCGACTTCAACAATTGCATCGCCTTTTCTTTGTTTTGCAATTGAGAGCGCGTCTCAGTATTGTCGATGATAATTCCTGTTGGCTTGTGACGCAAACGCACCCCGGTTTCCACCTTATTTACATTTTGTCCCCCAGCACCACCCGAGCGGAAAGTGTCCCAGGTGATATCGGCCGGATTGATATCAATCTCAATGGTATCATCCACGAGTGGATACACATACACAGATACGAATGAGGTATGTCTCTTGGCATTGGAATCAAATGGGGAGATACGCACCAAACGATGCACCCCATTTTCACCTTTGAGCATACCAAAAGCAAATTCACCATTGAACTCGAGTGTACATTGTTTGACGCCGGCGACATCCCCTTCTTGCATATCGAGCTCTTTAACGGTATACCCGTTTTTTTGCCCCCACATTAAGTACATACGCATGAGCATACTTGCCCAATCGCAACTCTCTGTTCCACCCGCACCAGCAGTGATTTGAAGGACGGCACTCAAGCCATCCTCCTCAGCGGAAAGCATGTTTTTGAATTCGAGCTCCTCGATTCGCTTCTCCGCCAGTATAAATTGTTCCTGGAGCTCCTCCTCAGAAGCGGCACCTTCTTTGAAAAAATCATACAATACCATTGCATCTTCAACGGCAGAATGACAAGCACCAAGCGCCTCCACCCACATTTTCCGCGTACGGATTTGGCGCATAATAGACTCCGCTTTCTTGGGATCGTCCCAGAAAGAAGGATCTTGGGTTAGTTTTTCGTCTTCTTGAATTTGGAGTTTTTTGCTCTCCACGTCAAAGGTACCTCCCGAGCGCAGACACGCGCTCATTCAGCCCTTGGATTGCATCTACTGTGACAGTCATATGGGTGAAAAATAATTTTCGCGAAGATACGGTTTTTAGTTCAACACAATGTTACTTTATTCATATCCCCGTTTTAATACCACTATGTTATCCACAGAGGTTTATTTTGATGGGTGTGATGAGGAATGCTTTTGCAAACATTGAATTAGGTAATTAACAAATTACACAGAAAAACATCCCCGCTTTTATGCACCAAATGGGTAATAATTAAAAGTCGCTTTCGATATTCGCCTTTGAATCGTAAAAAAACTATCAAGCCATTCCCCGCTTTTATACCCAAATTGGGCATTGATTGAGAATTACCGTAGATAGAAAACTTTGAGTCGTTCAATACTGATCAAACAACAATCCCCGCTTTCATACCCTGAATGCATACTAACTTGGAGTCCCTTTGGATAAAATAAATTTGAGCCGGTCAAAAAATATCCCCGCTTTCATACCCTAAATGAAAATTAATTAATAGTCTCTTTCAGATAAATGAACATTGAGCCGTTCGGAAAAATATCAAGCAACAATCCCCGCTTTTATACCTCTACATTACCGTTAAAATATTGAATCAACACTAAATCAACGCATATCCACAAAAAAGCACTAAAAACCATTCACTCATTTACACCTAAAAGTCCAATGAAGAAAAACTAATGGCCAAAAACAGAATGTGCAAAAAATAATGGACATATTCCATCCTTCGAATACGAAATTATTTGTGTTTGTAAATAGGTTACAAAGTGACTTTTTTGGTTTGCAAAAAATTACTGATATGGAAATTTCAAATTATATAAACTGCATACCCAACGAACAAAACTGTCAAATTCACTTTAAAACTATCCGGGAGCATCAGGGAATCAAGTGTAAGAAATGCGGAAATAATCAACACTATTGGCTGAAAATCAAAAAAGCCTGGCAATGCTCCAACTGCCGTTTCCGGACCACACTTCGAAGCGGAACAATCATGCAAGGATCACACTTACCCTTCAAAAAATGGTACCAAGCAATGGTTCTTATGACAACGGAAAATCAAGGTATCTCAGCAAAAGAAATGCAAAGAAAATTAAAACACAAAAGATACGATACTGTGTGGTCATTGATGCATCGAATCCGCAATGCAATGGGTAATAGACAAGACCAATTTACCCTCGAAGGCATCGTTCATTTCAATTCAAGTTACCTCTTGCGCGCCAAGCCGGATGGTCGGAAATTAAAAAGAGGCAAAAGAACTTATAAGCGAGAAAAAATGAAAAATAACCATCCTCAAGAAAGATCAACTATCGGAAAAGAATACCCCCTTACTTGCCGTTCCTTAAAAAAAATGAAAGTACATTATCCGGATAAAACTTTACTCAAAGATTGGAAATCAGTCATGCACTTTGAGGAAAAATTAATTGGGGTAAAGGATAAATCTTCGAAATATCTGAATATTAAACATCATGTGCAGGTTGAGACTATTCACCCTTCTCTGAAATACATGAAAATAATAAATTCAGAAAAATCAAGGTCCATCATTGATGATGTGAAAGAATGGGTTTGCGTTATTTATTATCGAATAAAAGTAAAATATCTGCGATTATACTTGGATGAATTTTGTTACCGAATAAACCAAATGAAGGGGCAAAAAAATTTATTCGATCAGCTCGCTTGCACAGTGGCGGCACCCTACTGGAATTAATTGAGAGTTTCAATAAGTAAGAACTCATGATTCATTATTAAAAAATATGAATAACCTCTCACATAATATCATCTCTGCATTTTCCTTCAAAACGTATAACCGACAACCAGACCAGGTCATACCACGATATAAAAGTGGGGATACCCAAACTAAACCATCCAGCCAAAACATCGTTTTCCCGAGACTTTAGTGGTATAAAAACGTGGATACTTTAAAATAAATTCATCCTAAATATCTGTATATCCTCAAAAGAGAAAGGAATGTTATGAAAGCGGAATCATTCAACTGATACTTAGACTTTAAATTTCCCCATCCTTAATAGCAAATCTTATGGCTTGAAACGGGGATGCTTCACGCGCCTGTTTCTCTATAGTTAAGCATAATTACTGGGCACTCTTTTGGACCAAAAACTTAGATCCTCGAAAAAGAATACAACCTAAATATTTGCCCAAAATTATTGAATAATGGGGCAGAATAAACCAGTGATACATCCGCCAATATCCACCATCCATATCAGCCCGTTCTTTTTAACCAACAGAGTGGTATAAAAGCGGGGAAACTGCGACCAAAATCTAACCTTTAAAATTGAACCTTCCTTTTGACGAACATGTTGGTATAATAACGGGGATGCTTAAACCTCAATACTCGCAATATCAACCCTTCTTCACCAGGAAATGGAGTGGCACAAAAGCGGGGATACCTTTCGAACTACATTTTTAAAAAGCTGATTTTCACAATCAATGGCAAGGGTTACAATCCCTATCTCCTTCCATCCACTGCAAAACTCCCAACGAAAAAAAATGAAACACTCAACGCATCAAACGCCCACCGGCTCCACCCAGTCACCGTATTCTTTGATCAAATCAATCAACTCATCCACTGCGTTCTCTTCTGCCACATTCTTTTTCACCACTTCTTTCTCCTTGTACAAAGTAATCTTGCCTGGACCCGTTCCCACATAACCATAATCTGCATCAGCCATCTCTCCAGGACCATTGACAATACAACCCATGATTCCAATCTTTACTCCTTTCAAGTGCGAAGTGCGCGAGCGTATCTTCGCAGTCGTTTCTTGTAAGTCAAATAATGTTCTTCCGCACGAGGGGCAAGAAATATACTCGGTCTTCGAAATACGAGTTCGAGTGGCTTGCAAGATCCCGAAACAAGTAGAGTTCACTCTCTGTAATGCGATGTGCGATGCCGACATCAATAAACCATCTCCAAAACCATCAATGAGCAGGGCCCCATTATCCACGGCACTATTCAACATAAACTCATCCTCCGAAGATGTCGTATATGTAGTTTGGATAATCACAGGGGTTGTGATTTCGTTTTCCAAAAGAAACAAATAAGAAGATCGCAGATCCATTACTTGTAAAGGATGAATAGAGTTTAAAAGCAACACCACGGTTGAATCCTTTCGAATGGCCTCAAGTACATTGGACGTCAACTCTTGAGTTTGCAATTCCACAAAATTCAAAGTCGGATGCCTTTGGGCAGTACTCAAATATTGCTCTATGGTCCAACAAGGATAGGTCCGAATGCTTTCTCTATGGTTGATCCAAACATCACCATCTTGGATCAAACCCAAAGTACCTGGAATTTCAAAACTCACTTCTCGCCTTCCAATCTTGATGTAATCACAAGCTAAATCACTCAAATTCCATTTGTCCATAGGGACACTGTACTGATAGCCCGCTCCAAAAAAACTAGCAGGGGTGAATTCCTCTCGTTGACTCAAATCCATCACTACAACTGGGGCATGCTTCCCGCCTATATTCAATACCTCGTGAGTGACTCTGCGACTATATGCATAAGGATTCAAAGTGTATAATCGACGAGTTGTCTCGGAATACAACGAACGATTTTGGTAACAATCCGCCAGTATCTTTGCCACAGGAATCTCGTATTCAGGCGCTTCGGTCAATGAAACTCGAATGGTATCTCCAATCCCGTCCTCTAACAAGGTTCCTATACCCACAGCCGATTTAATACGACCATCCTCTCCGTCCCCTGCCTCTGTTACCCCTAAATGAAGTGGGTAATTCATGCCTTCATCGAGCATCGTTTTCATGAGCAACCGGTAGGCCTGAACCATCACCAGAGTGTTGGAGGCCTTCATACTGATGACAATCTCGTGAAAATCGTGTTTTCTGCAAATTCTTAAAAACTCCATGGCACTCTCCACCATCCCTTCGGGGGTATCTCCATAACGAGATAAAATGCGGTCACTCAACGAACCATGATTGGTGCCGATGCGCATTGCCGTGCCATGTTCTTTGCAAATCAAAACCAAGGGAGTGAAGCGTTCTTCAATCCGCTTCAACTCCGCTTGATACGATTCGTCTGTATAATCTATCTCTTCAAACTTCTTTTTATCCGCGTAATTTCCGGGGTTTACACGAACTTTTTCAATCAATTTCGCCGCAATTTCCGCCGCGTTGGGAGTAAAATGTATATCGGCCACCAAGGGAGTGTTATATCCTTTTGCAACTAATTCTCGCTTGATATTCGCAAGATTTTCTGCCTCATTTTTGCTAGGGGCGGTAATTCGAACCAACTCGCATCCTGCATCAATCATTCGGATACTCTCCGCTACAGTTCCTTCTGTATCCATTGTATCCTTGGTAGTCATGCTCTGCAATCGAATGGGGTTATCCCCTCCAATGCTCATGCTACCCACTTTTACAGACCGAGTAGGAAATCGCTTATATTGAAAAAGATCGATACAATACATTACTTGTTGGCATTATATCTTTCAGACACTTTGCTCCAGTTGATTACATTGAAAAAGGCATTGATATAATCCGGACGACGATTTTGATAATGGAGGTAATAAGCGTGCTCCCAAACATCAATCCCCAAAATAGGAAATCCACCACAACTGACTCCAGGCATAAATGGATTGTCTTGATTGGCAGTGGAACAAACTTCCACTTTTCCTCCCTTGTGAACACACAACCAAGCCCAACCCGATCCAAAACGGGTCGTTGCCGCTTTCGCAAAAGCATCCTTGAATCCGTCCATGGAACCATAGGCCTCCACGATGGCGTTCAACAAATCTCCCTCAGGAGCATGGCTCCCGCCAGGAGTCATAATTTCCCAAAATAAGTTGTGATTATAAAAACCCCCTCCATTGTTACGGATGGCGGGTGTTTCCATGCCTTGCACCATAACTTCTTCAATGGTCTTTCCAAAAAGTGGGGAGTTCTCTAAAGCTGCATTCAAGTTGTTGGTATACGCAGCGTGATGCTTGGAATGGTGAATCTCCATGGTTCTTGCATCAATGTGTGGCTCTAACGCATCGTAGGCGTATGGCAAAGGGGCTAATTCAAATTTCATATGTTCATTTTTTTGCGAAAATAGTTTACTAACGTTTACAACAGATAAAACCAATATCCACAATGTTATTTTCTTCCATTTCTCGCGTTTCATAACCTAAAAAAAAAGAAGTAAAGAATTTGTTCACACAATGCTAAAAAATGCAAGGTAGTTTAGATATTTGCACACAAAGACAGGAATCAGAAACCAATTAGTAATACGATCAAGACCAAATGGGATTGTTTAGCTTCTTAACGCAGGAAATCGCCATCGATTTAGGGACGGCCAACACCATCATCATCATGAATGACAAAGTGGTGGTGGATGAACCCTCCATCATCGCCCGTGATAGACAAACAGGTAAAACCGTGGCGGTGGGCCGACAAGCCCAGCAAATGCATGGTAAAACCCATGAAAATATCAAAACCATTAGACCTCTCAAAGACGGAGTAATCGCCGATTTCCACGCCGCAGAAGACATGATCAAGGGAATGATCAAAATGATCAATAGAGGGAGAAACCTTTTCCAGCCGTCCTTGAGAATGGTAATTTGCATCCCCTCTGGCATCACAGAAGTGGAAAAAAGAGCCGTGAAAGATTCTGCGGAACATGCAGGGGCTAAAGAGGTGTACCTGATTCATGAGCCTATGGCTGCTGCCATTGGTATCGGTATTGATGTAGAAGAGCCCATGGGCAACATGGTGATCGATATTGGTGGTGGTACTTCAGAAATCGCTGTCATCGCGCTCGGAGGAATCGTTACAGACAAAAACATTCGCGTAGCGGGAGATGAGTTAACTCAGGATATTGAAGACTACATGCGTCGTCAACACAACCTTCAAGTGGGTGAAAGAACCGCTGAACAGATAAAAATAGAGGTGGGTGCTGCACTTACTGAGCTAGAAAATCCCCCTGCTGACTATAGCGTAAGAGGAAGAGACATGCTCTCCGGCGTTCCCAAAGAAATCAAAGTAAGTTATTCAGAAATCGCCGGAGCTCTGGACGCCAGCATTTGTAAAATTGAGGAGGCCATCATGAGTTGCTTAGACAACACTCCGCCCGAATTATCGGCAGATATCTATAAAACGGGGATTTACCTCGCGGGTGGCGGTGGATTGTTGAGGGGTCTGGATAAAAGAATTCAAGACAAAACCAAGCTTCCTGTTCACGTAGCAGACGATCCGTTAAGGGCTGTGGCAAGGGGTACAGGAATCGCTTTGAAAAATATCAATCGTTTCCAATTCTTGATGAGAGAATAATGATATTGTGAGGAAAGAAAATGAAGAATATCATTGAGCTACTCAAACGGCATTTTGTATTTGTCCTGTTCTTATTTCTCTTCATCTTTTCGTTAGTCGTTCTTTTCAGCAGCAATCGTTACCAGAAAACAGCGTTCATCAATCAAAGCAACGATTGGGTGGGCCAATTATATGATTGGCGAGATCAATTACAGCGATATCTCAGACTGAGAGAAATCAACGACCAATTAGCCCTGGAAAATGCCAGGCTTCGCGCTCAAATGAGTGAAAATGTCTTTACCATTGACACCACTGTTTTCAGCGAAAACGACACCTTACATTTACAGAGATTTTCATACAGAACCGCCAAAATCATCAACGCCACAGTAAATCGGGAGAGCAATTACCTCACTATCGACAGGGGATCGATAGGGGGAATTCACAACAACATGGGTGTCATTGCTAATGGTGCTGTGGTAGGCGTCGTGAGCAGTGTAAGCGATCATTTCGCTGTTGTACTGCCCATATTAAATCCTAAATTCCAAGAAAGTGTCAAGATGAAAGGCAGCGGGGATTTCGGTTTGATTGCTTGGCCTCCCGGATCGGATCCTGCCTACGCCGATGTGAAGGATATCCCTAAACACGTGCAGGTCAATATTGGCGATACGGTGCTCACTACCGGCTACGGTTCTCATTTTCCTTCCGACCTATTCATCGGATTTGTGAGCGAACTCAATGATCGACCCGAAGAAACCTTCCATAGAATCAAAATACAATTGGCCACCGACTTCAGAAAACTGAGTCATGTACAAGTGGTGAGCGATATTTTAAAGCAACAACAAGACTCCCTTTTGAATCAACAACAAATCCGAGATGACGCTAACCATCTTCCATAATTTTATCAGAATCACTTTTCTGATCTTACTTCAAGCGTTGATCGTATCCCGTATGCAAGTATTGGATGGATTCATTTTACCGTGGATATATATTTTCGGAATTTTGATGATTCCCTTTGAAACGCCTAAATGGGCAGTTTTATTGATTGCCTTTGCAACCGGATATATCATGGATCTCTTCTCAGGTCCAATGGGCATGCACATGACAGCCTGTGTTGTGCTCGGTTGGTTGCAACCTTTTGTCCAAAAGCTGCTTTCACCCCGCGAAGGATATGATATTGTGCAAAGACCTACCATTCAAAAAATGGGGCTTCAATGGTACCTTACCTATGCAGGCCTCCTCACTTTCATTCACCATTTTGTGCTTTTCTTCGCTGAAACTTTGCGACTCACTCCTTTCTTTTATCATATTGGTCACATTCTTTTCAGCAGCATCGCTACTTTACTTCTGATGACCATCGGACAATACCTCATTTTCGCTCAAAAAGGCAACGAATAATATGGATGCACGCCGATCCACTCTGATCATCATTGTAGTCACTATTGCCGTCATTTATCTATTGCGCATTTTCACTTTACAAGTAATCAGTAGCTATTGGTCTGATCGTGGTACAGCATTGACCGAAAAAGAAGTCGTGGTCTATCCCTCAAGAGGGGTGATTTACGATAGAAACATGAAAGTTTTGGTCACAAGCCAGACAGTTTATGATCTCATGGTATTGCCCAAGGACGTTCAACCATTCGACACCTTGGCTTTTTGCAAAATTATCTCCTTACCCATTGAAGAACTTCGACAAATACTGAAGAAAGCGGTAACCTACCCCAATGTAAGATACAAGCCCTCGCCCGTTATCAAACAAATGAAACCTGAGGAATATGCACCCATTGCCGGGGAGCTATATCAATTCAAAGGATTTTACGCGCAAGCCAGAACACTGCGCGTCTATCCTGAAAAGGCAGGAGCTCTATTGCTAGGGGATGTAGGGGAAGTGACCAAAGCCCTGATGGAAAAATTCCCTGAGTATAAAAAAGGGGATTACATCGGATTGAGTGGAATTGAAAAATCCTATGAAAATGAATTGAGAGGGCAACGAGGAATTAAATACGTGTTCCGCGACAACATTGGAGTAGAAAGACAAGTGGCCGACGGAAAA
>CANHWU010000024.1 GCA_947464415.1 Flavobacteriales bacterium
AGCCGTCATCCACTGAGCCATCACAATCGTCATCCAATCCATTACAGGTCTCCGCTGTTATCGTGTGCAAATCATCATCGGCATCGTTACAATCCGTATTATTGGTGACATATCCTACTCCAGGATTGGAACACAAATTACTCGCGGTACCCGCGCCATAACCATCACCATCGCCATCCACATAATAATTCACAAATGTCAATCCGTCATCCACAGTTCCATCGCAGTCATCATCCAATCCATTACAGGTCTCCGCTGTTATCGTGTGCAAAGCAGCATCGGCATCATTGCAATCGGTATTGTTCGTTGCATAACCGGCTCCAGGATTCGAACATAAATTACTCGCGGTACCCGCGCCATAACCATCACCATCGCCATCCACATAATAATTCACAAATGTCAAGCCGTCATCCACAGTTCCATCGCAGTCATCATCCAATCCATTGCAGACCTCTGCTGTAATGGTGTGCAAGGTAGCTTCGGTATCATTACAATCGGTATTGTTCGTTGCATAACCGGCTCCAGGATTGGAACACAAATTACTCGCGGTACCCGCGCCATAACCATCACCATCTAGATCCGTATAGTAATCAATAAATGTCAAATCATTATCTACTGTTCCATCGCAATCATCGTCCAAGGCATTACAAATCTCACTAGCTAGAGGATTGATGGACAATTCGGCGTCGTTACAATCATTAGATACCGCGGAGTAATTAGTAGGTACACTACAAGCCAGAGTAGTTGTGGTTCCCACACCATATCCATCGCCATCCGAATCAATAAAATAAGTGTTTTGAACATTTTCATCTACCGACCCATCGCAATCATCATCTATTGTATTACAGCTCTCCGATACAGAAGTATTCACGTCGTCATTATCATCATTACAATCAGTACTATTTAAAACATATCCCGAAGGCTGAGAACAGGCATTCACTGACGAACTAGCATTTCCAAAACCATCTGCATCACCATCTAAATAATAAGTAGTCAAAACTCCATCATCTACAGTATCATCACAATCATCATCCATTCCATTGCAAGTCTCGACTCCGCTGGGACTGACCGCATTGCTCAAATCATTACAATCGGTGTTATCCGAAACATAATTCAAGGGTTGTGAACATGCGAGACCCGGTACGGAAGGATCTCCAAATCCATCCCCATCGGAATCAGCATAATATGTATTCTGAACATTCTCATCGATGAAACCATCCCCGTCATTATCCACTTCATCACATACCTCGGTTGCTCCGTCATACGAGTTAGCATCATTATCATTAAAATCATCATCATTATTAACATAACCTGTTGGCTGGCTGCATGCCAAAACAGGAACAGCAGGATTCCCATAACCATCTCCGTCATAATCTACATAAAAGGTTGTTTGCACATTCTCGTCTATTGAATCATCACAATCATCATCCACCAGATTACATGTTTCCGTTCCCGCAGGATGAATGGACGGGTTTAAATCATTACAATCCCCCGATTGCGTTACATATCCCATTGGCGCACCTGTGCAATTGGATTGGCTCACATTATTCTTACCATAGCCATCACCGTCACTATCCTGATAGTAAGTCACAGGAGCTAAATAGGTAGCAGTGATGGTATTGCTATTTACCGCAGCACAAGCACCGTTGGTCACCGTAGCTCGATAATAAGTAGTCTGAGTAATGTTACCCGACAAGTTGGATTGAGACAGGGTGCTACTTGTCGCGCCCGTAATAGGTGTAAAAACTGAATTATTGGTAGAAGAAGACCATTGAATGGTTCCCGTATTTCCTGAGAGGGTAACATCGGTGATTGCGCTTCCTCCACAAACGTTTTGGGTACCCGCAGCTGTACCTGCTATTGAAGTGGTATAAATTTGTACAGCCCCCACTGAACTATACGCTGTGCCACATGAACCATTGGTTACCTTAACTCGATATAATCTAGTAGTAGAAATACCAGAAAATGAATAACTAGTTAAACCTGACGTAGAACTAATATCTGTCCAAACTACCCCACCATCCGTTGATTGCTGCCAAGTACTAATCGTACCCGTGTGTCCAGATAAAGTTAATGAGCCACTATTGGTTCCTCCACAAAATGGTGCATTACTAACAGAGCCTCCATCAGGAGGTGTCCCTGCAATCACGGAAATGCTTTTGTTACTCGTATAAACAGCCGCTCCACAACCTGGTGTTTGTACCTCCGCTCTGAAGAGATAGGTTCCCGCTGCGGCGATCGTTTGCGTCAAAAATGTTGTAGTGTTAGCTACATTATTCCATGAGGTTCCCCCGTTGGATGACCACTGCCATCTATTTATATTACCCTGATTTCCTGAAAGTGTCAACTCAACATCACCACCTGCACAGATGGTATTATTGATGGCGGTTATATTTCCAGCAATAGTGGGAGTGACATATATAGCAACACTTGAGGTAACTTGCCCTGGACAATTATTGGGACTAGTAGAGTTAACGACAGCGCGATAATAGGTTGTTTGGGTAATGTTGGTAACCGTGAGGGTGGTAGTGGTGTTGGAAATATTATTAATAGTAGCCAAGAAATTATCTGGCGATGATTCCCAGCGAACAACCGTACCAATAAAATTAGTCAATGTTAATGTTGTCGAATTTGACCCAGTACATACATTGGACCCTCCTCCAGTAATATTTCCTGTTGACGAACCAGAAACCGTTACATTGCGCGTAACATAAGGAGTATAATCCGTGTTATCATTGGGCATACCACCAAATTCACATAGATAACCACCCAAAGTATGAGTGCTCCTCAAATCATTCCATCTTCCTTGTGACCCAGAATAAAATTGGCCATAGTGCTCACCACCACTATTATTGGGCTCTCCCCCATTCCAGTTAGCATATTGCCCGGTTACCGCCGTGGCCCCATTAGAAAATTGTGTTCCCGCCTCAGGCCCACTTACCCAAGTCCACTTATTCTCGGACGCTGGAGCCGTTCCTGCTTGGGAGGCATAATAACTATTGCCGGCAGCGGTATTAATTACCTGAAAATCATCGCTCGCCCCAAACCATCCATCATTGGCCATGATCTTCCAAACGAAGTTATTCTCAGCCGCAGAACTGAAGGTGGCTAAATATCCGATTCGGCCAAAGTACGATCTTGCCTCTGCGTTCGACTTAGCAAAGGACCAATTTTTAGCAGGCGATAATGCAACGTACTCATAAAAATGTCCTGTCAGTGGATTAAAATAAACCGTACCTGCTGTAAAGGTGATAGACCTTGCCGTAGGATAACAAACCGAACTTGTAGACTTGAACTTTACCGCTCTTAAGATATCCTGCCATTGTTGCACAGTACCTGAACCACTGAAGCTAAGCACTCCCGTTGTAGCACTCCAAGACTGGCTTATACCACTTGGAAGCACTCCTGTATAGGTGAGAATATCGCCTGTTGAGTAGGACCCACTGATTTGAACCCTGAAACCACTGATGGTTCCATTAGCTGTTAAAACAAGGTTGGGGTCAACGATGGTTTCTGCATTATAGGTTGCATTCAAAGTGGCACTGGTTCCCGATAGCTCTATACTAGAGGCAACCTGTCCCAAAAATTGCGTGGTTGATAAACACAATATCAAAACTACGGCCATCAACCTACCCATTACTTTCACTTTCATCATAATCTTCTCGATTTTAAGTTCGGATAGTCAAAAATATTCGTCTCCTACGATTGAATTCTACAGAAGGTTTCAACTTATGAACATGCCATTTCTCATTGATGGGCATAAAAAAAGGCCGTAAACACGGCCTTCTATAACGCTATTAGAATATTCTAACCGGGAATCTACTGCTTGCAACAATCTTTTTGCTCTCTTCCTTGACCACCCTTCCCATCACAAGAAGCTCCACCTTCCTTGCAACAACCTTTCATATCTCCCTCACATTTCCCATGGGCGGAACAATGACCTGCGGTAGAATCAGCCGCAGTACAAGCATGACCTTCATGATAACATACACTGTCAGCCGCACAACAAGAAGAATGTCCATGACCATGACAATCCATCATTTCATGCCCATGACACTTCTCCATTTTATTTCCAGCACCATGTCCATCATTCAATAGTGGGGCCAATGTCAATCCTACTAGGCAAGACAATTTGATCAAGATATTCATAGAAGGACCTGAGGTATCTTTGAAAGGATCTCCTACGGTATCTCCCACCACAGCGGCTTTGTGCGGCTCTGATTTCTTATAATAAGTCTCTCCATTGATGTCCACCCCTTTTTCAAAAGACTTCTTCGCATTGTCCCAAGCTCCACCAGCGTTGTTTTGGAAAATCGCCCACAAGACACCGCTTACGGTTACTCCTGCCATATAGGCTCCCAATGCCTCTGCACCCATCACCATTCCGATGATAATCGGCGTGACAATGGTGATTACTCCTGGCAACAACATTTCACGCAAAGCGGCCTTGGTAGAAATTTCCACACACTTTCCATATTCGGGTTGGCCTGTACCTTCCATAATGCCCGGAATCTCCTTGAACTGACGACGCACTTCGTTTACCATATCCATGGCCGCTTTACCTACTGAATTCATGGCCAAAGCTGAGAAAACTACTGGGATCATACCCCCAATGAACAATGCAGCCAATACTTTTGCATCAAAAATGTTGATACCATTGATACCGGTAAAAGTCACATAAGCCGCAAACAATGCCAAGGCTGTCAAAGCCGCAGAAGCAATGGCAAATCCTTTTCCAATGGCCGCTGTGGTATTACCTACAGAGTCCAAAATATCGGTCTTCTCACGCACCTCTGCGGGTAATTCACTCATCTCTGCCACACCGCCCGCGTTGTCCGCGATTGGTCCAAATGCATCAATCGCCAACTGCATAGCCGTATTGGCCATCATCGCAGAGGCGGCAATACCAACTCCGTAGAATCCGGCCAATGCATAAGCACCCCAAATAGCACCTGCAAACAAAATCACGGGCATCGCAGTGCTCAACATTCCTGTACCCAACCCCGCAATGATATTGGTGGCGGCACCTGTAGCTGATTTTTGCACAATACCGAGGACAGGCTTTTTACCTAAACCCGTGTAAAACTCAGTAATGTAAGAAATGGCAATACCGACAAACATTCCCACTAACACCGCCCAGAAAACATTCATGTTGCTCGTGGTTGTAGTAGAAAACTTACCTGCATTGAATACAGAAATCGACATTTCTGCGGGCAGCATGGCCATGATCAAGAAATAAGATGCACCTAAAGACAAAAGAATCGAAATCCAATTCCCCATGTTCAAAGCCTTCTGAACGTTATCAGTAGTGGCCAGCACATTATCGCCAATACGCACAAAATAAGAAGCAATGATAGAAGCTACTAATCCTACGGCAGCAATGCTCAAAGGTAAAAGTATAGGACCCATTCCGTTGAAAGGAATAGCCCCCATGCTACCATTGGCTTCAATAAAATCACGAATTACATAATTACCCAACACCATAGAAGCCAATACGGTGGCCACATAAGAGCCAAACAAATCTGCTCCCATTCCGGCAACATCACCAACATTATCCCCAACGTTATCCGCAATAGTCGCTGGGTTGCGAGGATCATCCTCAGGAATACCTGCTTCTACTTTACCTACTAAATCGGCACCCACGTCAGCGGCTTTGGTATAAATACCCCCTCCCACTCTCGCAAATAATGCGATACTCTCTGCACCCACTGAGAATCCAGCCAATACTTCCAAAACACGTGTCATGGCTTCCACTCCTCCATTCTCCAAACTACCTTGCATAAAAAATTGGAAGAATAAAACGAATAACATACCCAAACCAAGTACGGCCAATCCCGCCACACCCAATCCCATTACGGTACCTCCAGTGAAAGAAACCTTCAAGGCTTTGGCAAGAGAGGTACGAGCCGCTTCAGTGGTTCTCACATTGGCTTTGGTAGCGATCTTCATCCCGAAGAAACCCGCCAAAGCACTGAATACGCAACCCACTACAAAGGCCACCACGATCAACCAATGCGAAGAGGGAACTTTTTGAGATAATATTCCCAAACCAATTCCAGCGATGACCATGAAGATGGCCAAGATTCGGTATTCGGCTTTTAAGAAAGCCATGGCCCCTTCTGCCACATATCCCGCAATTTCTTTCATGCGATCATTTCCCGCATCCTGCTTCGAAACCCAAGCGGATTTCCACATCATCACCACCAAGGCCAATACACCCACTAATGGAATCAGATACAAAACATTTGTCATAATAAATTTAAGTTAATGGTTAACGGAGGCAAATGTAAGCCAGGGCGTAAGTTTGACCAAACCTTCCCCTGCATTTTATTAGCACAGCGTAGTGAAATATCTCAGAAATGATCACATTGTCGCGCTGTTGCGCGTAATTTTTTCCTTTGCGAGAAATGATTTAAAAGCGCATTTCAAGCTATTACCGCAAAGCATGCGCAAAGTGATCAACTAATGTATAGAAATTGCATTTTTCTATACATTACAAACTTTCAATGTAAAGATTCCGATGTTTTCTATACAGGTGGTAACCACTTCCCTATGCCACTCGATTTTTAGAAATCCCTAGTCAGCTAGAGATCCTCCCCTACCGCTTCTCCAACCTCACCTCGATCCACTTACTCACCGGTGTGTTGCTCTTGTCGGCGGTGTGCTCCAAGGGAACCAAACAATTCGTTTCTGGAAAATAAGTAGCGATGCAACCCTTGGCGATGGCAAAGGGAATCACCAAAAATCGCTCGGCTCGGCGCTCGGCGCCTTTGTATATACTCACCAAATCTACTTCTTGCCCATGCTGCCATCCTCCCTCGCGCATATCTTCTTCATTCATCAGCACCACTCGACGCTCATTCAAGATACCGCGGTAACGATCATCCAATCCGTAAATCGTCGTGTTGTACTGATCGTGCGAGCGAATGGTCATCATCACAAAATAACCCGGCTGCACTTGCAATATCTCCAATGGAGAAACCGTAAAATGCGCCTTTCCACTCTGGGTAGTAAAACGCCCCTCGCGGGGACCATTGGGCAAATAAAATCCATCGGGCGTGCGAACACGCTCATTAAATCGATCAAAACCGGCAATGGCCCCCTCAATATGATTGCGCACCACATCATAATGCTCCACCATGGCGTCCCAATCCAAACCGTCCTTGCCTTGCAAGATGGCTTTTGCCATGCCTGCCACAATCGCGGGTTCCGATTTCAAATTTTTGGAAATGGGCTCATTGATGCCCTGTGATCGATGCACGATGCCCATGGAATTCTCCACCGTCACAAATTGAAGTCCGCCTTTTTGGACGTCCTTCTCTGTTCTTCCCAAGCATGGCAATATCAACGCATGTTGTCCTGTAACACAATGTGCCCTATTCAATTTGGTGCTCACCTGCACCGTCAATCGCACATGCTGCATCGCCTTTCCCGTGCGCTCACTGTCCGGGGTGGCGGAAATAAAATTCCCCCCCATGCAAATGAAAACACCCACCTTGTCTTGCTCCATCGCCAAGATGGATTCCACCACGTCATATCCTTCCTCGCGGGGAAAAGGTCGTTTAAAATATTGCTCCAAGCGATCCATGAAAGCGGGCTTGGGTTTTTCATAAATGCCCATTGTACGATCGCCTTGCACATTGCTATGGCCGCGCACCGGACATACCCCTGCATTGGCCTTTCCAATAGCGCCGCGTATCAGATGGATGTTCACTACTTCTTGTATCGTCGCTACTCCATGCTTTTGTTGTGTCAATCCCATCGCCCAACAAGTGATGATCTCATCGCTGCTGGCAATCATATCCACCAAGGCCATGGCCTCACTCTCCTTCAATCCCGTTGCAGCTAATGCCTCGGTTGTATTCAATGACAAAATGTGATTTTTCCATTCTGCAAATCCCGCTGTTTTTTCTTGCACAAAATTCTCAGCGATGAGCTTCTCTCCTTGCTCTGCTCTTTTCAGCAATTGATACTGCACCCATTGGAACAGGGCCATATCGCCTCCAATGCGCACGGGCAAATACAAATCGGCCAATTTGGTTCCCCCGGTGAGCACATCCACCGGACTTTGGGGATTGACAAACTGCGTAGTCCCTACCTCTGGCAATGGATTGATGTGCACAATCTTCCCTCCGTTACCCTTGCACTTGGACAAAGCACTCATCATTCGCGGATGATTGGTACCCGGATTTTGACCTACTACCAATACCACTTTGGCGTGATAAATATCTTCTAACTTCACCGTTCCCTTTCCAATGCCTATTGTCTCTGTCAACGCCACTCCCGAACTCTCATGGCACATATTGGAGCAATCAGGAAGATTATTCGTTCCCCATAATCGCACTAACAACTGATACATGAAGGCAGCCTCATTGCTCGTACGACCGCTGGTATAAAATACTGCCTCATGAGGAGTGGCACATGCACGCATCTCCTCTCCAATGAGTTCAAACGCCTTTTCCCAGGAAATGGGTTTATAATACAACTCCCCTTTAGGAAGATACATGGGATCCGATACTCTTCCACTTTTCCCGATTTGAAAATCACTCCAAGATGAAATTTCCTCCACGCTGTGTCGTGCAAAAAACGCGGGATCGCAAATCTTATCAGTGGCTTCCTCTGCAATGGCTTTGGCGCCGTTCTCACAATACTCTCCGAGTACAGAGCGGTGATCGGGATCGGGCCAAGCGCAACCGGGACAATCAAACCCCTCCTTTTGGTTCAGCTTCATCAAGGTTTTAATTCCCTTCCACAATCCCATTTCTTCTGAGATGTGATACAAGGAAGAAGAGATGGCAGGAATTCCCGCAGCCGCGGGCTTGATTGGCACTTCCTTGATTCCTGTATAAATAGCAGGAGGAACGATGGTAACATTGCGTTCATTCGACATAAGGCAAATATAAGAGAAGTACTGCTAAATCTATGGTAAGCCCACAAGTGCGAAGGCTGTTCATTGTAACATGACTGTCTAACCCCGAGATTCCCTTCTGCGCATCTTCCAATGCGGAATATCATCTTCTAAATACTCCTCCCCTTCTTGGACGAATCCTAGCTCCGTATAAAATTGCAGCAAGTACGATTGTGCGGAAATACAAATTTCATTCACCTGAAATTGCTTCATAGTTTGCGCTATGGCCACTTCCATCAATGCCTTTCCCCAACCTTGGCCTCTTACCAGAGATGAAGTAACCACCCGACCAATAGCGGCCTCCGGATAACTGACGCCTGGGGGAACCAATCTCGCATAAGCCACCAAGGCCTCTCCGCTTTCCATGGTGAGATGATAACATTGAAAATCTTTACCGTCGGGATCTTGGTATGCACAATGCTGCTCTACCACAAACACCTCTGCTCGCAAGGCCAAAATCCGATGCCACTCCATGGCCGTCATGTCGGACATTTTTTGCAATCGCCAATTTTTCATATAAGCGAAGGTAAGCAGCATCGTACTTTTGCACCATGAATTACCTCTCGGTAGAAAACCTTTCCAAAAGCTACGGCATTCGTCAACTCTTTCAAAATTTACAATTTGGCATTGAAAAGGGACAAAAAGTGGCACTACTGGCCAGAAACGGCGCAGGCAAAACCACATTGATGAATATTCTATCCGGCAAGGAAGCGCCGGACGAGGGAAAAGTCATTTACAACAAAGAAGTTCGGGTGGCATATTTGGAGCAAAATCCCGCATTGGATTTCAATAAATCCGTACTGGAAAACGTTCTCAAATCCAACAATGCCATGTCGCGCGCCATCGCGATGTATGAGGAAGCGTTGGAAAAAAATCTGCCCTTAGACAAAGCCATGGCCGAAATGGAGGCCTCCAATGCCTGGGAGTATGAGGCCAAAATGAAACAAATCCTAGGGGCTTTGGATTTGCATCATTGGAATACGCTTGCTGGACAACTCAGCGGTGGGCAACAACGACGCGTGGCCTTGGCCAGTGTGCTCGTGGAAGAGCCCGATTTTTTACTATTGGATGAGCCCACCAATCACCTCGACTTGGACATGATCGAGTGGCTAGAAAATTTCCTCACTCGATCACACATGACCTTGTTCATGATCACCCACGATCGTTATTTTTTGGAAAACATCACCGACGAAATTTTGGAATTGGAGAATGGCCAACTGTACAAATACAAAGGCAATTTCTCTTATTACCTCGAAAAAAAATCGGAGCGCGAAGCGTTAGAAGCCGCCTCTCAAGAGAAGCAAATGAACCTGTTCCGCAGAGAGCTAGAATGGGCGCGCAAAATGCCCCGTGCAAGAACAGTCAAGAGCAAGAGCAGAATGGATCGATTTCAAGAATTAAAGGAATCGGTCAAAAGAAGTCCCGAAACCCAAGAGCTTTCGCCTGAAATCAATATGAGTCGATTGGGCAGCAAGATTGTAGAATTTCATAAAGTCAAAAAACATTGGGGAGAGAAAAAAGTACTGAATGGATGGGATTATGTTTTCAAAACAGGAGAGAAAGTAGGTTTGGTAGGTCCCAATGGTGCGGGTAAAACTACTTTGCTCAAACTCATGACACTCAATGAAGAACCGGATGGCGGAAAGGTGGTCATTGGCGATACCGTGGTTATGGGCTATTACCGTCAGAACATGGGCGAGCTCAAAGAGGGGCAACGGTTGATTGAAGCGGTAAGAGACATCGCAGAATTTATTCCACTCACCAAGGGACGCACCATCAGTGCCGCCCAAATGTTGGAACGCTTTTTATTCCCCAAACCCATGCACTTCCAGCTCGTGGAATCCTTGAGCGGCGGCGAAAGAAAAAGGTTGCAACTATTACTCATCCTCATGAAAAATCCCAACTTCTTGATTTTGGATGAGCCCACCAACGACCTCGATGTTTTTACATTGAGTGCGCTGGAAGAATACCTCATGGCCTACCCTGGCTGCTTGATCATCGTCTCGCATGATCGTTACTTTTTAGACAAATTGGTGGACCATCTCTTTGTACTCGATGGACAAGGAAATGTAAGAGACATCATCGGAACCTATCAACAATTCAAAGACCATCAATCGCAGGAAGACAGCGCTAAAAAAGGATTGAACAAAGAGACTGAAGAAACGGAAAAACCTACTGTTTCGAGCACCACCAATAAGAAATTCAGCTTCAAAGAAAAATATGAGTGGGATCAGATTGAAAAACGGATACCTGAATTGGAAAAGTTAAAATCCCAATTAGAAGAGAAATTACAAACAGTACTTGATCAACACGAGGCCCTGATGGCCACCAGCGCTGAATTGGCCGCCGTGATAGAGGAGCTCAATTCCCTCGAGTTGCGATGGTTAGAACTTTCTGAAAAAATATCGGGATAACGACTTTTTTAACTGCTTATATTTGGTCCCAATTTGCAATTAGAAAAGCATGAGCGTGGACCAATTCATCGGTAATGTGGACATCCAAACCATTGATGCCCTTTATCACCAATACAAGGAAGATCCCAATAGTTTAGACCTTTCTTGGAGAAGATTCTTTGAAGGTTTTGAATTTCAAAACGAATCCTACCCTGTCCTCCCCGACGGAAGCCGCATGAATGCGGTGACCTCCAAAGAATTCAAGGTCATCAGTCTCATCAACGCCTACCGCACACGCGGACACCTTTTCACCAAAACCAATCCTGTCAGAGAGCGTAGAAAATACACTCCGACATTATCCATAGAAAATTTTGGACTTTCCAATGCTGATCTGGAAGAGACCTTCCATGCGGGTACTGAAATCGGATTGGGGGATGCTAAACTGAAAGACATTGTTGCACATTTAGAAAATTCTTATTGCCAAAGCATCGGTATCGAGTTCATGTATATCCGCGATCCGGAGCGTGTAGAATGGTTGCGTTCTAAAATTGAAGCCGTCAATAAACCAAAATACTCACAAGAAGAAAAGAAGAAAATCTTCGAGATGACCTCCAAAGCTTCTTTGTTCGAACAATACATCCACAAAAAGTTTGTAGGACAAAAGCGGTTTAGTGTCGAGGGATGCGAAGCCGTAGTGCCTGCGATGGATTACATCGTGAAGAAAGGAGCGGAAATAGGCGTTCAGGAATTTGTCATCGGAATGGCCCATCGTGGTCGATTGAATGTGCTCACCAACATTTTGGAAAAACCCCAAGAGGAAGTTTTTCGCGAGTTTGAAGGAGTAGAATTTGAAGGCAACATGGATGGTGATGTAAAATATCACTTAGGATATTCCCGCGATATTACCGTCAATGGAAACAATGTACACGTCACACTTTGTCCCAATCCTTCTCACCTAGAGGCGGTGAATCCTGTCGTGGAGGGATTAACGAGAGCAAAAATTGACCATTACCTCAATGACGAGAAAAAAATTGTTCCCATCCTCGTGCATGGAGACGCCGCGATTGCAGGACAGGGTATTGTTTATGAAGTAGTGCAAATGGCATTATTGGATGGATACAGAACCGGAGGAACCATTCACATTGTCACCAACAATCAGGTGGGCTTCACCACCAATTATCTCGATGGACGTTCTTCTACTTATTGTACAGATGTTGCCAAAACTACGCTATGTCCCGTATTCCATGTGAATGCCGATGATGTGGAAGCTGTGATTACCGCCATGCAATGGGCATTAGAGTACCGAGAGAAGTACAATATGGATGTATTTGTCGATCTATTGGGATACAGAAAATACGGGCACAATGAAGGAGATGAGCCAAAATTCACCCAACCTTCTTTGTACAAACACATCGCCTCACACTTGAGCTTGCGTGAGTTGTATTTAAAACAACTCCAATCAGAAGGGAACATTACCCTGGAGGAAGCGGAGGCCGTTCGAATGCAATTCGAAAGTCACTTGGACACCAGTTTGGAAAAAGCCAAAACAAAGAACAGTTCTTTCGTCAAACACTTTTTGGAAGAAACTTGGAAAGACATCAGATTCTCAACACCAGTAGACTTTGATACCGCTCCCAACACAGGTGTAACTGAGAAGAAGTTGGTGGAGTTGGGAAAAAAATTATCGACCCTTCCTAGCGGAGAAAAGTTTTTCAGAAAAACTGAAAAAGTATTTGAAGATCGATTGAATATGATTCAAAACGATCAGTTAGATTGGGCCATGGGCGAACTTCTTGCCTACGCCTCTCTGTTGACGGAAGGTCATCCCGTCAGAATATCTGGACAAGATGTAGAGCGTGGAACTTTCTCACATCGTCACGCTGTTGTAAAGACCGATGAGGATGCGGAAAAAGAATTCATCACCCTGAATTTATTAGATAAGAAGCAAGCGCCGCTGCGCATTTACAATTCGTTATTGAGTGAGTATGGTGTGTTGGGTTTTGATTACGGTTATGCTTTTGGAACGCCACAAGGTCTTACCATTTGGGAAGCACAATTTGGAGATTTCAATAACGGAGCGCAAATCATGATTGACCAGTTCATCAGCGCCGCTGAAGATAAGTGGGGCAGTATGAATGGCATCGTGATGTTCTTACCGCACGGGTATGAAGGACAAGGCTCAGAACATAGTTCTGGCAGAATGGAACGCTTCCTACAGTTGTGCGCAGAGCACAACATGCAAGTATGTGATGTGACTACTCCCGCTAATTTCTTTCATCTTTTGCGCAAGCAAGTGAAACAACCTTTCCGCAAACCCTTGATAGTATTCACTCCCAAAAAATTATTGCGTCACCCCAAAGCCGTGAGCAGTATCAAAGAGATGGCCAAGGGAAGTTTTCAAATGGTCATTGAAGACAACAGTGTGGACAAAAAGAAGGCCAATAAAGTGGTCTTATGCACAGGAAAAATGTACTACGATATGCTGGAAGAAAGGGAAAAGAGAGGAGTGAGCGACATGGCGCTAATTCGCTTGGAGCAATTGTACCCCTTCCCTGAAAAGGCCTTGGAAAAAGCACTAAAGGGTTATGGTAAAAAAGTACAACTTTTGTGGGCACAAGAAGAGCCAGAAAACATGGGAGCGTGGAGTTACATCATGCGCATGATGAGAAAGTCCAACATTGACGTGATTGCCTATCCTGCACAAGCAAGTCCTGCAGCAGGATCGAGTAAAATGCATGAGGCGAGAATGCGACAAGTGATGGAGCAGTTGTTCGCTTGATTGAAATTTCTTTTGAATAGACATTGATCTATTCCGTAACTGTATTTATTCTTAATCAGAGAGAGAATCTCGCAAGCTGTTTTCATTGAATCTCTATTCTAAGTGTGATGCATGCATGAATTCTATCACTAAATAACCTGAAAACATTCGTTCTTCGTATTTTTACTCTCAAAGACAACGAAATGCTTTCTACCATTAAAAAAATCCTACGTCCCTACCTTATCAATTATGTAGGTAAAAAAATTCCCTTAACCTGGGAATTAAAAGATCCCTCTGCCTGGATTTGTAAAAATTGGGAGGGGGAATTTTTAAATCCTACCATTTGCCCTGATAGTGTTCTCATAGAAAAGACTGCTATTGCCACCAATGAACAAGGATCGCAACCTTTATGGCAGGGTTATGATGAAAGCAAAAAAGGCAATGCGCAGCGCAAACCAGACACGGTAAGAACACAGCCCTTCATGGGAAATGCATTTTGTCATTTAGTACAATCTAAAAAACCAAAAGTAGTGGTAGAGTTCGGCACAGCATTCGGGATTTCAGGCATGTACTTTCTTTCTGGGATAAAAAAAAATAATCAAGGACGGTTACTAACTTTTGAACCGAATGAGATTTGGGCCAATATCGCTGATGAAAATTTAAAGAAGATTGGCCCACAATACCTCCTCATCAAAGGCACTTTTGAAGACAATATTGATAGAGTCTTGGGCCCAGAGGAAAAGATAGACATCGCATTCATAGACGCCATTCATACCAGTGAATTTGTATTGCCTCAAATGGAAATCGTCTTAAAAAAGGCCCAAAGTGGTTCTATTATCCTTTTCGACGACATCAACTTTTCAAGTGATATGTTGAATTGTTGGAAAAAAATAGCGCATGATCCACGATTCATCGCCACCGCTACATTGGGAGAGCGAGTGGGAATTGCCGAAGTAAAATAAACCATGATGTTATTGCTTTATAGTACAACTTACCTGATCTGGATTGGGTCAGAAATCTACCTGAATCGCTTTGCTCGATCAGGGAATATCCAAAAAGAGAGAAAAGACCAAGGTTCCGAATGGCTACTCTGGATTTCTGCATTTATAGGAGTCACCGTAAGTTCACTTATCGCCATCTACTCTGATCAACCCATTTTCAGTGATTTCAGATGGGGACAATTGGGCTTATTGTTCATGATTTCAGGAGTCACTTTTCGTTTTATTGCGATACGACAGCTAGGAAAATTTTTCACGGTGGATGTCATCCTACACAAAGATCATCAGTTGATACAGAGTGGACTTTATCAAAGACTCAGGCATCCTTCCTACACAGGAATCATGTTGACTTTATTCGGATTCGGTATCTCTCTTAATCATTATTGGAGCTTGATCACTGTGGTTTCTATTTTCTTCATTGCGCTTCGCAATAGGATCAACATTGAAGAGAATGCGCTAATTCAGCAATTTGGAGATCAATATCGTCAATACCAAAAAAATACCGCTCGACTATTTCCGTTTATCTACTAAAAAATTTGAAAAATGATCAACAAAATAACTCGTAGGATTGATCGAACATTGAGAAAAAACGGCATTGACTTGACTAAATTATTGCGCCCGTTCCACCTCTCCCAAAAAAGAAAATTCGAAAACCAACTCCGATTACTTAAACAACAGCAAGGACAAGACCGTTCATTTATTTTTTCCAAAAATCGCCCCATTTTCCATGAAGATCAACACGAAGGGGGGACGATGAAGGGTCATTACTTTCACCAGGATTTACTCGTTGCCCGAAGAATCTTCAATTCCCAACCATTGCGCCATATCGACATTGGCTCCCGAACCGATGGATTTGTGGCCCATGTGGCTTGCTTCAGAGAAATTGAGGTGCTGGATATTCGCGCCATTTCTAGCCGCGTGAAAAATATTCATTTTCGTCAAGCCGACTTAATGCAACTTCCATCAGACTTGTTGGATTGTTGCGACTCAATTTCTTCATTACATGCCATTGAGCATTTTGGTTTAGGTCGATATGGCGATCCTATAGATTATTTTGGCCATATCAAGGCACTCGAAAATATCACGAAGATGCTAAAGAATGGAGGTGTTTTTTATTTTTCAACGCCAATAGGTCCTCAAAGAATTGAATTCAATGCTCATCGTGTATTTTCATTGACCTATCTCCTAGATCTGTTTCAAGAAAAATTTGAACTCATTCAGTTCTCATTCGTAGATGAAACTGGGAATTTACAAGAAAATATTGAGCTCACCGAGCACGCCATCGCCAATAATTGCGGATGTAATTATGGTTGTGGAATATTTGAATTGAGAAAGCGGTGATCTCACTTTCCCCTGCCTCTCAACACCGTCACCACGGTATAAAAAAGTATTTTGATATCCATTGCAAGTGTCATATTCTCCAGATACAGGATATCATATTTTAGCCGCTGGATCATCTGCTCTACATTTTCAGCATATCCATACTTTACTTGTCCCCACGAGGTGATACCCGGACGAACGCGCAACAATTTTTTCACGTGCGGTGCTGTTTCTTTGATTTTTTCAATATAAAAAGCCCTTTCAGGACGCGGTCCCACTAAGGACATCTCACCAATGACAACATGCCAAAACTGGGGGATTTCATCCAATCTACTTTTCCGAAGAAACCGTCCAATAGGGGTGATTCTTTGATCGAAAGAAGAGGATAATTGAGGACCATTTTTTTCAGCGTCCATATACATGGTTCTGAATTTCATCATGCGGAAAGGATGTCCGTGCTTCCCAATTCTCTCCTGCCAAAAAAAGACAGGGCCATCAGAACTTCCCTTGACTAAAATGGCGAGTATAAAGTAGACGGGTAACAATAATATTATAGCCATCAAAGACAACACCACATCCATCAATCGCTTCAAACTCACCTGCCATGTAGGCATTAAATCTCGTCGAATACGCACCAGAGGAACTCCGTACAAAGCCGACATTTTTACAGATCCGCTTAACAAATCAAAGGTGTCAGGAATAATACTGATATCCACATCAAAATCAAGCAGCAGGTTTAAAACCTTTTCCAAATCACGATGATCAGAACTCTCCACCGCAATAATCACATCCTTGATACGATACTCTACTATTAATTTGGGCAAATCTTCTACCTTGCCCAAAAATGGCATATGACGCACCAGCAAATCATCTTTACCGTTGATTCTCACAAAACCTGCAAACTGATAACCGCTCATCTGCCCACCCGCAGTGATCTCCTCATACAGTGAAATCGCCTTTGCATTGCCCCCAACAATGATGGTAGGAAATCCCCATTCTCCGCTGTTCATCTTCTTCACTGTGAAAGAGGTCAACATGAAACGAGCCGACAAGGCCGATAAAAAATGAGTGGCAAACAAAAAAGACAATGAAGTATAGTAGGCTCTATAATTAGGCAATTGATCGTCCAACAAGACAACAAAAAACAAAATCAAAGTTCCTAGCAAAGTGGCAACAAAAACTTCCGCTACTTCCTGTATCCTATGTCTACGAAAAATCCTTTTATACTGCCCCATTAAAAAATAAAGCACACACCAAAATAATGGGATTAAGAAAAATCCAAGATAATAATGCTCGTCTTTTGTTGCTATCGAATACAACTCATTGGTCTGCACTCCCTCCCAATTGATTTTTCTGAATGAATAAAAAAGAGTCCATGACATCAATGCGGTCAAAACGTCAAAAAAAATGTATTTGAATAGCTGACGCTCCTCTCTCATCTCACTGCCATTTTACCCATTTCAAATTATCCAAATACAATTCCACGGCTTTATTGGGAGCATCTGGAATCGATTCTATGTACCACTCATAAAACAAGGCTTGCGGATGCTTTTGAGGTATCGCACCAAAATCAACATAAATTTTCTTCCAAACAGGGGCCCCATCGATACTTTGAGTGGGATTGACGATCAATGCCAATTCTTTGGTGATGCCACTCGCCTCTGTCACCAATAATCCAACGGACATCTTGTTGTTACAACTATAATTCATTTCTAAGAAGTACATTTCACCCCCTAGAAAATCTCTATTGGTATCATCTTTAAAGTAAATTTTACCAGCGCCACTATTCAACGACCCCATTCCGGATCGATTTCCTTCAAATACCAAGTTGTCATCCGTCACCGCACTGAATATTCCACCATTACCCGCCAATTCCACTAAAAAATTTCCACTTTCAAATCCTTGTTGCTCTATCGTGCAGAGTTCTTCATATTTAAAATGAGGAACAATGGTATCCGTGTTACCAGGAATAAAAACCAAAGTGGTATCAAAAGCGGTGATGAAAGGATATCGTATACGAGTATCACTGATTCCATTATTCTTTATTCCTGCAAAAAACTTAATTTCCGCTTTGCCATCATGTATCACCGGTATCAATGCCGGTAGCGCAAAAACGCCCAAGGGCTGCTCATCCTTATACATCCACACCTCAGTAAAATTATTACTGGAGGTACCTTGACTAGTCATGACTTCAAAATCAAAGCCCGGCACATAGATAAAACCAGGTACAGCCGATTTTCGACACGACAAAACAAACACAAAACAAACAATCAAACTAAAAAACAATACGCATCGCTTCATGCAATTCCAATATAGGTCCGCGAAAATAATCTGCCACGCACCAAAAACGACAAACTTCTTTGATTATTGCTCTGTATCAGGAGAAAAAACACGCTCATCGTTTACCATGGTTGAGCTCTCTGATAATGCGGTTGCCTGCAAAGCAATATCCAAAGCCTTCAGCCCATCTTCCAGTGTCACCACAGGCTCCCTTTGCTGCTGAATAGCATCATGAAAGGCCATCAACTCATTTTGAATAGCATTCACTGGATGCACCTTGATTTCTTCAATTCTGCCATTGGCTTGACCTGCCGCATCTACTCGCTCCAATTGATGATTCAAAAAATCTAATTTCAAGTACTGATCTCGCTGATAAATGGTCATCTTTCGCTCCGCCTCATGGTGAATGCGAGAAGCCGTAAGTTGCGCCACTGCTCCATTGTCCATTTCCAAACGCACATTGGCTATATCAATGAGTGAACTAAATACTGAGCTGCCATTGGCCGTAATCTTTCTCACACTGGCACCCGTAATCTTCAGAACCAAATCAATATCATGGATCATCAAATCCAATACTACTGATACATCCAATCCTCGATGATGCGAGGGCATGAGTCTTCTGCACTCAATAAAACTTGGATTCGAAATAAATGGAATAGCCGCGGTATATACAGGATTAAATCTTTCAATGTGCCCCACTTGACAGGTCACCTGGGCTTCCCTCACCAATTTTAATAAGGAACGCGCCTCTTCCATATCAGCACATACGGGCTTTTCAATGAATACATGCTTAAACTGACGAACGGCTTGAATGGCCATTTTATAATGAGATAAGGTAGGAACCGTAATCACCACCGCATCTACCTGCTCCAACAAGTGTTCTACACTATGGCTGGGCATGAGCCCAGTCAACTCCATGGCTTCCTTGGCCGCCGCCATTTGATGATCGAAAAAACTAACCAACTCGAATTGTTCCGGCAAATCCTGCAAACAACGCAAATGGATTTTACCTAAATGCCCTACGCCCAAAACTCCTATTCGCAACATGTTGCGAGATTAAGCCCTTATGACAGGCAATTTCCCATTTTTCTAAATTTGTATCTACAATCAGCCGTTAATTGCGCGCCCCGAATAAAGCCGACCCTATCCTGATCAGTGTACTTCCCCTTTGCACAGCCAATTCCCAATCACCGCTCATGCCCATGGAAACAATGGTCAAAGGGGTATCGGTGAATATTTCTCTATTCAACCGATCAAAACATCGATAAACCTCATCAAACTCCTCCTGAATTTGTTGCCTATCCTCCACAAAGCTGGCCATTCCCATCACTCCTTGTATAGAAACATTTTCCCATGTCTTCCAATCACCACCTGATAACCAACCAAAAAGCTCATCCGCATTCCATCCAAATTTTGTTTCCTCTTGGGCAACATGCACCTGCAACAACACCCGAATCACGCGGTTGTGCTTCTTGGCTTGCTTTTGTATTTCCTGCAACAAACTAGCACTGTCGACACTTTGAATCATGTACACATACGGTGCAATGTATTTTACTTTGTTGGACTGCAAATGCCCAATAAAATGCCAACGAATATCAGCCGGAAGCAATGGCTGCTTATCTCGAAGTTCTTGAACATAGTTTTCACCAAAATCGCGGATACCCTGAGCATAAGCGGCTTCAATAGCGGATACAGGCTTCGTTTTAGTGACTGGCACTAAACAAACCTTCTCTTTTATCCTTTCTTTAATGGACTGATATTGGGCGTAATCAAATGCCATGATTGATGGGATAAATAATCAATCCACTGCGCAATTTGGGCTCTATATAGGTACTTTTTGGGGGCATTACACCATTATGGTCTGCTACTGTGCACAACTCAGTGGTTGATACAGAAGACAACAAAAATGCACATGCATATTTACCTTGATTCACCATTTCCTGGACATAACTCCACCCCTTAGGGCCTTCTATGAAACGGATGCGCTTATCTCTTCTCAAATCTTCAATGCCCAAAATTTCGGTCAACACTTGATTGGATAATTTATCGGGATCAATTGCATCGGATGCTGCAAATCGAAAAACGATTACTTCTTTGGATATCACCACTCCAAAACATCCCTTGGGAATATCCTCTCCACTGCAACTGACTTTATCAAATTTCTCCTCCAATTGAGCCAATAGCCCCTCAACACTTACATCCATCTCTACCACCGCACGATGAAAAGGATGAATCTTCAAGCTAGCTTCATCCACCACAAAACTTAAAAACTGGTGGGTACCGGGCCACTCTGGATGCATCCTTTGTAATCTTTCACTCGATGCTGATCGATGATGACCATCGGCAATATAAATCGCACTGAGTTGCGCAAACTCTATCTTAATTTTCTCTATCGACTCTCCCTCAGAGATCCGCCAAATGGTATGCTGCGCTTTGTCTGTAGTGGAAAAATTGCACAATGGTGAGGTCGATTGAAGATCACTCATCCATTCTTTAAAACTCGTTGAAAAATGAGAAAACATTAAAACAGGTTCGGCATTGATACCAGTAGTGGCAAGGTATTCAGCAAACAAATTCTCTCTGCGTTCAATGGTGTGCTCGTGCAACTTGATTACTCCATTTCGATAATCCTCTACCGCCATTCCTCCCATCCAACCTAAATAATCTCTTCCGTCTTTGCGCTGTCTGTACAGATAAAAACTTTCTGTTTCTTCTTGAACAAAAATTCCTTGGGCTATGAATTCATCGAAAACTTTTCTTACCTGCTCAAACTTTTCACTGTCCGGAATTTCACGCTGTTGCGTGGGTTGAATAATACGCAAAAAGGTGAAAGGATTATTCATCAATTTATCCTGCAACTCTTGCTCTGTATAGGATAAAAAAGACCGTGATGCCACCAAATGCATCTTGTCGTCTGTCGCTCTTATTCCACGAAAAGGTAAAAAAGTGGCCATCCCTTTATTTCATCGTCAATTGAGCTACAATCTCCGCTATTTCCAAACCAATTCTCTCCTGCGCTTCAGCTGTAGAAGCCCCTATATGGGGAGTCGCGATAATTTTTGGATGTTTCAATAAATCTGCGTTGGGCTTGGGCTCTCCAACAAAAACATCCAAGCAGGCGCCTGCAATCTGATGGTTATTCAATGCAACCAATAAATCTTCTTCATGAATGACTCCGCCTCGAGAGGAATTCACTATCCATGCACTCTTCTTCATCATTCCCAACTCCCTAGCGCTAATGACAGCCTCACCATTAGGCTGCTTGGGTACGTGCAAAGAAATAAAATCAGCCTGTGCAATGGCCTCCTCTAACGGTAGAATCGCCACTGGAATTTTTACCACGCCCAATCCTTGTATCTCCCAATCAATCTCCGTTGAAGCCTCTCCTGATCGATCCACGGCGATTACCTTCATACCGCAACCCAATGCATATCCCGCCAATGACCTACCAATCCTTCCTAATCCAATGATCGCCAAAGTCTTTCCCTTCAACTCTATCCCCTTGCTAAATTGCTTCTTCAACGAGGCAAATTGCTCTGCTCCACTGTTTGGCATACTTCCACCCGCCGTGTACGTAAACCTAGCCGCCGCAAAAAGCATGGACATTACCAATTCCGCCACACTCAGAGAACTCGCTGCTGGTGTATTAAATACCACAATTCCTTTCTCCTTGGCGTAAGTGGCATCAATATTATCAATCCCCACTCCACCGCGACCTACCCACTTCAATGAAGGACATGCCTCCAATACATCGCGTTTCACTTGGGTGGCGCTGCGCACCAACAAACCTTCTACTTGATGCGCATTGATAAAATCTATCAATTCCACCTGCGCAATGGTCTCTGTCAATACTTCATGACCTTGTTGCAGCAATGCCGCCTTACCTGCCGCATCGATTCCATCATTTGCCAAAATTTTCATTGTCTTATCCTTTGATTCTTTCAAATTCTTTCATCACTTCCACCAATACTTGCACGCTCTCTACAGGCAAAGCATTGTACATGGAAGCTCTGTATCCCCCTACACTTCTATGACCTGCTATCCCACTGATACCTGCCTCCTTCCACATGGCATCAAAATCAGCCGTCAAAGCATCATTCACCAAACGAAAGGTAGGGTTCATCCATGAACGAGCATCGGGAACAGCATGTCCTTCGAACATACCGTTTCTATCTAACTCACTATAAAACAACGATTGCTTTTCATGATTCCTTTTCTCCATGCCCGCCAAACCTCCTTGCGCCTTGATCCAGCGCAATGTCAACATGCAAGTGTACACGGCCAAAACTGGAGGCGTGTTGTACATGCTATCCTTTTCTACATGTGCCTTTAGATCCATATATATAGGAAGTTTACGACCTGTCTTTCCCAATTGCTCCATATCAACGATGTACAAAGTAGTACCGGCAGGACCTAAATTCTTTTGCGCGCCAGCATAAATCAAAGCGTGTGCTTCAGCGTTTACAGGACGCGAAAAAATATCGGAACTCATGTCACAGATCAAGGGAACAGAAGATTTCGGAGTGTTATGATATTGCGTTCCGTATATCGTATTATTCGAAGTGTAATGAGCATAATCATAGTTGCCTTCAAATACAACTTCCGGAATATGATTATGATTGCTGGAAGAAGAGTCAAATGGAACATCCACTGTTCCTAATACCTTCGCTTCCTTGATGGCTCCACTCGCCCAAACCCCGGTATTGGCATACACTGCCTTGCCATTTTCTTTCATGAAATTCATGGCTGCAATATGAAAACCCAACGTTGCTCCACCTTGCAAATAGACCACCTCATATCTACTGGGAAGATGCAAAATCTCCTTGACAGCGTCACGCGCTTCTTGCATTACCCGTTCAAAGTTTTTAGAACGGTGAGAAATCTCTAAAATACTCAACCCCATACCATCAAATTCTTGAATAGCCGCGGCGGTTTGAGCAATTACTTCGCTTGGCAGAATACTAGGACCTGCAGAAAAATTATGTACTTTCTTCATGCAGTAAAGGTAAGGTCAATTTTAAAGCCCCAACAACACTTCTTCAGCGGTTTTTCCACCAAATATCATGCGTTCCGGATTCTCCAACATTTCCTTCACTTTTACCAAGAAACCAACACTCTCTCTTCCATCGATGATACGATGATCATAGCTCAAGGCGATGTACATGATAGGACGAATTACTACCTGACCATTTTCAGCCACTGGACGCTCCACAATATTATGCATGCCCAAAATAGCGCTCTGTGGAGGGTTAATGATGGGGGTGGACAACATGGATCCAAATACTCCTCCATTGGTAATGGTAAAAGTTCCTCCGGCCATATCGTCTACTGTAATTTTCCCATCACGCGCTTTCTTGGCCATGTCACCAATGCTTTTTTCTATTTGCGCTAAACTCATGCTCTCCGCATTGCGGACAATAGGCACCATTAGCCCTTTGGGGGTGGAAACAGCAATTCCCACATCACAGAAATC
>CANHWU010000025.1 GCA_947464415.1 Flavobacteriales bacterium
GCCCGTATGCTATCTCCTGGAATGGGATAAGGAAGTAGCTTCAATTTTTCTTGTGCGATTTTATAAGGGGAATGAAGAAGAATACGAATATTGTTCTTGCCTAATTGGATAAAATCGCGGATGTCTAATTTCCAGGTAACAAAAGCATTATCTGTCCTCAAAATCCAGCGTCCATTCAACCAAATATCGGCGTAGGTGTCAATTTCTGGTAAGATTAACGTGCATTCATTTCCCGATGCAATATGTTTCCATTGGGCTTGATTTATATCGAATAGTGCCTGATATTCCCAATCCTGTTGGCTGACCCATTGCACTTCTTTTTCGGTGGACCCTAGTAAAGGATTTTTTATCTTTCCGTTGAGTAGCAGATCTGAAAATACATTGCTGGGTATATTGGCAGCCATGGTATGGGAATCATTCGCTGCTGAAAATGTCCAGTCTTGGATTTTAATATCCGGAATGCTTTGGGCAAAAAAGCGCTGACAGCATGGCATGATCAATAATATTAGAAAAGTGTTAACGATTGTGTTGCGCATGATGGGCATGGGGTTGGATTTTAAATATGCCTAATTGAATGATTCCCTTCCAATATCCTAGACCATAACTCAAGTGTAGTATTGGAAAGGATAATGCAATATAGAGCCATTTTGATTTTTTCTTCCTAAGCGCAAAGAATAGACCAGCTAGGAGATACATCATCGCGGGTATGGAGGAAATTTGAAAAATTCCCATAGATATGGATAAAGTGGTCATCCAGATCAAGAGGTAGAGGACGAATGCAGCGGGGAATAATTGTCGTATGCTCGTCACCTGATGATGAAGTATATTCACATATACTTTCCAAAAGCCATATTGAAAATATTGTTTCCAGAGTTTGCGATACGATCCGCGGACAAAGTAGTCGCAATGTATGGAGGGATCAAACAAAATTCGAAATCCAGCTTTTGTTACTCTGAAATTGAATTCATCATCTTGATTTCGGATTAAATCCTCATTGAACCATCCAATTTTCTCAAATACTTCGTGCTTGTACATACCAAATGCAACCGTATCCACCCATTTTTTTTCACCTCCTGTTCGGAAGGTGGCGTTACCCACCCCAAACGGCGAGGACATCGCTAAACCAATACTTTCCGAGGTAGCATTGGCGTATTGATTTAAGATAATTCCCCCCACACAGCTTGCTTCGGGATGGTTTTCGAACGCCTGCACGCATTTCTGAATATAATCGGGAGGTAATGTAGAATGGGCGCCCAAGATCATTTTATATTCAGCCTGCGCCTCTTGCAGTCCAATGTTCAGACTGATGGGTGTTACTCTTTTTGGATTGAATAGAAGGTGGAGTCGGTTGGGAAATTCAAGTAGAAGTTGACTTAAAATATGAGCCGTGCTATCTGTGCTCATCCCGTCTACAACATACACCTTAATTTCTCCTATAAATTTTTGATGTAAGCACGAGGTAATGCATGCGGAGATGAAATTTTCTTCATTAAAACAAGGGATGATAATCGCTACATGGGGTTTACAATCCTTACTATTCATAAGTTCTTGCAAGTTAATGGAAAAATGTATGTCATGTGTTTATTTTTGTTTTCGTAGATGGTAACCGTTCATCCGATATTTGATTTTGTAGGCTTATTCAGTTGGTTCAAAAGAGCCGATATGTCCCTCAGATTGATGGCTATAGGGATGTTATTGTTATTGCCCCTTCTCAAGTGGATGCCGATGTTCATAATGGTTACTTTTTTGCTCTTGGTTCGAGAAAAATTTACAAGGGGAGAACAACTTTTAAATTTTAGATTCAGTGTGATTGGAATGGGCATGTTGGTGTTTTTTGCTGCTTATGTACTTGGATTGTTATGGACAGAAAATGACAATTTGGGTTCGAGAAATATTGAATATAAACTTTCATTTATTTTGCTTCCTTTCTTTTTTAATCAGTTTTCTCATTTTGTGGAAGTGAGAAGATGGATTCAGATTTTTATTTTGGGTTTGTTCATCAATAGTTTCTTGCTGATAGGATTTGCTTCGTACCGAACATTGACTGCGGATGAAGCAGATATTTGGAAGTTTTGGCAAGAATCTGAATTTTCATTTTTTTTACATCGGAGTTATCTCGCTGCGTACATGTCGATAGGGGCGCTCTTGATGATTGGATTATTCTTAAAATTGAGGAAAATCACATTGTTGTTTTTGTTCTTTCTATTCACTTTGATGATTGTGCTTTCTGCTTCAAAGGCAGGGCTAATAGTGCTATTGTTAGGGAGTTTCTTGATCGTACTTCGGTATGCGATCAATAATTTCAGGAGCCGAAGAATACGTTTATTTTCAGTTCTTTTTGTGCTTTCATTATTTCTTACGGTTTTATTGAGTGAGGTGGTGAGAATACGATTTCAATCGGCATGGAAAGCGCTTTTTACCGCAGAGGTAGTAAATAATAAAAGTAAGGATAGTACAGAAGCTCGTGTAATGATGTGGTCTGCCTCATGGGAATTGATCCAGGGCCATTTTTGGTTGGGTCTTGGGACAGGTGATGTAGATGATGAATTACAAAAAATCAATATCGCAAGAAATAATCAGGGGGTGGTTCAGCAAAAGTTAAATTCACATAATCAGTTTCTTACCATTTTTCTTCAGTTAGGTGTATTTGGGTTTATTTTTTTTATTCTTGGATTGCTTTATTTGTTCCAATTTTATTGGAAGCAAAGAAGTGCTTTTGGCGTTGTTATCTTGTTTGTTTTTGTGATTAATTTTTTCTTTGAGTCTTTTTTAGAAACAAGAGCTGGATTATTTCCGTTTTGTTGGCTGATATTATCAACCACATCCTTCGTAGGAGAAGGAACAAAAAATATTCATCATGAAATTTCGGTGGTCTGATTTTACGAAGGATTCTGTAAGCAATATTTCAGGCACCATATTGGCGCAAAGCATCCCAATATTGATGCAGCCTGTATTGAGGAGGATATATTCTCCTGAGGAGTTTGGATTGGCAGCTGTTTATTTCTCAATTATTACCGTACTATGCGTAGCAGTAGGATTGAATTTTCATTCAGCGATTGTATTGCCAAAATCAGAAAGGGAGGCAAAGGCACTTTTATTGGGAAGCACACTGATTGCGTTGATTTCGAGTGTAATTTTAGGGGTGATTTTATTTTTGTTTGGAAAGCAAATTGTCCATTTCTTCGGATGGGGTGAGCAATTGATACCTTGGTTGTATTTAATTCCCATTAGTGCTTTTTTAAATTCTGTACATTTAAGTTTTGGCAGTTGGCTTACTCGCGTAAGGGCTTATCGTGCATCCGCCATTAATAAGGTGAGTAGAAGATTTTTTGAAAGTGGTTTTCAATTAGGATTAGGATTAACGTTGCAAAAGGGCGGTTTACTATTAGGTACATGGCTTGGTGATGTTATGAATGCTGTTACTTATTGGATACAGTTTAGGAGGATTTCTGGTGATTTCAGGGGTATTTCATTGGAAGAGATGAAGGCCGCTTTGTATCGATATATCGATTTTTTTAGGATCAGTTTATGGACTAATTTATTGAGTAAAGTAAGTTATATCATTCCAATTTTATTGGCAGAGCGGTTATATGCGTCGGCCATCACAGGACAGTTGGATTTGGGAAGACAATTATTGGCTCTGCCATTAAGCTTGATTACAGTGGGATTGGCCCAAGTGATGTTACAGCAATTGAGCATTAAAGTGAATGATAACCAATCTATTATACCCCTGATTAAGAAAGTGTTTCTTATTCTATTTGGAATGTCTTTATTGGTGACCTTGGGAATGATGATTTTTGGGGAATCATTATTTGTTTTCATTTTTGGAGAGGAATGGAGATTAGGAGGCATTTTGGCCTCATGGTTGGTAATGAGTTATGCCTTGCGATTTGTGGTAGTTCCACTTTCTAATGTGCTGATGGTTTTAGAACGTTTGAAATGGAACAGTTTGTGGCAATTATTTTATTTTTGTTCAATGTTGATGCTGTTCCTCATAGAGGGATTAGATGTGTTAACTTGGATAAAAGTATTAGTATTGTTGGATGTATTGGCCTATTCAATTTACGGTGTGATTATTTGGAAAGCAATAAGACAATATGAAGCTAAATTATCTTCTATCCAGGCGTAAGGATTGGTTATTAGCCTTGATTTTCAACTTGGTATTGATCCAGTTATTAGTGGGAATAATTTACACTTCCGGCGGAAGACATTTATTATTTTGGTGTACAGCGTTTTGTGTTTTTAATATCACTTTTTTGTTGTGTAATAAGTTACTTAAAAATTTCAAATTTTCATTTGAGTTACCCAAATTTCCTCGGTTACAATCGAACTCGATAGCATTTTTGATGGCCATATCTATCTTGATTGCTTTGGTGGATTTGATTTTTTTTGTCAGATTTCCTATGCTCAGAGCTTTCAGTATCACCAGCGTTAAAGAGCTTATTGATTTAAGAGCAAATGTAAATGTGGGTATGCCCACTCTTTGGATCTACGTTGCCGGATGGAATCTAAAGGCAGTTTTGCCGTTTTTGATTTTTTATTCTTTTCGTAAAAAATGGTATTATTGTTTTGCTTTTTTAGCCATCTTTTCGGCTTGTTATGCCTTTTTGTTGATGCAAAAGAGTTTTTGTGTTGTGGTGTTGATGCCCGTAATCATATGGGCGTTGTTGAACAAGGAGTGGAAGATTGTATTGATTGGGTTCGCTTTGGTGGGAACCTCCGTCTTTGTTATTACTGCACATCACAATCAGGTGATTCAGCATGATACGACGTTTGTTTCCATTAAAACAAGTGAGGAGAAAACTTCTCTTTTATCTGGCTTGATCAATCGCATTCTGGTAATACCTGGTGAAGTGGTTTCGCTTTGGTTGGATGTTGTGCCAGAAAAAGAACCTTACCTTCTGGGAAAGGGCTATGGATGGATAGCGGCATTTCAAAATGAGAGTTACCAAAATTATGATCTCAAGTTATATCAATATTGGAAGCCGTCATACGCAAAGCAAGGTATACAAGGAAGAGTGAATACAGCAAGTTTTATGCGAGAATACTCTAATTTTGGTTGGCTAGGCTTGTTCTTAGGGTGTATGATGATTTCCTTTGTTTTGAGCATGATTCAATCACTATTTGTGAATGACTGGAAATCTATGCTTGCCCTGATGGGAATGCCTATTATTTTGTTGAGTTCAACCAATGTGATGACGATCTTTTTTTCGGGAGGTGGGGCACTGACGATCTTACTGTATGTTGTATATAGAAGCCATTGGATGAAAATGAAAGGTGAGGGATGAAGGGAAAGGTATGTCATATTACTACAGTACACCCCGTTTTAGATATCCGTATATTTGAGAAGGAGTGTATTTCTCTCGCAAGAAATGGCTGGGAAGTTCATCTATTGGCTCCCAATACAAGCAGTCGAAATGAGCGTGGAGTACATATTCATGGGATTGATTTTTCTTCGGAGAATCGGTGGCTGAGAATGATCAATAGGCCCAAGGCAATGCTTCAAGCGGCCATTGAGATAGATGCGGATATTTACCATTTTCACGATCCTGAGTTTTTGTTACAGGCGAGGAAATTGTTACGACTAGGCAAAAAGGTGATTTATGATGTCCATGAGGATGTTCCCAGGCAAATATTGGGGAAACCTTATATGCCTGCTTGGAGCAGGCCAATCATAGCCAGATGCTTTGAGATGTTTGAAAATAGAGTAGTTAAAAAATTGTCTTTTATTATAACGGCTACTGACACCATTTCTGAGCGTTTTTTAGCTATGCATTCCCATGTAGCCACCGTTTTTAATTATCCCATCTTACGGGAAATTCAATCGGTGCCGGAATGGAAGGATAGAGAAACCGCCATAGTTTATGTGGGAGGTGTAACAGCAATCAGAGGGATAAGAGAACTGGTCAAAGCCATCGAATTACTTCCTGAGGATATAAAATTACATATAGCAGGGGCAATTTCTCCCGCTGCTTTTGAATCTGAAATTAAATCTTTGTCGGGTTGGAGTAAAGTGGTGTATCACGGAACAATGGATAGATCGGCAATTGTCCAATTACTCACCCAGTCCAAAGTGGGTCTGGTAACGTTATATCCGCAAGTAAATTATTTAGATTCGATGCCAATCAAGCTCTTTGAATATGCGCTTGCGGGTTTGCCTGTGGTAGCGTCTAACTTTCCTTTTTGGAATCAATTGGTTTCAGAAATCGGTATAGGTCTCAATGTAGATCCGCGAGATCCGGAGGATATAGCCAATGCTATTCAATATCTTCTTTCAAATGAAGAGATAGCGTGTAGTATGGGACTCCAGGGTAGAAAAATGGTGATAGAAAGATTAAATTGGGAACAGCAAGAAAAAATATTGCTAGAATGTTATCAGGGGCTAATCTGAAGATACCATTTGTAAATACAAATTCCAATAATAGCCGATAGCACAGAGTACAGTCCGAGGGCTATCCAAATACTATCCATCTGATATCCAATAAAGAATGCAATACACTTGGAGACAATATCAAGGGAATTGAGTAGCAACGATTGTCTTTGCTTATTGGCTAAGATGGCGGTGAAAGAAAAGGGAGATACAATAAATTGAATCACAAACCAAAGAGCCAAGAAGCTTGCCATGGTGCCTGATAACCGATGTTGTTCACCCAGAAATAGGGTGAATAAGTCGGGACCGAATAAAAGGAAAATGGCTCCTAACAGAATACCAAAAATGGATAACTTGCTAAAGCTCTTCTTTATTCTTGAGGAGTATGAATTTTGAGTAGACAATAGTTTTGAGCACTCGTTGTATTCAATGACAAAAATAGAATTGCTAATTAAGTTTATTGGTGCTTGTAATATTCTCCAGCAAATGTAAAATATGCCTGGATATGGCTCTCCAAAGAACAGGGTTAATAGAAATATAGTTCCGCTCAGTTGCAATGTTTCAATGATAGCTTGTGGGGTTGCAAATAATATATATTCCCTGAATTCAGTAAATATTGTGTTCCACTGAATGCTATTCCTCCACGAACACAAGGCAAAGAAATGTCCTTTCAAAAGAATGATTATTCCCACCCATTGTCCAATGAAGTAGCCTATAATTAAGCCATAAGCTCCCCACGACAAGTAACCCAACAATACTGATGTTAATTGTAAAATGATATTGTTTAGTATTCTATAACTCGCACTTTGAGCATTATTTTGTTGAGAGGTATTCAGAAAGAAAAGAATTTGAGGTGCAGTTGTGCTCATTATTCCAATCGGTAGCAGCCAATAAATAGTTTCGAAATCAATGCCAATAGCTTTACCTATAACTAGTAGTATTGAAATCACAAGGCAAATTGCGAGCATGAGTGCTAGTGAAATGAAGGTCGTTCTGTACTGATCATGGACAGAACGCTGTTTCGGTGTGGATAATTCAATTTTGAAGCTAGCTAATATGGATAATGGAATGACCCATGAGATGAATTTGGAGAATTCTGAAAATTCAATAGGGGAATAAACCCTGGCCAGGATAGGGAGCATTAAATAGGTGATGATTTGACCAATTGCGGCTGATCCTGTCAGAGTTCCAAATTGTACAAATGGTAAATGGTAGAGACGTTGTTTAAATTGTTTGAACATTGACTATAAAATATTTTTAGTAATGCTCATATAAGGCTTGATTTCTCCTCCAAATCCTCTGAAATATACTTCCACTTCTGGTATCATACTTCCTTCAAAATCAAATAGGGGTATTTGTCTTTTTTGACAACTTTCAATAAGATGTATGATGCATCCAATTCCAGCGCCTCCATGTTTATTATCCGCGTGGTATCCACTCAAAAGTAAGTAAGCTTTTTTGCGGTTGAAAATGACGGTGGCTCCTGCAATAACTTTGCCTTCCAACGATGCAAAGCACATCATGGAATTTTCCTCATTGCAGAAATTATTTAAAATATTGTGCAAGTAGGCAGGATGATATTTTTTGCGTTTCCTTTTGAAAGTGGAGGTCACCAAAATTTCCATTTCTTGCGGAGAATGCTGAATCACCCATTCTATACCGTCTTTTTTAGCTTTATTGAAGTGATTGCGGTGAGAGGAAGAAATTTGCGATAAGATTAAGTCAAATGATGAGTGGAGGTCAATTTGATAAGTGTATTTAGGTTGTACATGAAAACCTTTCCAAATGAAATTTTGGAGATCGTTGACATGGGTGGGGAAGGAAAATTGAATTTTGGATAGTTTATGATTTTTAAAAATCCCAATCATCAAATCCATGGCCGCTTTCCAACTATTGTGTTGTGAAGTTGTCTTATGGGCAGCGTGATTCCATGACCAACAGATGTGTGGGGAAAAATGAGGATTTCTAAAAAGGCGAATCCCCCATTTTGTTTCTTGATTCAGGGTAAAACATCCCAACCAATTGGAGTCGTCTCGAAGGACATAAGTGCAACTGGAATCAGCTTGGATTTGTATCCAAGAGGGGTCGGAAAAGATATCGCCATGTACGTCAGCCCATTGGGCATATTGAGGCGAGTGCTTGGTATCGATTTTTTCTAAGCGCAGACTCATTTTACTGATTTATGATTTCTGCATATAAATCCTTGAGCGCAATTTCTTCTTTTTCCCAGTTCAACGTCAACTTCGCTTTTTGAAGTTGAATTTTCAAGGCATTGAAATCCATCTGCAACATTTCATCAATGGCTTGGTTTATTCCTTTATCGGAGTAATTATCAATTACATGGCCGATCTGATAGGATTGAATCAATTGTTTGCAATCTACAAGGTCATTGGTCATGATGGGCAATAACGCTTGTATGTATTCAAATATTTTGTTGGGTAGGCAAAAGGTATGATTGAGACAGCTGTTTTTGGCCATGTTCAGCCCTACATCGGCACTGCTGCTGTAAGAATTGATGAGGTGATAGGGTACATAAGGATGATGAAAAATGATGGGGCATTGATGGGTGGCTTCCATCACCTGTGTTTGCAACTTTCCTTGGCCCATGATCACTAGTACGGCTCTATCGTCATGCCTGGTTTGAAAGGCAGAAATTAATTCTTCTATCCCTCGGTCAGGTCCAAGCATTCCTTGGTAAAGAAATATCTTTTGATCTTGGCGAATAGAAAACTTCTTCCTGAATAAATCATGATTTTCTGTAGTCGTGAGATGTGGAGTATTTCTGATCAATGTAATCTCCTTTAATCCATAGAGTCTTTGATACTCGTTTTGAATCCCCGGACTTATGGTGATTACTTTTATAGCGCGGTGGATAAACCATCGTTCCATAAGCCCAATGATTACTTTCACATACCAAGGGGTGCCTAATCTTTCTTTCTGGTATTCGTGTAGGTCATACACTAATTTTAACTTTGGGTTGAGGAACTTGGCGAAAAGGCCCATCCAATAAGCTTCGAAGTCATTGCAATGCCAAATATCCACCTTTCTGTAAAGCTTGATGACGCACCAATTGAAATGCAGGAATTGAATCAGTCCGATCCACTTGTTGCTTCTTTTCCATTTTGAACTAGCAGGAAAAACACGATGAACGGGAATATCATGAATGAGTTCCTGTTCCGGTAAGTCTCCTTTTTTCCAGCCCACAATGATCACTTCATGACCGAGGTTTTGAATGGTTTTGGCCATTCTCTCCACGCGATTGTCATTTTGAAATCCATTGGCTACGAGGGAGATGATTTTCATGGTAGCTGGGCTTTTTGGACGTAACGCTGAAGTTGCCATTGAATGGTAAAAATATGGACAGTGAAATAAATTACTTTGGCAATTACCAGCCATTTTACCGCTTCAATCTCTGAGCAATTGAAATAATGAGCGGCAATGATGGAAGCATAAATCAACACAAAATGCAGGGCATCCAAAATCAATCCAATCCGTTGCATTTGAATTCTAATGACAATGAAGGAAAGACTGGCTGTTACGAAGTTAAAGGCATACCAGAATGAAAGTAGGCGAAGATATTCTATACTCGAGGTCCAAGATTCTCCAAAAATAAATCCCATGGTGTTGTAGGGTAGGAGCCAAACAGCAATCACCATAACACTGGCCATTAGTAGGAATTGTATTAACGCTTTGAAGTATAACTTATATAGGTGATCGGCGTTTTCCATTTCGGATATTCTCTGAAAAAAAACCTGGCTATAGCTCGCACTCACAATATTCAGCGGTGCCAACATGACTCTTCTGCACAAGGCCATCAATCCGATGGCGGCGAGTCCGTAGAAATGAGTGAAAATGCCCACATGGGCCCATTGTGCGGTTCTATTGAGGATACTGCCCCAGATGCTGAAAAGCGGCAAATCCCGGTGTATTCGGGCTTGCGCTTTCATTCGGCTCCATTCAATCGACATCCATTGTTTTCCTTGGTCCCTTATATATTGCAGCCCGCAATAAATGCCACCAATGATGAAGCCAATGACAGTGCCGCCGAGCAATCCGAGGGTGCCATAGTTTTGTATGCCGGCTAGCCATTTGATGGGTTCACCAGCAGCGGAATTGTACACCTTGGAGACTGCCGCAATCTTAAATTGTTTTTTTCGACTGAACCAATAATTGGTAATGTTGAAAATGGCGAATCCTAGTAATGCTGGCCCAAGCATCCAGAAGTACTTTCCGAGGGTTGGATTTTGGTAGTATTGTCCTATGGGTTCGGAAAAAAAACACCCCAATACAAAAAAGACAAGACTCCCAAAAAGGGCTAACAAGGCGGACAGGTTTACCAATTGACGAGCATCCTTCTCTTCCTTGGGGTGCATAATGGCAAACTCATATTTTCCCGTAATCACCACCACGGCGATACTCAGGATCATGGTAAACTGTTCTAAAGTAGTGAAATCATCCGGAGTGAAAAGCCGGCTGAGTATCGGGGTGAAGGCAAATACAATTACTTGTCCAGCTACCGTTCCCGCCATGAGAGTGGCAACATGTTTAAAGAAGTCTCCTCCTAAACTCTTTTTGCTATGGTTCAACCACTTTTTAATCATGTGCGTTGGAGGCAAAAATAAGCATCATTTTGGCCTTATTGATGCCAAAATTCCCAGCTCAGATCTGCCTGAATTTCGAGCATTCTTCTGCCATTTTGAACGCGAGCTCCGCGCAACTTTCCGGCGGCCAAAAATTTTGTTTCCTCAGGATTGTAAATGAGATCCACCAAGAGGTGGTGTTCATGGATACCCTGATAAGGCAAAGGGGGGCATTCTTCTATATTGGGGAAAGTACCGAGTGGAGTGGTTTGGATAATGAGTGGGAAGTGTTGTAAACTGACCTCGTCCAATTGATGGTATCCTAAATGGTTCTTATGACTTGGTTGTCTGGATAAGAACCAAGTCTCAATCCCTTTGTCTTTTAATACAAATTCAACAGCTTTGGAAGCTCCTCCAGTTCCAATGATCAAGGCCCTCGGGAAATTGTTTTCTAGAAAGGGTAAAATACTTTTTTCAAATCCGGGTGCGTCGGTATTGGTTCCTATCCATTTTCCATCAGATATTCGGACAGCATTAACGGCCCCAATGTTTTGGGCAATCGGAGTGATGATGTCTAGGAAAGGTAATATTGAAGATTTATGGGGAATGGTTACATTGAAACCGTTCCATCCAAGATCAGTAATTTTACTTTTGATGCCAGCTAAATTATCGATGTCCAATAAATCATATGTGTCCTCAATATTGAGTTCACGAAATTTTGCTCGAAAATAGGCAGGAGAGAATGAATGGCTTAATGGATGACCAATTAATCCCCAATGGTTCATCCTTTGGATTTTTGGAGACGATGCTTGAGGTAGGCAAATATCATAGGACTGATCGATAATACGACAATACCAATCACCACTGCTTCAAAGTGTTTTTTTACCCATTCGTTACTGCCTAGAATATACCCTGCTGTGGACATGGAGCTGATCCATAAGATTCCTCCAAAAATATCATAGGGCATAAATTTTTTCATGTAATCCATTTTTCCAATACCAGCCACAAAAGGGGTAAAGGTTCTTACGATGGGAACAAATCGAGCGAGAACGATGGCTTTTGTGCCGTACTTAGAAAAGAATTGCTCCGTTTGATCAACATATTTTGGTTGTACGATCTTTTTGCCTTTCCATTGAATTCCTAAAATTCTAGAGCCCGCCATCCTTCCGATCAAGTAATTACTGTGATCACCTAAAATGGCAGCAATGGATAATAAAAAAATCATGGGGAGTATACTAATGGCAGGATCGGATTCATGAGCGATTCTTGCGCACAACGCACCTGCGGCAAACAGTAGAGAATCACCGGGTAAAAATGGCATCAACACCAGGCCAGTCTCTACAAAAATGATAGCAAACAATATCAAGTAAAGCCAGCCGCCATAGTTTTGAATCCACAGATCGAGATAATCATTGATATGAAGCAGTATATGCAGTAATTCACTCATTGCGCGCAGGATTGCTCAGGTAAATAGGCAGTGGTAAATGCCTGTATTCCTCCTGATAAGGAAAATGTATTGTTTCTATGTAGGGCTTGACGAAGTGCATAGCAGACGGCATCGCTGCGTTTTCCGCTGTTGCAATGAATGACAACGGGAACGGCAGTATCTAACTCAGCTGACCTTTCCATTATTTCTTGCATCGGAATAGCTACTCCTTCAATGTTACAAACTTCGACTTCATAGGGCTCACGAATATCAATCAATTGATGGGGAACTTTTTTAGTTTTCCATTCGAATAAGGTCTCGATGCTCAAATTCAAATTCATGGCTTTAGTTTTGCAGTTATATCCTCTGGAAGAAATTGGAAAAAGGTATCTCCTCTCAAGCCACTGCGCAAGCATTCTAATGGAATTACCTCATTTTCCGCGATATTGCCCAAATTAACATTGGCCCCCATGTGTTTAATGAAATAAACCTGTTGTGTTTTTTTGGGCGCTTCCCAAATAATATTTTCTAAGGAAACTTTTTGTAAGATTCTATTGATAAGCATCACATGAGCTTGTCCATTGGGTCGATAGATGCCTACGGTACCACTTTCTCTCGCCTCTGCAATTACTTTCCAACTTCCCGCTTGAAGTTCTGTTTGCATCATTTTGATCCACTTGCTGGGTGAAATCAAAATGCCTTCTTCTTTGGAACCAACCTCTGAAAGAACGGTAAAATCTTTGGATAAATCATGTATCCATTCGCATTTCTCTGCATGTGCTACTTGAATTGATCCATCAGAAACTTCGATGGTATCCAAACCTAATTGTTGAACGTATTTTTTATAATCGTCTTTCTGGTTACGGGCTACAAATGCCTCGAAAAGTGTACCTCCCAAATAAACTTTCAGTCCAGCAGACTGATAGAGCTTGATTTTTTCCTTGAGATTTTTAGAAAAAGCAGAAGTGCCGAATCCGAGTTTAATAAGATCCACATAATCTCCGGACGATTCGATCAAATCTTCGGCTTGTCGCATGGACAATCCTTTGTCCATTACCATGGTTAATCCACTTTGTCTGGGTTTGCTGGGGCGCTCTGGAATATAAGTAAGTTGATAATTCATTTGTTTCGCGGGGTTAATTGTATTTTTTTTTGATGACATAGGGCATCCAGTCATTCAGATTGGGGTTGATGGATTCAATTTCATTCATTTCGTCCAATTGCTGCACATCAAATATTTGATGCAACCAATCTTCTGCTTCAAGCCACTTTTTCATGCTGAATAAAAACAACAATTTCCGGTACGCAATCATTGTGCTATTCGGAATAAGCTGTAATCCTTGTTGTAAAAAACCAAGTCCAGTTTCTACTTGATTTTGTTGGTAATAGATATCTGCTAATACAACCCAAGATTCCTCATCGTGGGGTTTGCTTTGAACAAGTTCATTGGCTTTTTCAATGGCTTCATTAACAAATCCATTTTCCGATAAAAGTTTGGCGTAAACAGTGATATACTCTTCATTCTGCGTATCGAAACGATAAGCGATTTCTGCAAATTTTAATGCTTCAGCAGGATGATTGAGGTAATCCAATACTACCGCCAACCCAAGGTAGGCATCGGCACATCGCTCGTCAAGTTCGATGGCTTTCAAATAGTATTCTTGTGCTAATATCATTTCATCCATTTTTTCGTAGCATTCTCCTAAATGGCAGAAGGTAGTGGCGTCTGGCGCCTCCAAATGAAAGGAAGACTCTAAAGTTGCAATGGCAGCGGCGTATTCCTTTTGCTTGAATTGGGCTTGTGCTTTGTTGATCATGGCGGGCACAAAGTCGGGCATCAAGGCCAAGCTATATTCATACGAGTCAACTGATTCACTCAATAGTTCTAGTTGCTGTTGGATATTCCCAAGGCAATACCATGTGGGAAATGACATGGGACGATCGTCGGAAAGTTGAGTAAAAAACTCAAGTGCTTCTGCCAATCTACCCGTGGTTTCAAAACAATAAGCCATTTCATATAAGAGCGTTTCACTTTCAGGTCGGTGTGTGATTACCTTTTTTAGCAATACAATAGCCTTATCTGTTTTATTAGCGTTTTGATATTCCAATGCGAGCTCTAATGCAATATCATCCAAATTCTCGGGATCGCAAATCCGTATGGCTTGCTCGAGAAATCCAATTGATTTTTCATGTTCATGTAATTGACTGTATGCGACCGCGCTGGCCATTAACCAGTCGAGTTGATTTTCTTGAAGAGGCGATATTTTTTTAAGCAAGCCAATGGCTTTGTGCAATTGCCCCATACTGGTGTAGATTTCAGCCTCTCTCAGGAGAATGGCGGAATGATCATCAAACAAGCTTTTGGCGTGCTCCACTACCTGAAGAGCCTGATGGAATAAAAACTGATCGCTGTAGTAAAAAATCAAATCTTCCAATTCTTCACGATCAAAATAATACGACTCGTTTTCACGCATCATGCGCTCAAATCGATGTACTATCTGTTGGAAGTCCTCGGGTAAAAATGATTCCTCACTCATGATCAAAATTAACCTACCAAAGATAATCAATCTATTACCGCTATTGCAGTTAAACTAATTAACAAATGTGAAAAACTTGCGCTCAGTATTTCCACCAATAATACAATATTTTGAGGTATTCGTTATTGGTGTAAATGAGTCCGCTTTCAGTGGTCCACCAAGAGTCTGGATTAAAATCTTTTTCGATGGCAGCATGAAAAAGCACTTGCACTTGTGTGTCCGCGAAAATTCTCTCATAAGCCATTCTCAGTCTTCTCAAATGGTATTGCCCGCTGATAATGGTTATATTTTTTACACCATTTTCTAGACAATAAGATTTGATGAGTTGCGCTTCTTCTTGTGAGCTGGTTCCCTCATTTATTGCTTCAATTAAACTACTGTCTACTCCACATTGGATCAGCTTGTTCCGCGTCAGGGTGGCTTCGTAAGTGTGTATGCCAATGGCAGCTAGTTGGCTGGGTTCATTGCCTCCGGTACAAATAAAATGGGCGTGAGGAAATTTTTGGTGAACGGCTAATGCTGCATTGCCTCTTTCTTGACTGTTGCCTCCTAATACAACAAAATGGGAGGTTTCTACCAAGGGATCTTCAGCTACTAAATACCATCCAATGGATTTTAATATACTGATTCTAAAAATGAATAAAAATGTGAGCGTGAGCAACACAACACCCATTATTATCCATCGTTTTTTCATCTTTATTGCCATGTCAACCATGGGGCTTTTAATTCATTCAAAAGCAAAGATGGATGGAATAAGCCAATCTCATTCAATGATTGCATCGCATTTTGCAGTTCTTCTTGATCCAAGTGATCATTGAGGTTCCATGTTTGCGCTTTCATCCAAAGCTCTGCTTCAGCAGGTGTGAGTTGAAATCGTCTTGCGATATTCGAGGGTGATTGGGGGTTACCTATAAATTGCTGAGATTCCTTTTTGATGATCTCGATGATGGATTTTAATAAATCAGCTTTCTCTGCAATGCACTGATTAGAGGCGACCACTAAAAAACCCGACCATGGTGCGGAGAAATTGCCCAATTGTACTACTCTTTGGGATTGAACGTATTTGAGTGTCATCCAATGTTCCCAAAAAAAATAATCGGTTTCACTATTTTGCAATGAAGTGATGGCGTCTTCCAAGTGATGCACCTCGATAAATTGTGATTCGTCCAATTCAAAACCCATTTGTCGACTGTGTATTTTTGCCATCAAATGTGATCCCGATCCTTTGCGACTAATGGCGATCTTAGTTTTTTTTGTCCACTCAATGGGTTGCTGAATTCCTGAATAAATGCCCCAATTTAATGGAGTGGAAATGTACCTGTGGATAATACCCGCTTTCAAACCTTTTATAGCGGCGGCGATGAACCCCTCTGTGAGTAAAATGGCTATGTCTAGATCTCCATTGGAAAGCGCTTGTGTCATAGCACCTGTTCCACCAGGGAAGTAATTCCATGAAATTTCTGCAGGGAGGTGTCTGAATTTGTTCTGCTCCAAGGCTTCTACCCAAGGAAGGTTGAAGTGCTCTGGCACACCACCGATTTTAATGAGAGGTTTGTGAGGCATCAATAACTACCTAGACTTTTTCTGATGAACCATTCGGATCCAAAAATGGCGATCAGTAAAAATAGTATCCATTCTAAATCAATCCATTCTTCTCTATTTTGCTCGCTGTATGAAGCAGAAACAAGGTGGGGTAATTTTTTTAATTCCACACTCAAGGAGTCAAGAGCGTATTTTTTGAAAAATTTCCCTCCCGTTTCGTAAGAGATATTTCGCAGACCTCCATGTCGTGCCAGAGTGTTTAGTTTTTCTAGTTGGATGGCCTCTACTACAAAATGACCTCTGTCAAAGACCTCTTTTGTTCCATTGAAAGACTTAGCTGTATATTCATAACTTCCGGATGGTAATTTTCCTACCCCTAACTGGTATTGATCGCCCTGAGGAATCATGGAATATTCCAATTTTCCTCCTTCTTCATTTATGATAGTGAGCGCAATGTTTTGATTGGCTATTGGTTGGAAAGATTCGTCATATAAACTTCCTTGGAATCCAATGTTTTGCTGTGCAGTCCATTTTTTTTGAGTGATAACTTTTAATTTCTCATCTTGGTTTTGAGTGCATAAATATTGAATCCAAGTAGTTACCCATTCATCAAAGGCATCATGATTTTTTGATTGCACAAAATCCATTAAACGCCATTTCCAGAGTCCTTCACCGCCAATCCACCCCATTTTGGCCACTTGATTTTGGTGAAAGGCGATCAAAGGTTGATTGGATTGCAGGCTACCAATTTTTTGAAGAAATTGTGCCGACATATCATTGCTCAAGGTGATTTTTCCGAAGGGTACTTTTAACGGTGGAAATTGTTGAGCATGTTGAACCAATAAATCAGGTGTTTTAAAAAAGGTGAAATCTTTGTTCCAACCTCCTTTGATGTCTTCATATAATGTTCCAGTAGATTGAATGTTAATTCCAGTGTTCAATTGATTGAAAAGGGCAAGGTCGGTTTGTTGAGTCCAAATAAACAAAAGCGGTTTACCTTGTATCATCAGCTGTTTAATAGCGCTTTGTTCTTGCACATTGGAGGGCATTCCGTGTAAAATGGTCAGTCCGAATTCACTATTGTCAGCCCTCCAATCACTCGCTGGTGTATATACCGCGGCATAATTCTCAGAATGTTCAATGGCCTCTTTGATGGCTTTGATATCGGGGTGAGGTGAGTGTGAAACAATATTTATTTTTTGTCGATCATCGATCACTTGTATAAAAAACTCGAATTGGTTGTTGGTAGTAATTTGTTCTCCATTTATCGTGGCCAGTTGAACAATGAAGCGTTGTATTCCTGCCTCCTCGGCGTTTATTTCAAATTCATGCTCAGAAAAAGTTCTATCTTGGTTGAAGGAAATCACTTGGTTGCCGATATTTTTTCCTTTGTGAAGGATGCTCAATTGAGTTTGATCACCTTGCGCTAATCGAGATTCAATTTGCACTTTTATTGGAAATCGGTTTCCGAGAAAACAAACCCGGTTGCATTGCACGTCTTGGATTAAAATGTCTTTGTAAATGGTGGTATCTCCCAATCCTATTGTGAAGAAAGGTAAGTTCAGATTCTTGGCTGCATACAAAGGATAACTGCCTTTGTTGAATAATCCGTCTGTTGCTAATATGAAAGCAGAGATATTTCTTCCACTGAGTCGCGTGGCGGCTTGCTCAATGGCTTTAGAGCCTGCGGTTACTTCACCCTCACCATTAGCAGAATCCAATCCAGGTTGGAGATTCTCGTCGAAGTGATAGTAGATTACTTCCACATCCTCTCCTAGAGCATTCATTTGATTTTGCAGTGGTTCTAAATAACTGCTCCTATCAATAAGATCAGGTTGTACAGAGCTACTGTTGTCTTGTAATACCACAACAATGGGTTTTTCAATAGTTTGACGCACATTTTCTAATATGGGTCTTAGCAACAAAAAGCTGAGTAAGGTAATCCCCACAAACCGGAGACCTGCAAGGGTGAAGATCCAATTTTGTTCGAAACGCTTTCTCTTATTTTCTCGAAAATAAAGTACAGTGGCAAAAAGGGCACCCAATAGAATGCATACCCAAATGAAGTAGGGCGGATATGTTGTGAGTACGGACAAAGGATATTAGATGTTTACATGAGCATTCCACCGCATACATGCAAGGTTTGACCTGTGATGTATGCACTCATTTGACTGGCTAGAAACAATGTGGCTTGTGCTACATCTTCTGTACTTCCTCCTCTTTTTAATGGGATGGTATCTCTCCACTGTTGTACTACCTTTTCGTCAAGCGCGGCGGTCATTTCCGTTTCAATGAAGCCGGGAGCAATAGCGTTACAGCGAATATTTCTGGACCCCAATTCAGCGGCCATGCTTTTGGTGAAACCTAGAATTCCTGCTTTGGAGGCAGCATAATTGGCTTGTCCCGCATTGCCCTGCACTCCCACTACTGAACTCATGTTGATGATCGAGCCACTTTTTGCTTTTAACATGGGTTTGATGACGGCTTTACTCAAATTGAAAACGGATTTTAAATTAACACGAATTACTTCATCCCATTGTTCTTCACTCATTCTCATTAATAGGGTATCTCGGGTAATTCCAGCGTTATTAACAAGTATATCGATAGTTCCGAATTCTGCCACTACTTCATCCACTAATTGTTGAGCAGCGTTGAAATCGGCAGCATCACTTTTGTATCCTTTGATTTTGGTTCCATGAGTGGATAACTCACTTTCCAGCGCACGAGCTTTCTCATCCGAAGATGCATAGGTAAAAGCCACTGAAGCACCATGTTGTGCAAATACCTCAGCGATTCCTTTTCCAATTCCTCGAGAAGCTCCCGTGATCAGCGCTACTTTGCCTTCTAATAATTTCATATCTCTATTCTGTTTAATACAAAGATAAATCGGTTTACTGATACTAGGACAGCCATTGAATTTTATTTCTACCCAATTTTACGGTGCCTTCATTTTCTAATTTTTTGAGCAATCGGGAGATTACTTCCCTCGATGAATGCAGCTCGTTGGCTATTTCTTGATGTGTTGCCGTTATAACTTGCTCCGGACTTTTTAACGATTTTTCTTTGAGCAGTTGCAAGAGACGATCGTCTAGCTTTTGAAAAGCAATACTATCAATGGTTTTTAGTAAATCTTCAAATCTTTTTTGATAGGTTCTCATGATAAAATGTTTCCACGAAACATACTCAGAGCTCCACTGATCGAGGAGATGAATCGGGATAGCGATGAGCGTGGTATCTTCTTCCGCCTCTGCTCGCACATTACTTTTTGTATCCCCCATACAGCAGGTGATAGACATCGCGCAAGTCTCTCCGGGATCCACATGATAAATGAGCAATTCTTTCCCGTCGTCGTCCTCTCGCATAATCTTCAAACTGCCGGATAATATCAGTGGCATGTACTTAATGTACTGACCAATTTGAATAAGACTCTCTCCGGCATGGATTCGAAGTAAATGCCCCTTTTGCTGAATGGCTTGAACCAGATTGGGTTCATACAAATCTGAAAAGAGTTTTTTTAATGACTGAATGTTCTCGTTTGTGATGCTTTCGTGCGCGTTCATTTTGTCATGGAATGAATGATAATGCTTAATTTTTCAGTAAGTTTCTTGCGGCTGTAAGTTTCAATTTCTGCCTTTGGAATAGCGCATTGCCCTTCTGCTCTCCATTGATGGTAGAAATGCAATAGGGCTTCTGTGATTCCCGATAAGTCATGAAAATCAACACAAAGACCGGCCTTGGTGTTTGCTAATATTTGAGCCACCTCACCTTCTTTTGGTCCAATGGCCAAGATAGGTCTTCGTGCTGCCAGGTATTCAAAGAATTTACCTGTGAGAATTGCCTTGGCGTTTTTACTATCATTGATGAGCAACAGTAGCACTTGCGCTTTTTGTTGCATTTGTATTGCTTTAGCGTGCTCAAGATAGGAGATCAATTGGGTATTTTGGGTAATCTTGTTCTCTTCCACACTTTTTATGACAGAGATATCTGTTTTGCCAATCAGTTTCAATTGGAAATGGTCTTTGAAAGAGGGTTCTTTTTTAACGAGCTCGGCGATGGCAAGCCACAAATTTTTATGGTTTCGGGCAGGAGGAATACTTCCGATATGCACCAAAGAAAAATGATCGTCTAATGATACCTCGCTGTGAAATTCGTCATCAAATCCATTGGTTATTTGAATAGCTGATTTTGCACCTTTCGATAAAAAATCTCGAGCATCCGCATCTGTCACAGTGATGATCTGATCGGCTGATTGGATCACCTCTAATTCCATTTTGTGGTGCTTTCTATCCGCCCATGCGGTGAGCATGAGTTGATCATAAAAGTCGATGTTGGTCCAAGGATCCCGGAAATCGGCGATCCATGGAATCCCCGTGTTTTTTTTTAGCCCTAGGGCTATTCGATGCATACTATGGGGAGGGCCAGTGGAAATAATAGCATCTACTGGGTTTTGGGATAGATAAGAAGTTAGAAAGCGAATAGAAGGTTGTATCCAAAAACAACGGGCGTCTGGAATGAAAAAATTCCCTCTGATCCAAACTCCAATCTTTTCGGTTTTTTTCGGTTTTTCACTTTCTGATAAAAAACCGGTATTGATTTTTTCTGAAGATTTTACGCCTACCCATTTTTTATACCAGTGGTAGGGCTCCCAAATAGGTTGTTGAAGAATCTCAATATCAGCAGGAACATCGGATGCTAGGGAAGGGTCTTCTACGGGAATTTCGGGGTTAGCAGGAGTATAAATGATCGGCTCTATACCAAACTCCCTCAAGTATTTCACAAATTTCAGCCAACGTTGAACGCCTGCACCGCCCGAGGGAGGCCAGTAGTAAGTGATGATTAAAACTTTTTTCATCAATAAGGCACGATGTGTGGTTTAAAGGTGAGAGTGACTTCATTAGGTTCACCCGGAATACTCGTAAGCATGGCCGTTACCATCGCTTGTTTGCGCAATACCACTTCTGGGCGGAGGGGATGTGAACAGCTATAGATGAGCTCTATTTGTAAGGTCCCATAGGTAAGTTTACTGGGGTCTACTTTTACTTTTATTTTTCCATCTGTCACTATTTCACTTTCTAATTCTCCCATGGCCTCATCAATGAGTAGTACGAAGTTGATTCCATCTTCTCTAAGTTGATATTCTCCTGGATCAATCTGAAAAATGACATCAACGGCACCCTCCCCAACAGCTACATCCTCGATCACGATGTTCTCTCCTTGCGGAACTACATTTCCTCCGAATAGCAGGGCATCGCTCGATTTAAAGGGAATCGTTTGCACCTTCTTCTTTTTTACATTGAGTGATCTCAATAATTCATTATCTCTGTCAAGTATGTACAAGCTGTTATCAATAAAGGTCAAATCGACTGGAGAATGAAATTGCGCAGAGGAACCGTCACCATCTTTCCAACCATCCGTTCCCACACCTGCTATTTTTTTTATTTCTTTTTTCTTGAAGCTGAATACTTCATTGCTCCATTCTGAGATGCCATAAAGAACTTTCCCAATTAAGCAGACGGAGGATATTTTGGGTTCAGACAGCTTCGGTTCGTAATACCACGATCCATGGGCATACCAATAACTTACTTCTTTTTGGGTAATAACATCTTTTTCTTTGCGTTCCTCATCAAAAATCAACTCGTAAACGGCTCCATTGCTAAAGGTGACATAACCGGTTTTTCCATAAATCTCTAAATGTTTGGGGAAAATCCTCTCGCCATTGCTAGCATTAAAAGGTAACCTCGCTACTTCTTTGGACACTCCGCTGATGGTGTTCAGTTTAAATACTTGGTTGAACTCAGCCGATAAAACATACAATATTTCATTATCCAATGCTAAGTCTACTGGAAATCCGAAAGCTTCAAATCCCCCATCGGTTGAATTCTTTTCTTCTTTAAAGTGCTGCCCATTGCCCGCAATGGTAAATACCAAATTTGATTGTTCGTCGCAGGCTCTAATTCTATGGTTATAGGTGTCAGCGATATAAAGTAATTGCTGAGTGTCGTCATATATCGTTCCTCTTGGATAGTTGAATTGAGCGGTGGAAAAAGCACCGTCTGAAAATCCAGCAATCGGTGTTCCAATGATGGAGATTATTTCGCCAGTAGTAGCAATTTTATGTACTCTATGATGATTACTTTCTGTAATAAAGAAGCATTTATTTCTCCATTGGCTTATATCTGTTGGGAATTCTATATTAGCATCAGCCCACCAGTGGGTTTCAATACTATCTTTTATCTGCCAATATCTCATTTTTTTATTGAGTTCCTGATCTTTCCACAGTTTATTGAGTTCGTTGTCACAAAGCACAACTGCTTCACGTCCATCGATAATGGCGCTCGGTATTCCTCTACTTCCGGGGTAAATCCTAACTTGAAAACTTCCGTCAAATTTCTTTCCACTGAATTGATCTAGGTTTGAGCAATAGACGATGGGGTGTTCAAGGTTTTCTCTTTGAATCAAGGAGAATATTTCTCTTCTCGGGATAGGGTTGTTGGCATCTCCTATTTGAATGGATAATAACTGAGTATTGAATTTATTCAGACATATCGTTTCTACTTGGTGCATTTTTTCGACAGCAATAGGATCATGCGCATTCCATATCATCATGACGATGATTTTGTCATCAATGTTTTCAAAAGAAATGGGATATGCGCTATTGAACCAAACTGAGCCTTTACTTAACATATCTGTCTGAGAGATAGTGGTAAGGCTAATGAGCAATAAGAATAAAATGGTTATTTTTGCTTTCATGTGATAAAAAAAAAGGAGTCACGAAGATGACTCCCTTTGATGGATTTTCAAAATATTCAACATTATTTAACCGCATCCACCACCGCTTTGAAAGCTTCTGGGTGATTCATGGCCAAATCTGCTAGGGCTTTACGATTTAACTCAATTCCTTTGGAGTGTACTTTTCCCATGAATTGAGAGTAGGACATTCCATGGATGCGAATACCTGCATTGATACGGGCAATCCAAAGTGCGCGGAAATTGCGTTTGCGATGTTTTCTACCGATGTAAGCATAAGTAAGTGCTTTTTCAACGGCATTTTTGGCGACGGTCCAAACATTTTTTCTTGAACCGAAGTAACCTTTGGCCATTTTGAGAACTTTTCTTCTTCTCTCTCTGGAGGCTACTGCATTTTTACTGCGTGGCATAATTTTTTGTTTTTTAAACGGTGGTGGCTAATGTGCTCTTTTTACCAACGTCTGGGTTAAACTTTACCTGCTCTTGAAGTCAATGAAGCTGACTTAGGCGAGCAATTGGGCCTTGATGGATTTAACGTCGGAAGGGTGAACGAGACCGTCATGACTTAGACCGCGCTTGCGCTTGGTTTCTTTCTTCGTCAAGATGTGACGTTTAAACGCCTTCTTACGCTTAATCTTTCCGCTACCGGTCACCTGAAAACGCTTTTTTGCGCCGGATTTGGTTTTTGA
>CANHWU010000026.1 GCA_947464415.1 Flavobacteriales bacterium
TTATTGGCCGTCATCACACAGCTGAACACATCGCCATTCAACGCCGTGGTTGTACTATATGTCAACCCAGTAGCGCCTGTAATATTCGTTCCGTTCTTCTTCCACTGATAAGTGGGGGCAGATCCTCCGTTGCTGGGGCTAGCTGTCAGGGACAAGCTACCTCCACTGCAGATTGGATTAGCCGCCGCTGCTATCGATAAAGAAGGTGTTACGCTGCTGTTCACCACCATCGTGATGGCATTGCTTGTTGCGGTAGTAGGAGAAGCACATGATGCATTGCTGGTCATCACCACCGTCACCACTGCTCCATTGGTCAAGGTAGTGGTAGTGAATGTACTCGCATTGGTACCTGAGTTCACTCCATTTACTTTCCACTGATAACTTGGCGTAGTTCCACCATTGGTGGGGGCTGCGGTGAAAGTCACCGAGGCGCCTGCACAAATTGTAGAATTGCCTGAGGTGATGCTAACGGCAGGTGCTACGCCAGTGGATACAACAATGGTAATCGCATTGCTCGTAACCGTACTGGTGGATACACAACCCGCATTGCTCGTCATTTGTAATGTAAACACATCATTGTTGCTGATCGCGCTGGTCGTATAATTGATCGAGGTGGCTCCGGTAATGTTGACTCCATTCTTCTTCCATTGATAGGCCGGGGTAGTTCCTCCCCCCGTAACACTGCCTGTGAAAGTAACACTGCCGCCTGAACATACCGTTGTACTACTCGCCGTGATACTCGCTGTAGGAGTAATGCTGCTCGTCACCTGTGCGGTGACATTATTACTAGTTGCGCTCGAGCTCGTTTGACATGCGTTATTGGCCGTCATCACACAGCTGAACACATCGCCATTCAACGCCGTGGTTGTACTATATGTCAACCCAGTAGCGCCTGTAATATTCGTTCCGTTCTTCTTCCACTGATAAGTGGGGGCAGATCCTCCGTTGCTGGGGCTGGCTGTCAGGGACAAGCTACCTCCACTGCAAATTGGATTAGCCGCCGCTGCTATCGATAAAGAAGGTGTTACACTGCTGTTCACCACCATTGTGATGGCATTGCTTGTTGCGGTAGTAGGAGAGGCACATGATGCATTGCTGGTCATCACCACCGTCACCACTGCTCCATTGGTCAAGGTAGTGGTAGTGAATGTACTCGTATTGGTGCCTGAATTCACTCCATTTACTTTCCACTGATAACTTGGCGTAGTTCCACCATTGGTGGGGGCTGCGGTGAATGTCACCGAGGCGCCTGCACAAATTGTGGTATTGCCTGAGGTGATGCTGACGGCGGGATTCACTGTAGTTCCCAATTGAACAATGGTCGCTGCAGAAGACAATGAACACCCTGTAGCCGTCACAACCACTGTATAAGATCCCGAAGAGGTAGCCACATAAGTTTGAGCCGTTGCGCCTTGAATATTCACCCCATCTTTCTTCCACTGATAAGAATACCCTGTACCTGATGAGGCCGTCAATTGAACACTGCCTCCATCGCATAAAGAAACTGTTCCGGCTGGAGAAATCGTAGCATTCACGGTTGAACCAGTATTCGTCACAACAGTTGTAGCCGAGGATGATACACATTGTCCATTGGTGACTACTACATTATAATTGCCGGCGGTGGTAGCCAAATAAGTAGCAGAAGTTGCTCCACTGATATTAGCGCCATTTTTCTTCCATTGATAAGTATTTCCTGCTCCCACTGGCGCCATCAATTCCACTCCATTAGGATTACAAGAAGTACTGACTGTCCCGGTTGGGAAAATAGGAGTAGTTAAATAAAATGTAGTAGGGGGAGATAGCTGTTGACAAGTAGTATTATTATCGGTCACCAACACTGTATAAGCTCCTACTTGAGTAGGAAAATAAGTCTGTTGAGTAGAACCCAAAATGACATTGCCATCTTGATACCATTGATAGGAATAATTATTTCCGGCACTCGCGGTGAGCAAAACATTGCTGGAAGCACAAACCAAAATATCACCAGAAGGGTTGATCAAAGCGTCCGGGAGATTATAAATATTGACATAAATGCTATCGTATAAATAGCTATTTCCTAAATAAGCATATACAGAAAAATATCCGCTCTCCGCAGGAGTAAATGTAACCGAATTGCCTTCCGCACCATTTTCCCAAACCACATTGTAGCCGTTAGGACCCACATAATTAAGGGTCACCGAAAAATCGGGACAACGACTCACACTCTCCCCTTGAGAAATCAAGTTAACCGTTGGATTACTGCCATTAAAGAAAATCGTCCTTTTGAAAACTGGGCCCCATTGATTGGCACCATCTTTAACTCTGATATTGAACAAAGTAGATCCAGAAGACTGATCCCACGTGAGGCTGCTTCTCAACAATACCTCAATTCCTTGATCGAGATTACCATCAAAGGCCACGATTACATTTCCCGTACCTGCTCCTGGATCAAAAATTCCAAAGAAATATTCGGCAAATGTGATATTCCAATTTCTTGGAGTTGGCGTTTGGTTCACTACAATCGCCTTTTTAAAAACAGGTCCCCACACATTGGACTCATCCTTGAATCGAATATTGAAAGAGGTGGTGCCTGTGATGTTCCAAGCATAATTCGTCTGAAAAGCCTGTTCAATTGCCTCATTATAATTTCCGTCAAAAGCAAGTATAGCCGTTCCATTGCCAGCACCGGGATCTGTTGCGCCGAAGAAAAACTCACCCGCCACTACATTACACATTCTCGCATTGGAGGGAGTCGACTGAACACTCAAAGTCTTTTTGAACAAAGGCCCCCACTGATTAGATTCGTCCTTTACACGAACATTGAAAAGAGTAAGCCCGTTAGCCAAAGTCCAACTAATATTATCTTTATAGGCCGTTTCAATAGCGTTTGACCATTCCCCATCTAACACAAGTAAGGCCGTACCATTGCCTGCTCCAGGATCGTTCACACCAAAGAAAAACTCCGCCGCTTGGATCTTACAAAAACGAGGATTTGCACTCGGTGTTTGTACTGAAATTGCTTTTTTGTACAATGGGCCCCAATTACCCGCTCCATCTTTAGCCCTGACATTGAATAATTTTATACCATTGCTCAAACTCCAGCTGACGTTGGATGCAGAAGCTGTTTCAATTGCTTCATTCCAATTGCCATCAAAAACAATGAGCTGAGTACCCGCTCCTGCTCCCGGATCAGTAGTTCCAAAAAAATACTCCGCCTGGGTGACGGCAACATTATAGGAAGTAGGTAAGTTGGAAGTAAGGAAAACGGCTTTCTTGTATGTGGGTCCCCAAACATTATTGTAGTCCTTTACTCGGACATTAAATCTGATGGGACTTGAGAGGTTCGGGACATTTTGCCCATTGGCAATGAGCTGTTCAATTACATCACCGAAATTTCCATCTTGTGCAGTAAAGGCAGTTCCATTACCATTTCCTGGATCAATGTTTCCCCAGAAAAACTCACCCGACAAAATTTTGCCTTGTGCATTTCCTGTTAAACATCCCCACACCAAGAAAAGAACGAAAACGATTCTTTTCTTCATGATCATCAATTTCTGTGGTAAGCTTTTGCTTTAACGTCAATATTTTGACCAGGAAATAAATCCGCTGGGATCGTCAAATCATAAATGAAAGCACGACTGCCCGATGGGTTAGAAACGGGAAAATAATTGTTCCAAGTGAATGGACCTCCAAATCTTCCGCGATCACCTATAGATAAATCGATATCATAAAACTCATGGTTAGGATTTCCGCTATTCACTGTTGTTCCCGTCGTCCCAGCTATCCTCGTAAGAACAAGCGGATTGGATGCAGTAGGAACAGCACATGGAATCTCATTACCATTATAAGTCCACTCAAAATATCCCGCTGAAGATGCAGAGGGAAATAATGAGGTGGTAGTGGAATATTGCAAACCAGAATCCACTGCGGTATCCCAAACGTTTCCGTAGGTATAGTTTGGATAACCCGAATAAGTGGCACCACTATTAAAACTGATTGTGCCTAAAAAATTATTGCCAGAAAACTTGAAATTATATCCCGGAACACTCGCAGAGGCCAACATCCAAGTAGCGCCCGTCATCACATCATTATTAAAAAATTCATTGGATGGGAATGTCACATAATTCCATTTATAGAATTTGATGTTTTTCATCAAACAGTTGTAAACGGACAAACAATAGTTGTCTGCGCGCATGTCGAAGTTATTCATGATCGAATCTGCAATCAAACGAATTTTATCCGTAGTATTATTCGAACCTGTTTCATCTGTAATGGACAAATCATTCGTCTTGGAGGCGATGAAACTTCCATAGCGCATCGTCGTGGTGTTCGTAACTGAAGTTCGAATCGCATTCAATTCATAAAAATCATTATTAACGCTCAGGTCGCCCATTCGACAATCAACAAAACTAAGTGATGCTCTGTTGGCGATTGAGCCTCCAGAAATCGAAGTAGTGGAAAACCCATAAATTCCCATTTTAAAACCCACAACATATAATTTCATACCTGCAACACCCGCTATGGTAATATTGCCATTGTACGTAACATATGCGCCGGGAGTTTGCGGAATCAACGAAAGTGATTTAGAAATCGTAATAGCTCCTTCTGAGTAGATTCCTGTGGCAATTAAAATTCTGTCTCCATTGGTAGCCGCAGTGATGGCAGAAGAAATTGTCGGAAACATGGTGGTTCCATTTCCAGAACCAAATGCTGCATCAACAAATCGATCCACAGCAAAAAGTGAGGTTGCATTCAACACCACAAGAATAAATAATAGTTTTTTCATTTGATTAGGTTTTGCGATGGTGAAAATAGTTCTAAAAAACTAAATATCTAAAGTTTTAACAAATGAAAAAGGGGCACAACGCCCCTTTATAATTTCATTATTAACCTTTTTTCAATTTAACCATTCAAGGCTTCTGCGCCTGCCACAATCTCCAAAATCTCGCCAGTAATGGCCGCTTGACGTGCCTTGTTGTAAGTTAATTTCAAATCTTTCACTAATTCACCTGCATTGTCTGTTGCCTTGTGCATCGCCGTCATTCTGGCTCCATGTTCCGCCGCAAAACTATCCAATAATGCCTTGTACAATTGCACTTTCAAGCTTCTCGGAATCAATTCACTTACTATTTGCTCCTTACTGGGTTCAAAAATAAAATCAACATTGGATTGACTATCACTCTTGGCTTGCGGTGGCATTACCGGCAATAATTGCTCTGCGGTTACAATTTGCATGGCCGCATTTTTAAAGCGATTGTAAATGACCACCACTTTGTCCACTTTACCTTCGGCAAACGCCGTCATCAACTTTTGCGCAATCACAGAGGCATTTTCAAAATTCAATTGATCAAAAATAGCATTAGGAGCATCATTGATAGCAGAGGATTCCCAATTGGTGGTTTTTCTGAAAAAATCCGCCGACTTTTTTCCTAATGCCACTACCTTCACATTGCTCTTGGAATGCTGAGCAATCACTCTCCTCGTCTCTTTAATAACGTTATTATTAAAACCTCCGCACAACCCTCTGTTACTGGTAATGGCCACTACCCAAACATTCTTGTCTTCTCTCTGTTGGCTGTAAACACTTCCCTCTACACCCACACTCGCACTTGCATTTTCCAAAATATCCTTCAACTTTTCAGCATAAGGACGCATTTTGGTAATCGCGTCTTGAGCGCGTTTTAGTTTTGCGGCAGACACCATCTTCATCGCAGAGGTAATCTGCATAGTGGAATTGACCGATACAATTCTTGTGCGTATTTCCTTCAGATTGGCCATGGAAATCTTAGTATTGAGCGGACAATTCTTTGGCTACTTTCTCTAAAACAGCGGTGACATCATCTCCAATATTTCCTTTGCGGATTTGCTCAAGCACATCCTTGTGTTGGTTTTCCAACAACAACAAATAATCATCTTGGAAACTTCTTACCTTCTCTACTGGAACCCTAGATAACAATCCTTTGGTTCCGCAATAGATAATGGCTACTTGTTTCTCCACTGTCATCGGGCTGTTTTGTCCTTGCTTCAAAATTTCTACATTTCGCTTACCTTTTTCCAAGACAAACTTGGTTGAATCATCTAGGTCCGAACCAAATTTAGCAAAGGCTTCTAATTCGCGATATTGCGCTTGATCTAACTTCAAAGTACCCGCCACTTTCTTCATGGATTTGATCTGCGCAGAACCTCCTACACGACTCACGGAGATACCTACGTTGATGGCAGGACGAACCCCTGCATTGAACAAGTTAGACTCCAAGAAAATCTGTCCATCCGTGATGGAGATCACGTTGGTTGGAATGTATGCGGAAACGTCTCCAGCTTGAGTCTCAATGATCGGAAGGGCCGTCAAAGAACCGCCTCCCTTTACCTTTGACTTTAAGCTATCAGGAAGATCATTCATTTTTTCAGCTACGCTCTGTGTCTCGTTTACTTTCGCAGCGCGCTCTAACAAGCGGCTATGCAAATAGAAAACGTCTCCAGGATAGGCCTCACGACCGGGCGGGCGACGCAACAACAGTGACACCTCGCGATAGGCCACCGCTTGCTTGGACAAATCATCATACACTATCAATGCCGGACGACCTGTATCTCTGAAATACTCTCCGATGGCACATCCTGCAAAAGGAGCATAGAACTGAAGTGGGGCAGGATCTGACGCTGTTGCGGCCACTACCACTGTATAAGCCATGGCCCCTGCATCTTGTAACATCTGCACTGTACCTGCTACAGTAGAACCTTTTTGTCCACACGCTACGTAAATACAGAATACCGGTTCTCCCTTATCGTAAAATTCTTTTTGATTGATAATAGTATCAATGGCAACAGTGGTCTTTCCTGTTTGGCGATCTCCGATGATCAACTCACGCTGACCACGGCCAATGGGAATCATCGCATCAATGGCTTTGATTCCAGTTTGCAATGGCTCCTTTACCGGCTGACGATAGATCACCCCAGGAGCTTTGCGCTCGATCGGCATCTCAAACAACTCACCTGAAATCGGACCTTTACCATCAATAGGCTCTCCTAAAGTATTTACCACACGACCTATCAAACCCTCACCGGCTTGGATACTCGCGATACGACCTGTGCGCTTCACAGAGGCACCTTCTTTGAGGTCTCCCGCAGGGCCTAACAATACTGCCCCCACGTTGTCCTCTTCCAAGTTCAATGCGATTCCTTTCACCCCATTTTCAAATTCAATCAATTCTCCTGATTGAACATTGGAAATTCCATAGATACGGGCAATTCCATCTCCTACTTGAAGAATGGTACCCACTTCTTGAATATCCGTTTGGGTCTTTAATCCTGCGAGTTGCTCACGCAAGATGGCTGATATTTCGCCTGGTTTAACCTCTGCCATAATTTTTAATTTTGTACTCTATTACAACTCAGGAATGTACTCATTCTCTGAAAATTCTCTTTTTAAACGTTTGATTTGTGAGGCAATTGAAGTATCTATCTGCTGATCTCCTACTCTTACTACAAAACCGCCAATCAGTTCTGGATTCACCTTCTCTGTCAAGTCAATGGTTTTGGTTGTAAGTGCTTTGGCCGCTTCACGGACAGCCTTTCTGGTATCCTCACTCATTGGAACGGCAGTAATAACTTCTGCTAATACTTCGTTGCGGTGAGCTCTCACCTGCTGAATAAAAGAACCTGAGATTTCCTTCAAATAAGATTCACGACCCTTTTCCGTCATCAGGTGAATGAACTTCGAAGTGGTATTGTGGATCTGTCCTGCGAAAATCTTGTCCATGATTTTCAACTTCATGTCTCCCTTCACCACAGGACTTTGCAGGAGCAATGAGAAATCACGAGACTCCTTCATCACCTCATGAAGATAGGCCATGTCTTTGGACACAGCATCTACTTCGTTGCGCTCTATGCACAAGTCTAATAATGATTTAGCGTATCGATAGGCAATTCTAGACATTCGCTTAATTGACTTTCAAATCTTGGATTAATTTGCTATTGAGCGCACTTTGCTTCTCGTTGTCCGTCAACTTTTCACGAACTAGCTTCTCAGCAATCTCTATGGAAAGACTCGCCACTTGATTCTTTAACTCCTCGATAGCCGCCTTCTTTTGATTCTCAATCTCCCTTTGTGCATTGGCAATCAATTGAGCACCTTCTATTTGGGCCCTTTCCTTGGCATCTGAACGCATCTTATCTCCTATCTCCTTGGCTTCCTTCAAGATGCGATCACGCTCTTCTCTTGCCTCTTTCAACAGTTGATCGTTGCCGGATTTGAGCGCCGCCATCTCTTCTCTTGCCTTTTCAGCTTGAGCCAAAGCGCTGGCTATACCCTGTTCACGCTCTTCCAAGCTTTGGAGAATAGGACCCCAAGCCATTTTTTTAAGAATGAGCAACACTGCAATAAACGCAATTGAAGCCCAAAAGACAGTGCCCACGGAGACACTTAACAATCCTTCCATGAGATTATTTATTAATGATTAGTAAGCGGTTGGCTAGGATTAACCTAAAGCCACCAACAAACAAACGATTACGGCGAAAAGGGCAACACCCTCTACCAAAGCGGCAGCAACAATCATGTTTGCACGCAAATCGCCGGTAGCCTCAGGTTGACGAGCAATAGATTCTAATGCAGAGCTACCGATACGGCCTACACCGATACCAGCACCAATTGCTGCACAACCTGCTCCGATACCTGCTAATCCTTGTTGGATTCCTGCTTCTAATAAAACTGATAATAGTTCCATTGTATTTAATTTATGGTTTTTATTTAATTATTTCTCTTTAATGATGATCCTCTTCATGGTGGTGATCCTGAGTGGCATCCCCAAAATACAACGCTGCCAATAAAGTGAATACATACGCTTGTAAAAATGCCACTAAAAGTTCTATAAAGAACATGAAAATCATGAATAATACTGCTCCCACACCCACTCCATATCCCGCTATCGCGCTGTTTTGTCCAAACAACAACACCAACCCAACAAAAGCCAAGATGATGATGTGGCCTGCTGTAATATTCGCCGTTAAACGGATCATCAATACCGCTGGCTTAATGAATATACTCAACATTTCAATAGGCACTAAAATCAATTTGATTCCGAAAGGAATTCCGGGAGGCCAGAAAATATGCCCCCAATAATGAGCATTTCCGCTGAAAGACGTAATCAAAAAGACAATCAAGGCCAACACCAAAGTGATACTCAAAGTACCCGTAATATTAAAACCTCCCAAGAAGGGAATCAAGCCCAACATATTACACAACCAAATGAAAAAGAAGACCGTCAACAAAAAAGGCAAATAGGCACCCGCCTTCTTTTTGCCAATCGACGGAATGGCCACTTCATCTCTTACAAACAAAATGAAAGGTTCAATTGCATTTTGTAATCCTGTAGGCGCTTTGTTTGCTCCCTCCTTGTAGCGTGCAGCCACACTTCTGAAAATCACCAACATTAAAATGATGATGAAAAACATTCCGAACACCGATTTGGTGATGGAGAAATCAATAGGTTTTGCATGCTCTCCATGACCTTCTCCCGTCACGATAATTTGCTCGTGGTGGTTTTCATAGGTAGTGCCAGAAGCGGCAGTATATGACTTCCATTTATGTTCTCCATGTTCGTCAAATCCATCCCAAAACTCAGAGGACATAAAGATGTCCAAATGACCATGATTCCACAATATAACAGGAAGGGGCATATAAATTTTTCCGATAAAATGTATTTGATGCGCATCACTGATGTGGTGCATGATCATTTCGCCGGGATTGAACTTTTCACTGTGTTCCTCAGTATGAGCACCACTGACTTCCGCAGGGCTACTCACTTGTATACTGGAATCTGCTACTGAGTTCTGCTCGTGACCCACAGATTCGTGCTGTGCTTGTAAAAAAAGGCAAGAAAAAGACAATAATAAAAGCACCCCACTTCTTTTCATATTTCCCTTCAAATCAAAATGTTGCATGCCTTTGTTCATTTTTCGCGGTGCAAAAATAACCATGAATCCCTTTCATTGTGCAAGAAAAAGAGAATATTTATCAGGTTCTGAAATTTTTAATGAAACTCTACCAAAAAATAATTCTTCTTACCTCTTTGTATCAATAGGAATCGATCATTCAATAAATCGCTTAGCGTGATTTGAGATTCGGCAGTGTGTTTTTCCTTGTTGATGCTGATGCTATTCTCCTGCAAAGCTCTTCTCGCCTCCCCGTTGGAACTTAAAAATCCACTTTGCACCAACACATTCATGATGGGCAATCCTTCCGCTAAATCTGATTTCGACATGATCCCTGAACCCACTCCATCAAACAACTCTTGAATCGCCTCATTGTCTAATGATCTCAACGCCTCTATTCCAGCGCTGCCGAACAGTAAATCCGTAGCGAGCTGAGCCTGCTGTAAATCAACTTCAGAATGCACTCTAGCGGTAATTTCCTCCGCCAAGGCCTTTTGAAGTATCCGTTTTCCGGGGTCTGCTTGGTGTTGGTCAATGATGCTCTCTATTTCTTCTCTCGTTTTCAGAGAAAAAATCTTCAAGTATCCTGGCGCATCCGCATCGGCCGCATTCAACCAAAACTGATAAAACTTATAGGGCGAAGTTCGGTTGGGATCTAACCAAATGTTTCCCCCTTCTGTTTTTCCAAATTTCGTTCCGTCTGCTTTCTTGATCAAAGGAGTGGTGAGCGCAAAAGCCTCACCTCCATCCATTCTTCTGATCAACTCTGTGCCGGTAGTAATATTGCCCCATTGATCAGATCCGCCCATTTGGAGCATCACCCCTTCCTTCTTCCACAAATGGTAAAAATCATATCCTTGTATCAACTGATAGGTAAATTCGGTGAAACTCATTCCCTCTCCAGTACCATCGATTCTGTTTTTTACTGAGTCCTTGGCCATCATATAATTGATGGTGAGACGCTTTCCAACATCACGGATAAAATCTAAAAAACCAAAACCTTTGAACCAATCATAATTATTTACTATTTGAGCGGCATTTTCTCCCGTAAAATTTAAAAACTTTTCTAACTGCTTCCTTTGACACTGCTGGTTATGGAGCAATGTTTCTTCTGACAATAAATTTCTCTCTGCAGATTTTCCGGAAGGGTCGCCAATCATGCCTGTTGCCCCTCCTATCAGGGCAATTGGGCGATGGCCTGCTCTTTGAAAATGCATCAGTGTCATGATTTGCACCAAGTTTCCGACGCCTAATGAACCCGCGGTGGGATCAAAACCAATGTAGCCCTTTACAACGGATTTATTGAGCAATTCTTCTGTACCTGGCATTGCATCGTGCAACATTCCTCGCCACTTCAGCTCTTCAATAAAATTTATCTTCATGTTTGCAAAAATACACTGCTGGTTATAAGAAAGGCAATACTTTTTCCAACCTTACACCTCTAGAGCCCTTTATGAGAATTCTCTTATTTCTTAAAGGTTCTGAAGAAATCACCTGGATCAACTCCTCCACTGTGGGGTAATACTCGAAATTTCCTCTCACTTCATCAAATTCCTTTCCCACTAGTATGGCCTTGATTTTTAAATCTTGCAGACATTGAACAATTCTCTCGTGCTCCACTTTTTCAAATTCACCCATCTCCTTCATAGCGCCAATAATGGCCAAGTTCTCTAACCCTTTTTGATCTGCTAGATTTCTTATTGCGTGCTCCAGGCTAGTCGGATTCGCATTGTATGCGTCGATGATCAGCTCATTCCATTCCGTTTTCTGAATCTGCGATCTCATGTTTTGGGGAATATAATCCGCAATCGCCTGAGCAGCCAATGTTGGAGATACTCCAAAAAATTCGCCGATCTTAAGAGCAGCCGCAACATTATTAAGATTATATCGACCCGCTAAATGACTATGAAACCTAATGTTATGAGGGGTCCATAAAATGTCCATCCCTTCATTTTCTGACAACACAACAAAATCATTGGCTGAATATTCCACTGGATGAAAAATATTAGCCCACTCGTGCATGTAGTCTTGTTGTGTATTGCAAAAAATAGTTCCCTTGGCCTGCAATAGATAATCATATAATTCGCGCTTGCCCCTTTGCACACCCTCTATTCCTCCAAAACCCTCCAAATGAGCTTTTCCAATATTGGTAATGAGTCCATGGGTGGGTTGAGCATATTGGCAGTAGCTCTCAATCTCCTTTTGATGATTGGCGCCCATTTCTATGATGGCCAATTCGGTGTCATTTGGGGTCTCCAATATGGTCAGAGGAATGCCAATATGATTATTCAAATTACCTCTCGTGGCATGCACTTTAAACTGCGTAGCCAATACATCTCTCACTAACTCCTTTGTCGTGGTTTTTCCATTACTCCCTGTTATCGAGAGAACTGGGAAATGCCATGATCTTCTGTAATCCTGCGCTAACTCTTGGAGAGCTGAAAGCGCGTTCTCCACTAAAATAAAGCGATCATTCTTGATTCTCTCTTCATCTCCCACTGCCCAAGCTGCACCCGCATCCAATGCTAGTTGTAGAAAATCATTACCATTAAAGCTATCCCCTTTAAGCGCGAAATATATATCTCCTTTCTGGATTTTTCTTGTATCCGTGCAAACCCGCGGGGAGGAAATAAAAGCCTCCCAAATTTTACTCCTGAACATTGACATTTTACAAAAATAAAAACCCCTGAAATTCAGGGGTTTAATTTATCATTCATTACTTTACTATTCGTCCTCTTCACCTTTTGATCCAAGACCCACCGGACTGCCGACACGAGTCATCGCACATCTAAAGCCCAAAGTAGCGAGAGATCTGCGTTCATCTAAATATCTTCTTGTGCCTGGGATGGTATAATACGCACGATCTCTCCAACTTCCTCCTTTGATGACTCTGGACCTATTATTGACCAAAGTTGTCCTTCCCCAATCATACATTCTGTTTTGATCCGTCTCCTTCTCTGCATCCTCAAAATACTTCGAACTTTGCAAATCCCCGTCGCGATAATCAATATTGTCCGCACGCTGATAGTTTCTTCTGTCAATATTCTCCTCAACGTTTACATTACGCATTTTTTGATGACCCGCGCTGTTAGTAATATAATCCGCAATTCCGTCTCTTAAATCTGGAGCAATGACGCTTTCAGATCCTACTACTTCTTCCATGATCTCCGCCATCTTTTCTTGAGCCTCATCATACTTTCTTTCCTTCTCCTTAGCTCCGGCATCTTCCAATTTCGTTTTTATACTGGTCAATAATTGCTCATCCTGTGGAGTCAAATGCTCGGCTTTGGTGGCCTCTCTTTGATAACGAGTTACAAAAGTATCAACCCCTCCAATATCATAGATGGACTTATCATATTTGTCAGCAATAGTTCCATCATTGTTTAACACTTTAGTCTGATAAACATTACCTCTAAATGGTCTAAATTCACTCTTGTCCTCTGGAGATAAAGGACGATAAACATCCAATACCCACTCTGATACATTGCCTCCCATATTGTACAATCCATAATCATTCGGTGGGTAGGAGAAAACGGGTGCTGTTATTTCCGCATTGTCATTCAAAGCTCCAGCGACACCCATATAATCACCACCCCCTCTCACAAAATTGGCACGAATGGAACCGAAATAAGACCCATCTGAACCATCATTTCTCACGAAGTGACCATCCCATGGATAGGCCCTTCTGTCTGAGATCAACTCTTGGAAGGAATTACCGATAAGACCCAAAGCCGCATACTCCCACTCAGCTTCAGTAGGTAGGCGGTAACGGGGTAACATCATACCATCCTCCATCCTTACCCTTCTGAAACCTTTACCATCCTCATTTTTAGCATTGTAATCTTTTAAACCTGGAGCTTTTAATTCCCCTTGATATTGTCCCGCAAAATAGGTCTCCGTAGTAAAATGCTCATCGGCTGTTTGAGCAGCGGTATTCCACTTCAATAATTTTTCACGAACCAAGATAAACTCATTCACTCGGTCTGTTCTCCATTGACAATAATCGTTGGCCTGCAGCCAATTCACTCCCACCACAGGATACTCTCTATAGGCCGGGTGACGAAGATAGTAATCTACGAAGGGCTCGTTGTACTCCATTTTCTCCCTCCAAACTAGGGTGTCAGGCAATGCTCTATTGATCAGTTCTGGATACTCATCCCCATATACCAACTTCAACCAAGTTAAGTAATCCAACCAATATTGGTTGGTGATCTCTGATTCATCAAGGTAGAACGAGGATACTGTTACGCGTCTAGGAATATTATCCCAATTATATTTCAAATCCTCATCCACTCGACCCATTGTAAAAGTTCCACCCTCTATGAGCACCAATCCAGGCCCCGTTTCTTGCTCGGTGTAACGATTCTTGGTAAAACCACCATTTTCAGGATTATTGTACTCCCATGCGGTGGCGCCAGAATTATTTTTTTTACAGGCGGTGAGTACTGCCGAAGCGGCTACTACCAACATGAACACCAATTGAATTGTTCGATTTTTCATGATTTCCTAATTTCTAATTTTCCTAAACTAAAACACCTTTAAAACGATGGACAAGACATGGATCTCATTTTCACCTTACTTCTTAAACAAGGAAAGTTCACCATGACTGAAATCTCATGTGAACCACCAGTAGAAGGAGTAAGCTCCGAAATAGTGATATCATAGCTATATCCAAAGTTTAAATATTCTGTTTTCAACCCTAAAGTTGCAATGAATGAATCACGATAAGTATTTCCAAACAAGAAGCCCCTGAACCAAGCGCCTACCACAATAGGACCCTTGCTAACATAAGTTCCAAAGTTTAATTGTTGAAACTCCCCTTGTCTACGGTATAGAATATTGGGAGAGACATATGAAGTCTCGCCTTTAAAGCTTCGTTTGAATGGGAATAAACCTCCAATATGACCGGTATATTTCATCGGCAATCTGCTCGTTCCAACCACCAAAGATTCATTCGGTTCCGTGAGGTGATGAGCAGCAAAACCAAAATACATTGTTTTGGTGAATCCAATTACTCCTGCGGAAAAGTCCATAGCGGAAACTCTACCTCCCCTTGGTATGTCTGCAGTCTCATAAATAAATCCTTTCCTAGGGTCAATCATGTCGCCGAAAGTCAATTTACCCCAATCCAAAGACTTTTGAAAATAAGATACTTGAAGAGCTCCTTTCATTGAGAACTTTTTGCCAATGGGTTGTAAATAAGAGTATACCGCACTGATGGTATTTGAGGTTAAGGTACTTTGAGCGGCCCTATCGTTCATGAACATTACACCCAAACCACCCCTCACGGCATCGACATGTTGATCATACGAAACGGCGCTCGTGACAAAAGCCCCGGACAAACTGGGCCATTGATTGCGATAATTCATCACCAACCTTGGGCATTTTGATGTTCCAGCAAATGCAGGATTCAAGTACATTGGACTGGCATAAAACTGAGTAAACTCCGGATCTTGCGCAATTATTTGCTGGAAGCAAACAATGGCCAAAAACATTAATCCTACCCCTATATTTCTATGTTTCATCATAGCAGATTTCCTTTTTCGCTTAATCTTCGAATTTACAAGTATACAACAAAAGTTTGAATTATGAACAATTTATACAATAAATCAAACGCTTTTTTGTTAAGGCTTCCGTTGTTTTCTTTGCACCATGAAATTAAAGTATACTATCCGTCTGTTTTCCCTTTTATTCTGTTGGATATTTCTTCAACCTATTTTCTTCTCCCAAAAAAATCTTCAGTTCCCCGTTACTATTGCGTTAGATGAAACGTCCAAACTCCCCAAAAATTGTGAATGGAGAGAAGTAAATGGTGTTTCCATTCCCTTCTCCACCTTTTCTATTCCCATGGATGGGTTTTACCGAGTTAAAGATATAAAATTTAACCATTTAGCAACTCACCCTTGTAGCAAACCTTCATATTCTTTCAATGATTTACCCTCATGGAAATGGGATTATGAATTAAAACAACTCAATGGAAAATGGAGGTTGTTTATTTTCATTCATCCATTTCGCTTTCAAATGGGGAAATTTGAACAACTGCAATCGTGCGAGCTTTCCATTGAAGTAGAGCCCTCCGCTCCCATAAAAAGTAAAAAAAAACCATACAAGTCATTCGTTGAACATTCCGTTTTGTCGAGCGGAGACTGGTACCAAATTGCCATTGCCAAAGATGGGATATATAAAATAGATCGCAACCTATTGCTAGAACTTGGTATTAATCCCAGTCAAATCAATCCCCAAAACATCAATTTATATGGAAATGGAGGACGCCTTCTTTCTCCAGATAATAGTGCCTACCGCCCCGACGATTTGATAAAAAACGCCATTTATATTGAAGGGGAGAGCGATGGGCAATTCAACAACAATGATTACATATTGTTTTATGGTCTGGGTCCTGACAGTTGGTCGCTAAAATACCAATCAACACTGAATAAAAATCGCTGGTTTCCATCCAAGCATTTTTATTCTGACAGTGCATACTACTATCTCAGAATTGATGATACCCAACCTCTTCGAATGGAAACCCAGCCCAGCATTAGCGCGAATGAAAATCATGTTGTCTCTACATTTCAAGATTTTGCTTTTGTGGAAAATGAATTGGTCAATATTGGAAAGGCAGGCAGAGAATTTTACGGAGAGTCCTTTTTAGGATCATCCAGCTCGGGAACGCAGTATAATTTTTCTTTTCCCAATGTCATAGGAACGGGCCATATGGAATTTGGGGCGGTTGGAAAAAGCGTAGGATCCGCCTCCACTCTATCTTGGACAGTGAGCGGAGTATCTGGATCGGCCAATGTATCTCCTACCGGAACTTCCTCCACTGACCTGTATGCTTCTCCGGTCAATGGGTTGAGCATCATCAACCCAACAAGCAGTTCCATCAACGCCAATTTTCAGTTCTTGCCTGGTAATCCCGATGCCAACGCCTGGATGGACTTTGTCTCAGTGAATGTAAGCAGAGAAATGAAGATGGCAGGAAATCAGATGAGACTAAGAGACACTACCGCCATCGCCATCAACGCCATCGCACGTTTTGACCTTCAAAATACCAACCCCAGCTCCAAAATATGGGATATTTCCATTCCCTACCAACCTCAGTGGGTGACAACTAATTTTAGCAACAACATTACCTCATGGAAAAGTGAACATGACACTTTGCATGAATTCCTAGCATTCAATCCTAGCGGCACCTTCACTCCAAAGGCCGTGGGGAAGATTGCCAATCAAGACCTTCACGCCCTATCTGATATTGATTTGGTCATTATTACAGCACCATTGCACCAGAGTGTTGCAGAACAAATAGCAGAAATTCATCGAGAAGAGGGGCAAGTAGTTTTTGTTACCACGCCGCAAAAAATTTATCATGAGTTTTCTTCTGGTAACGCAGATGTTACTGCCATCCGACAGTTTATGAAAATGTTATACGACAAGGCCAGCGGGGACGCCAACTTGGAACCAAAGAATTTATTGCTGCTCGGAGATGGCGCGTATGATACGAACCGTGGATTGGCCATTCAAAACGGATACAATGTTATTGTATATGAATCCGATTATTCCCTTTCTCCCACCAACTCGTACGTTAGTGATGATTATTTTGTAATGCTTACTGAAGATGACGATCAAAGTCCAAATGGTTACCTGGATTGTGGAGTGGGCAGAATACCCGCTGCAGATGCTAATGAGGGTGCTATTAGTCTTCAAAAGATAAAAGCATATTTGTCACAAAATACCACCCCAAGCGTTGAGGATAACTGTGTAGCAGCTAACTCTCAAAACCCTTACGGTCCCTGGCGAAATGTACTCACCTTTGTGTCTGATGACCAAGACGGAAGTGGCGGCGCCTATGAACAAGTGCACTTGAACAGCTGCGACTCACTTGCTAATATTGTGCAACGGGATCACCCCGCCTATGATATCACCAAAATATATTTAGACGCCTACACTCAACAATCCACCCCCGGTGGCGAGCGATATCCAGAGGCAGAAAACGCTATCAAGAATAGAATCAATACCGGCACTTTACTGGTAACCTATGTAGGTCACGGCGGAGAGAGAGGATGGGCACATGAACGCGTATTGGATATCCCTACCATACAATCATTCAACAACCTGTACAAACTTCCTGTTTTTTTAACGGCTACTTGCGAGCTCGCTCGATTTGATGATCCCACCTATAAATCAGCAGGAGAACTGCTCATCATGAATCCCAACGGGGGAGCTATTGCCATGCTAACGACAACTAGAATTGTTTATTCCGGTGAAAATTTCCAGATGGACCTTGCATTTTATGACAACGCACTCAATGATGCAACAGATCCAGAGCTTACGCTGGGAAAGATTAATATGCTCACCAAAAATGGAGTGAGTACTGGCAACGATAGTAAGCCGAATTTTAGCTTATTGGGAGATCCTGCATTAAAAATGAACTACCCCAAATACTCCGCAGAAATCAATACAATCAACGATATCCCTATCACAGAATATTCAGATACATTAAAAGCCTTAGAAGAAATTAAAATGAGCGGGGTTGTAAAAGATAACAACGGAAATATTTTGAAAAACTTCAATGGGTTTGTTTATCCTATTGTATACGATAAACCAGCTTTAATCACCACTCAGAATAATGACGGCGGGGTGATTCAAAAATTTTTAGTAGACAATAAAATTTTATTCAAAGGAAAAGCTTCGGTCACCAATGGGATTTTTGAATTCTCGTTCCCAATGCCCTACGACATTAATTATAGTGTTGATTTCGGGAGGGTCTCTATGTATGCTACATCAGGGATAGACGACGCCCATGGAAGCAATCAATCCTTTAGAGTAGGGGGCTCTGTTAACAACGCAATCCTCAACCAAGAAGGGCCCAAGATTGAGCTTTACATGAACGACTCCTCATTTGTCAACGGCGGCATCACTCATGCCGACCCTGTGTTACTCGCCGTACTTCGCGATATAAACGGCATCAACACGGCAGGAAACGGAATTGGCCATGATTTAACCGCTGTTTTAGATGGAAAAACCAATCAACCCGTGATTCTCAATGAATATTTTGAGTCGGACTTAGACACCTATAAAAGCGGTAAAATCCAGTACCCATGGAATAGCTTAAGCGTTGGTCAACATACGCTTAGCGTAAAAGCATGGGACACGCATAATAACTCGAGCACTAGAGATATTGAGTTTTTGGTAGCAGAAAATGCCGAAATGACCATTGATCATGTGTTAAATTACCCCAATCCTTTTACTACCTCCACACAATTTTATTTTGAACATAATCAACCTTGTCAGCCCTTAGAAGTTACCATTCAAATCTTTACCATTAGCGGAAAATTGGTCAAAACTATCCAAACTCTGGTCACTAACGCAGGATATAGAAGTGAAGGTATCATTTGGGATGGGAGAGATGATTTTGGCGATCGCATCGGAAAAGGGGTATATGTTTACCGATTGAGTGCTAAAAATCCTGAGGGAAAGTCAGTAGAAAAATTTGAAAAGTTGGTGTTATTAAGATGAGTAGTATATTTGAAACGAAAATGCATTTAGGAAAAATTACATGGGTGATATGGATAGCGCTTTTTCTCAGCGCTACAAAGGGTAGGACCCAATTAATATCACAAAGTGATAAAGCGCAACAGATACAGTTAAATACGATTACCACTGCGGTTCCATTTTTGTTGATTGCTCCCGATTCGCGAAGTGGAGCGCTCGGTGATGCCGGTGTCGCTCTGTCTCCCGATGCTAACAGTATCCATTGGAATCTCTCCAAATTAGCTTTCAGTGACAAGCCCATGGAGTTTTCATTGTCCTACTCACCGTGGCTAAGATCCCTGGTCAATGACATGAGCTTGTCCTACCTATCAGGATATAAGAAGCTCAATAAAAACACAGCCGTAGGTGGATCTCTGAGATACTTCTCATTGGGAAGCATCACCTTCACGGATGAATATGGCACCACATTGAGAGAATTCACTCCTAAAGAATTTGCTTTGGATTATGGAATCAGTCAACGATTGAATAAATATTTTGGCGTTGGCTTTACCGGCAGATTCGTTAACTCCAACCTCACCGGAAGCACCAACATACAAGGTGCTGAAAGTAAGCCCGGTCGTACTGGAGCCGTGGATTTATCTGGTAGTTACATAAATAACGATCTCCGAATTAAAGGAAAAAAGATGGGAGTGGCTGCGGGTATTAATATCTCCAACATTGGCGCAAAAATGCGATATACCAACACCGCTAACCGAGATTTCATTCCCATGAATTTGAAACTAGGGGGTGCTTTCACCACGTACATGGATGAATACAACAAACTCACTTTTACAGTTGACTTGAATAAACTTCTAGTACCTACTCCCCCCATCTATGACAGCACCGGAACAGAAATTCTTTCGGGCATGGATAGAAATGTAGGGGTTGCAGCCGGAATGATTCAGTCGTTCTACGATGCTCCTGGTCAAATTGATCAAAATGGGAATGTGGTGTCCGGCAGTATTGGGAGAGAGGAAATGAGGGAAGTAAACATCAGCACGGGACTTGAATATTGGTATGCCGAGCAGTTTGCCGTTCGCGCAGGTTACTTTTTCGAAGACTTATCAAAGGGTAACAGACAATTCATCACTGTGGGAGCCGGACTCAAATATCAAGTGCTCACGATAGATATGTCTTACCTCGTAAGCACTACTCAGCAAAACCCTTTGGCGAATACCCTTCGATTTAGTTTACGCTTTGCCATTGGAGACAAATCAGAATCTCAAGACACTCCGGAGTAAATGGACATACGAGTAGGTTATGGTTACGATGTTCACCAATTGGTAGAAGGAAGGGAGCTTTGGTTAGGGGGGGTTCAATTTGAACATGAAAAAGGGGCTCTCGGCCATAGTGATGCCGATGTCCTTTTACACGCGATATGCGATGCACTATTGGGCGCCGCTGGATTGAGGGATATAGGTTTTCAGTTTCCAGATACCGCGCTGGAATACAAAGGAATTGACTCCAAGAAGCTTTTAGCCACCACGATTGAAAAAATAATGGAAAATGGATGGCGCGTGAATAATATTGATGCGACTGTTAACCTAGAAAGACCTAAAATTTTGAAGCGTGTCGATGAAATGAAACAGGTCATTTCACAGATCTGTGCAATCTCTCATGACGCCGTTAGTATCAAAGCCACCACCGGTGAAAAAATGGGGTTTGTGGGCAGAGAAGAGGGCGTGGAAGCTTCGGCCGTTGTGCTGATTATCCGTTGATGTTTTGAGAAAAAGTCTCATCCATTTGAGAGGGCTGTTCATCATCAAAAAAGTAGATTTTAATCAAGGCAGTATCTCTTAAAAAATCGATTTTTCCAATTTCTACGCGATTGATTTTTATCCCCGTTCTTAACTCCAAATCCGCTCTTAATTCATCATGTCTTGCCGTTTGAATGAGATGAATGTTATCATATAGTATGATTTTCTGGGACTCATGCCTTAATAACCATACTTTTTCTAAACCATAGGTAAGACCGATGATCGCGAGATTGGCAAATACCAACTCTACCAATGAAATCTTCTTGTTGATCAAGGCATTCATAACCGACATTCCAATGACGATGAAGAGGTACGTCATTTCCTTGATAGGAATGGCATCCGTTCTATACCTGATAATGCCAAAAACAGCGAATAGGCCCAAGGCAAAACCCATTTCCAATTTCACGCTTTCCAACATAAAGCACATCAAAAAAATGGAAATACTGAATAAAAAATAAGTGAATAAAAAATCTTTTCTTCTGGCGATTGGATAATAAATAAATCGCACCAACAAGGTAATAAAAAACATATGAACGGAAAGACGAATCATCATCTCTAACAAATCTTCCCAGTGAGCTAACTTCATTGCTCCTAAGGGTTTAAATTTCTCTACCACCTCAGCGCTCTCAGAGGGAAGCACCTCAGGCGGCAATGATTGCAGAAAAAAATCTGTAACGTTAAATAAACTACTGGTGATGATATTGAATATTTCCATTGGTTAATTTTTTAATTCTTCTTATTTTTTCTTTAAACATATTTGACTTTTCATCCGTTAATAGCGCGACACCCAAACAATATTTACTGATGCTCTCCGGCCGAATCAACCTTTTTTTTAGAGCACTTAGAAAAACAGAATGTCTATTCTGACGTTCTTGCTTGGCCTCCACTATAACCAAATCTGGTATTCTTAAGATTCCATTACTCATCTCAAATGCAAGATTACAATCGATAGTAATTCTTTCCGGCAAGTCCTGATCCACTAAGGTAATTCGCTCGAACGAATTCATTAACTTAGGCTCTAGCTCCTCTTCAAAATGAGAAGTATTCTGGATGTATTGGATATTATCTTGTGTCAACTCGATATTTAACTCGGGAATTTTCATTCGATCCTTCTCCGTTCGTCCTTTGTTACTCTTGAACTTCACCTCCAAAAAAGAAATATCACTTTCCACATATCTCCTTTTTCTGATTTTAAGTCGATTCTTCTTTCCATTTTGATGTCGTCTGAAAAAATAAAAATCAGGAGTGTCGTAATACTCGGATTGATAGTGATTTCGTCTAACACCTTTGATATCCAATATCCTATAATGTTCTGACACCTCCGACAAAACATCTTGAAGCTGGGAAAATGACAGAAGGAATTTGGTATCTGTTCTATTCATCAATGCAACACTATCCATTTCTTTGAGAGAAATCGGACGAATTTCAGATAAAATTTTCTCTAGTGACCTCAATTCTTGTAAGATGTTTCCTTCCTTTGCCAAACTTAAACAATATGATTGAATAAATGATAACTCAAGATCATTTACTTAATACGCTATTAACAAATTATCGATGGCTGCTGAATCAAAGACCTTCGAATCCCGCTATGAGTTGCATCAGGATGAGGATTCATTACCCATACCATTGCGTCAATTGCTAAAAGAAGCAAAGCAAGCACTGCTCAATGCGCATGCACCCTATAGTCAATTCAATGTAGGAGCGGCGGTTTTATTAGCATCTGGAAAAATCGTTTGGGGTTCAAATCAAGAAAATATGGCCTACCCCAGCGGATTATGCGCAGAGAGAGTTGCTTTTTTTTCGGTAGGAGCCCAATTTCCCAATCAAAAAATTATCGCTGTTGCGATTAGTGTGAAAGCAAATCAGTTTTTAGTTGACGAACCATTAGCCCCTTGTGGCGCATGCCGACAATCTATGCTGGAATTTGAGCTGAAACAAGGAGACCCTATTACTATCGTGATGCAAGGAGAGACAGGGAGTATAGCAGTTTTGGAAAGTGTTAAAAGTCTTTTGCCATTCTACTTTTTGGAGGAGCGCTTAAAAGGTTAATTGAGCAGGCACGGGATTTTGGTTCGCTGGAATGATTACCGTCAGAAATCATTACCGTATCCCCGCAATCGTACCTCTATTTTACTTTGTAAATAGGTTACAAAGTGACTTTCTTGTTTTGCAAAAAATTTGAGGGTTATGAATATCTTACATGTCATCCAGGACTTTCCCCACGAGGAGAGTTGTATCGATCATTTTCGATTGAACCGTGAGCAGCACGGAATAATTTGCAAAAAATGTGCAGGGCAGAAACATTATTGGCTCAAAGCCAAA
>CANHWU010000027.1 GCA_947464415.1 Flavobacteriales bacterium
AAAATGGAAATTGTATGCGTTGTTTTGTTTGTGTTTTCATGGTTCAATTGCACAGAAAATGGAGGGGGTGTGGTATGGCTGGTTAACAGTGGGAGAAAATGTTCTTCCGCTTGAGGTTCATTGTATGCAGGAAGAGGAGGGTCCATTTGAGTTGTATAGTAAGCAGCAAACGAGCAAGGCGATTCCTTTGCAGAGTTGGAGTATAGAGAAAGGTGTTTGGCAATGGGAGTCGAAAAAATTGGGGGCTTCGTATCGTGGGGAGTGGACGGAGCAAGAGCAAAAATTTAAAGGCGTACTGACCCAAAGAGGCATGAATATGCCTTTAGATTTTTCCAAAAACAATGAACGAAATGTCTCAGCTTTAGAGAGTGTTTCAAAGATCAAGCGTCCCCAGACACCCCACCCTCCATTTGAATACCCAACAGAGGAAAGGGTGATGTTGTCAAAAACTACAACAGGAGAAGAGATCAGACTGCACGGAACCTTGTCATTGCCCAAGGGCAAAGGTCCTTTTCCTTGTTTGGTAATGATTACGGGCAGTGGTCCGCAGGATAGAAATGAGACCATCATGGGTCACCAACCCTTCGCCATTTTGGCGGATACTTTGGCGAAATTGGGTTGGGCAACATTTCGATATGATGAGCGTGGTGTAGGGGAGTCGTCAGGAGAGTTTGAGGGAGCGACGTCTCGAGATTTTGCAGAAGATGCATCGGCGATTTTTTCTCAATTAAAATCACACCCTCAGTTGGATCCCAATCGAATCGGTTTGTTGGGGCACAGTGAGGGCAGTATGGTGGCGGCGATGGTGGCGGCCAATAGACAAGATGTGTCTTGCATTGTTTCCATGGCGGGCCCTGGCATTAGGGGGTTAGAATTGCTCCAAAAACAAAGTTTTGACATCGCAACGAGCAGCGGTAAGAGTAAGGAGGACGCTCAACAAGACGTCGATTTCAATACGCGTATCATGGAGTATATTGTTCAAGGAAATGATTCTGTTCGTATAGCGAAGTTCATCAAAGATAATGTGGTGAGTCCCGATCAATTGCCCTCTTCTGGGGAGGATAGTAAATTAGAAGGGAGTGAGCTATTTGATTACTACAATGCTTCCTTCAATACGCCTTGGATGAGGTCTTTTATTCAATACAATCCAAACCAAGATTGGAAAAAAGTACATTGTCCAGTATTGATCCTCAACGGAGACAAAGATTTGCAGGTAGATGCCAATATGAATACCCGAGCCATTTATGGGGCATTGCCCTCGCATGCTCACACCCAAATCATGATTTTGAGCAATCACAATCACCTTTTTCAATACACGGAGAGTGGTAGTTTGTCTGAATATGGAACTTTGGAAGAAAGCTTGTCTTTAGAGACCTTGGAGGTAATGGCAGATTGGTTGAGGAAATTACCCTAATTTCATGGTTCTGTCGTAAGTTTGAGCAAGATTTATTCGCAATGAACGAGAGCATTTTAATCATAGGAGCGTCTGGTCAAATTGGTATTGAGTTGACGGAGCGATTACGCGCAGAGTTTGGTAAGGAAGCAGTGGTGGCTTCGGATGTAAAAGCGACCAATGAAGTGGATCCTGTTTTGCTGGAAGGACCATACGAGGTGTTGAATATTTTGGACAAGGAAGCTTTGTACGCAGTTGTCAAAAAACACAACATCCAACAGGTGTATTTGTTGGCAGCTTTGTTGTCGGCCACGGCTGAGAAGAATCCAGCTTTTGCTTGGGAGTTGAACATGAATGGATTGTTCTATGTCCTAGACATGGCCAAGGAGGGAATATTGAACAAAGTATATTGGCCCAGTTCCATTGCGGTTTTTGGTCCCTCCACTCCGCGACTCAATACGCCACAAGATACCGTCATGGATCCCAATACGGTGTATGGTATCAGTAAATTAGCTGGGGAGCGTTGGTGTGATTATTATCACCAAAAATACCATGTGGATGTGCGCAGTATTCGTTATCCCGGATTGATAGGATACAAGAGCGCCCCCGGTGGTGGAACAACGGATTATGCCGTTGACATATTTTACAAAGCCCTGCAAGATGGAAGGTACACTTGCTTCTTGTCCGCAGATACCGCATTGCCCATGATGATGATGAGTGACGCTATTCAGGCTACTGTGCAGTTGATGCAAGCAGATCGCTCTCGTTTGACAGTGGGAGGGGCCTATAATCTAGCCGGGATGTCTTTTACGCCAGCTTCCTTAACCACAGAGATTCAGAAGCATTTGCCATCTTTTAGCATCCAATATGCTCCCGATTTCAGACAAGCCATTGCGGATTCGTGGCCATCCAGTATCGATGATAGCATTGCTCAACGCGATTGGGATTGGAAGGCAGAGTATGATACTCCTGCGCTAGTGAGTAAAATGTTAGAAGAGATTAAAAAGAAGATTTAGTTGTTTTATATGACAAAGGATTTATTTATATACAATAGTCTTACTCGAAACAAAGAGCTGTTTCAACCGATTCAATCTCCGCATGTGGGTTTGTATGTTTGTGGGCCTACAGTGTATTCCAATGTGCATTTGGGGAATTGCAGAACATTTATGTTTTTTGATGTGGTGTTTCGTTATCTCACGCATCTCGGTTACAAGGTGCGCTATGTGCGCAATATTACAGACGTGGGTCACATCACGTCGCAGTTTGATGAAGGGGTGGATAGGATTGGAGAGCAGGCCAGATTGGAGCAGTTGGAACCCATGGAGATTGTACAGAAATACACTGATGATTTTAGATCGGTGATGCGGGTGTTCAACAACCACTCACCGAGCATTGAGCCCACTGCAACGGGACACATGATTGAGCAGATGGAGATGATTAAAAAGATATTGGATCAAGGTTTCGCGTACGAGGTCAATGGTAGTATTTATTTTGATGTGCAAGCTTACAGAAAGCAATATCCTTATGGTGAGTTGAGTGGGAGGAATGTAGAGGAGTTGTATGAGAATACACGCACTTTGGATGGGCAGGATGAGAAGAGATTCTTTGCTGATTTCGCTTTGTGGAAAAAGGCTTCTCCAGAGCATATCATGCGTTGGCCTTCTCCTTGGGGGGAGGGATTTCCGGGATGGCATTTGGAGTGCAGCGCGATGAGCACAAAATATTTGGGGGATCAGTTTGATATTCATGGTGGGGGTATGGATTTAAAATTTCCACATCACGAGTCAGAAATTGCTCAAAACACCGCTTGTTGTGGAAAGGGTCCTGTTCGATATTGGATGCATAGCAATATGCTTACGGTGAATGGTCAGAAGATGTCTAAGTCGTTGGGCAATTCTTTTTTACCTCATGAATTGTTTGCAGGCAGTCATCCTTTGTTGGAAAAAGGATATACCCCGCAAGTGGTACGATTTTTCATGATGCAGGCCCATTATCGATCCACTTTGGATTTTAGCAATGACGCTTTGAATGCTGCAGAGCGAAGCTATGAAAGGATGATGGGTGCCTACTCAGCTCTAGCAGACTGCAAGGCCAGTGCATCCAGCACCGCTGATACAGCAGCGTTGGAACAGCGATGTTATGCGGCCATGGGGGATGATTTCAATACCCCTGTATTGGTAGCAGAATTGTTTGAAGCCGTGCGCATGATCAATGGTTGTAAAAATGGACAATTAGATTTGACGGCGGACAATTTGTTACAATTGAAACGCATCATGGAAGTGTTTCTTATAGAGGTATTGGGTGTACAGCCCATGGAAGAGGCAGCTTCCACTGAACTTCCAGATTTGATGATGGACGCGGTTTTTGAAGTGAGGAAGACATTGAAGGAGAAGAAAGATTACGCGACGGCGGATTTGTTGCGGGATGTTTTTGCAAAAAGAAATATTGGCATAAAAGACACCAAAGAGGGTGGTGAATGGAGTTATGAAAAGAAATAAAGTAATCGCTATCATTTTGCTCGCTTTGATGGTATTGTGGGCATTGCTTCAGTTTTTACCCAATGGAAAAGGCAAGGGAAAGAACGATGTGGAAGGTCAAAAGCCTCAAAAGGCAGAGGTAGTTCCTCCCGTTTTTTCAAAAGATAGCGCTATGATGTATCTAAAAAAGCAGTTGTCTTTTGGTCCAAGAGTACCGATGACGAAAGGACATGCTTCTTGCTATACTTGGTTGGTAAAGGAGTGTAAGAGGAGGGGAGCTGTAGTGACAGAGCAGTATTCAAAAGTGACTGATTGGGAAGGCAATGCCACACCGGTGCAGAATATCGTGGCTTCTTTTTCACCTGATAAAAAGGAGAGAGTGATGTTAGCGGCGCATTGGGATAGCCGTTGGGTAGCAGATAAGGATTCCGACAAGACTGTTCAGAAGAGGGCTATTGATGGGGCCAATGACGGTGCCAGTGGAGTAGCAGTGTTATTGGAGTTGGCGAGGTTGTTTCAAAATACAACGCCTAATGTCGGAGTGGATATAGTGTTTTTTGACAATGAGGATCAAGGAGCTCCGGAATGGTCAGATATGCCACCGGCTTTATCCAACAAGACATGGTGTTTAGGTTCGCAGTATTGGGCCAAAAATTTGCATATCCCGGGTTACCGCGCCCAATACGGAATCTTATTAGATATGGTGGGAGGCAAGAATGCCCGTTTCAATAAGGAAGGTACTTCAATGCAAGCGGCAGGGGATGTGATGAACTGGGTGTGGGCTTATGCCCAAAAAATGGGATACGGTCAGTTATTTTTAAATGAGGAAACTGACGGTATCACGGACGATCATGTGTATATGAATCAAGGCGGAGTGCGATCCATCGATATCATTGATATGCGTCCTAGTACTTTGTCCATGGGAATGGGCAATTATGAGTTTGGTAGTTTTCATCACACCCAAGACGACAATATCAGTAACATAGATCCGTATGTTTTGGAAGCCGTTGGTAGGGTGGTGGCGATGGCCGTTTACAATACGGGGGGGAGATAGATATTGGGATCAAATTATACAAGGTTTTATCGACTTCAAGGCGGCGAGAAGATCCGGTGAAGTGCTGATCTCGAGGATGTAAGGTGTGGAGCAATTGATTCTATCTCATGACAGTCAGATACAGGATATGTACAGAAATTGAAGGATGTAGAGTTTCCAAAAAAAGCATCTTCTTCAATGATCAATTTTTTAATGCCTATGTATTTTCCAGTGATCTCATCAAGAGTGCAAAGAGGTCCGTTGTGTTAATAGACAACTATATTGACGAAGTAACTCTTTTGCAATTATCCAAGCGAGAGGAGGGTGTGGATGGCACATTTCATCCAGAGACAGTGAATAGCACTTTATAGTTGGATTTTGACAAGCACAATGCTCCTCAGGATATTGCGTTAAAAATGCTCTACGGGTGGTTATCATTAAATAATTCTTGCAATCTTTTTTGTAACCATTGTTTATTCGGCATGCGTGTTTTATACTTAGCAACCAAGGCAGAGGACATGTTTCTGTTCAAGGCGTATTCAACAACCTCATTGTCCTTATCTCTACATAGCAGTATTCCGATACTGGGATTTTCATGAGGTTTCTTGACATCTCTGTCCAACGCTTCAAGATAAAAATTGAGTTGGCCCAAATGTTCTGGCCTAAAAGAGTCCGTCTTCAACTCAAAGGCAACTAGACACTGCAAATCTCTGTGATAAAATAGCATATCAATAAAGAAATCATTTTTGCCAACTTGAAGTCTATATTGATCTCCGATGAAAATAAAGTCCTTTCCGATTTCCAAAATGAAGTCTTTCATTTGATTAAGTAGTCCTTTTTGGAGGTCGCTTTCATTGTATACATCTGGGAGATTTAAAAATTCAAAAACATAATTGTCTTTCAATGCGTTTTTTGGACCACCCTTTTGATTAGTAATGGGTGGGTTGTTTGTAGCGAGCATAGTGCGTTCAAAAAGACTTGAGGAAATCTGCCTTTCTAATTCTCTTTTATTGTAGTGCTCTTGAATGGTAAGTCTCAAGTAAAATTCTTTCTCTTCAAGGCTTTCATACCTTGAAAAAATGAGAAGGTTATTGGTCCAGGTAATTTCTCTCACCAGTGATGAGAGATTTGGGAAATCTTTGTAGCATTCATAGAACTGCCGCATTCTCCAAATATTTTTATCTGAAAATCCTTTAAGATTTGGCTGGTTTTTTTGAATGAATCGAGCGAGTTGATCAACAACGCCATCACCCCATTCAGATTGAGTGATTTTTGTATGTATGTACTTTCCTATTTCCCAATAAAGTTGAATCATCCTATTATTCACGAAATGGAGCGTTTCTGCACGAGAATCTTTGATGAGGGCAATCACTTCTTTGAAATGGTTCATTGGGTAGTTAGAGTTGGTTTTTTTCATCTTGCGAAATTCTGATACTTCAGTGGAAGAGGCAAGGAACATATAAGGCGCATATAAAGCTCGAGCATTACTATTCCTGACAGCGAGGCTCGTCGGGAGGGATAAATTCGATACCACCTTGCCCTGACCATTAAAATTTAATTTTTCCCCTCATCCCTTTCCCGCATAATTTATAGGTTGCCTATGCATGTGAGTATTGGGAGATTTGCAGAATGGAAAATGAAAATTTGATTGCGAATATTCAAAACAAGATTTACACTGTTCGGGGAGTGCATGGCCCGTCTCATTTGTCGGATGATATTCCAGTCGATTTTATCATGGGGAAGGATATGGGTGTAAAGGATTTTGTTCTGTTTTAAAAAGAGTTGCCAAACTTCTAGGTTTTCAAATCCCCATTTATCTCGATGAAGCTGAGCAAAATTATTCGTTAAGTGACAGGGATAGTGCAAATAAAAAAATAGGAATTCCCTATAAATTATATGTTGCTTTGATCCAACATTTCCTCATACTTTCTGTCCCTCTCGGCTATGCCGAGATTGTCCCGCTCGCGAAGTGAGTTTGTTGCGTGAGCGAAGCGAACTTGTCTCACTCACGAAGTGAGTGTGTCCCTTGCCGTGTCTCGGCTATGCCGAGAAGCAACGCGAGCTCGTGCCGTGTATCGCCTCAGCCGATAAGCGCAGCCAGCCTAAAATATTCTCCCTACCTTTGCGTTAGCATGAAGATGAATCCAAAAATTTTGTGGGCGGATGATGAGATTGAGTTACTCAAACCGCATGTGTTGTTTCTTGAAGCCAAGGGGTATGAGGTGGTTACGGTGAACAATGGCCGTGAAGCTGTTGATAGGGTAAAGAACGACCCCTTTGATATGGTTTTTTTGGATGAAAATATGCCAGGAATTTCAGGGCTAGAAGCTTTGCAACAAATCAAAGCGCACGATCCCAATTTGCCAGTGGTGATGATCACCAAGAGTGAAGAAGAACACATCATGGAAGGCGCCATCGGTTCTAAAATTGCCGATTATCTCATCAAACCGGTAAATCCCAATCAAATTTTACTGAGCATCAAAAAGAATTTGGATGAGAAGAGATTGATCAGTGAGAAAACTACGCAAGATTATCGACAAGAGTTTAGGGAGATATCGATGCAGCTGGGCAATCGGATGAATGCAGAAGAGTGGGGAGAGTTTTACAAAAAGATGGTCTACTGGACCATGGAGCTCTCTCAAACACAAGAAGAGAGCATGAAGGAATTGCTCATCTCTCAAAAGGCAGATGCCAATGATCAGTTTGTCAAGTTTTATGCGGATCAATACCTCGATTGGATCAACGGAAAAAAGGAAGCGCCGGTGATGTCGCATACTGTTTTCAATAAAAAAGTAAAGCCCCTGATAGAGCCCGGAAAACCCTTGTATTGGGTGGTCATTGATAATCTGCGTTTTGATCAATGGAAGATCATTGCCCCTTATCTCAAAGATTTATTTAGATGGGAGAATGAAGATCTTTTGTACGCAATTCTTCCCACCGCCACGATGTATGCTCGCAATGCGATGTTCTCTGGTCTTTTGCCCACTGAAATGCAGAAACTCCACCCGCAATGGTGGAGAGAAGAGGATGAAGAGGGAAGCAAGAATGATTTTGAGTATGATTTCCTACAAGCGCAGTTGAAGCGTTCTGGATTGAATGTAAAAACGAGTTATCACAAGGTGGTGCAGCATCAGTTTGGAAAGAAATTGGTGGATCAAATGAGCAATTTGCGCGACAATGATTTGAATGTCATCGTCTATAATTTCGTTGATATGCTAAGCCACGCCAGAAGTGAAATGGAAGTGATCAAAGAGTTGGCAGAAGACGAGCCCGCTTATCTTTCACTCACCAAATCCTGGTTTGAGCACAGTCCATTGCGCGAGATGTTGGAAAAGATGGCGGAACAAAAAGCCCGTGTGATCATCACCACAGATCACGGAACAGTGAGAGTAGAAGATCCCATCAAGGTGATAGGAGACAAGGCCACCAATACCAATTTGCGGTACAAGGTGGGTAAGAATTTGAATTATAATGCAAAGGAAGTATTTGAGGTGAAAGATGCCGCCCAAGCCCATTTGCCGCGACCACAATTGAGCAGCACCTATATTTTTGCCAAGTCCAAGGGTTATTTTGTTTATCAAAACAATTACCATCAGTTTGTGGCACATTATAAAAACACCTTCCAGCATGGGGGAATCAGCATGGAGGAGGTGTTGATTCCTTTTGTCGTCCTTCAACCGAAATGATGAAAAGTATCCGTTATTCGTTATCAGATATTGATCAAGTTGCGGAACAATTGTTGTCTTCTTTGCCAACAAAATGCGTTGTCTTGATTGAGGGAGAAATGGGAGTGGGAAAGACTACCTTGATGTCTGCTTTGCTGGCTATATGTGGCGTTCAAGAGGTATCGAGCCCTACTTATAGCATGGTGAATGAGTATGTTTCTGATCAAGGAAAGCGTATCCATCATTACGATTTGTATCGGGTTAAGGATGTGGATGAATTGTATGAGATGGGTTTCATGGATTTATTGCAACAGGCGGATTGGCATTTTATAGAGTGGCCTGCGGTGGGGGCACCTTTTTATCCGCAGAGTACGATACAGTGGAAAATAGAAGTCCTGGCTACCCAGGATCGGATGATATCCATCGCTTCGGAGTAACGATAGCACAAGTCACTTGTCCCTTTCACGCAATGAGCTTGTCACGATCGCGTCAGCGATCATATCCCACGCCGTGTATCGGCTCTGCCGAGAAACGAAGTGAGTTTGTCTCCTTCTTGTCTCCGCCGAGCTTATCCCCCTTAATTCTCCGGCTTCAATGTCGCTGACAAATACTCTCTGTTCATGCGAGCAATGTTCTCAATGCTGATGGTTTTGGGACATTGCACCTCGCAAGCACCGATGTTGCTGCAGTTTCCAAATCCTTCCTCATCCATTTGTTTTACCATGTTGAGCACTCGCTCTTTGCGCTCGGGTTGCCCTTGAGGCAATAAGGCAAATTGAGAAACTTTGGCTCCAACAAATAACATCGCTGATCCATTGGGGCAAGTGGCTACACAAGCTCCGCATCCAATGCAAGTAGCGGCGTCAAAGGCCTTGTCTGCGTCTGCTTTGGGAACGGGAATCGCATTCGCATCCATGGTTCTACCGGAGGTGTTCACCGAGATAAATCCGCCTGCTTGTTGAATGCGGTCAAATGCGGCTCTGTCCACCATCAAATCTTTGATGACAGGAAAACCTGCACTGCGCCATGGCTCAATATAGATGGTGTCTCCATCTTTGAAGGAACGCATGTGTAACTGACAAGTGGTGACACCGCGGTTGGGTCCATGCGCTTCACCGTTGATAAACATAGAACACATCCCGCAAATACCCTCACGACAATCATGGTCGAAAGCCACGGGATCTTCTCCCTTGCGGATGAGTTGATCATTCAAAACATCCATCATTTCCAAAAAGCTCATGTCTGGAGAGACATTGCCCAATTTGTACTCTGTCATTTGACCCGCGCTCTCTGCGTTTGCTTGGCGCCATACTTTTAAGGTCAGGTTCATTCCGTTTTCCATGTTGTTATTTATAACTACGAGATTGTACTTTAATGTTTTCATACACCAACGCTTCCTTGTGAAGGTTGGGGGCAGATGGATTGCCAGTAAACTCCCATGCGGCTACATAATTGTAAGTATCGTCTTGTCTGAGCGCTTCGCCGTCTTCTGTTTGGAACTCTTCACGGAAGTGACCTCCACATGATTCATTTCTGCTCAAGGCATCCAAGCACATCAACTCACCTAAATCAATAAAATCAGCCACTCTACACGCTTTCTCCAATTCTGGATTCATTCCGTTGGGGCTACCAGGAACTCTCACATTGGCATAAAACTCTTGACGAATTTTTTGCACCTCGCTGATAGCGAATTTTAATCCTTCTTCGTTTCGGGCCATTCCACAATAATCCCAAATGATTTTGCCTAATCTTTTGTGATAAAAGTCAACCGGTTGGGTTCCATTGTTAGAGAAAAATCCCTTGATCTGTTGAACCACGCGCTCTTCCGCTTCTTTGAATTCGGGAGTATCGGTAGAGATTTTTCCGGTGCGAATTTCATCGGCCAGATAATTCCCAATGGTGTATGGCAAAACAAAATAACCATCGGCCAATCCTTGCATCAAAGCAGAGGCACCCAATCGGTTAGCTCCGTGATCGGAGAAATTGGCTTCTCCACAGGCGTATAGGCCAGGTATATTGGTCATCAATTCATAGTCCACCCAAAGACCTCCCATGGTGTAGTGAACCGCTGGATAGATCATCATGGGGGTTTCGTATGGATTTTCCGCTACAATTTGCTCATACATTTGGAAGAGGTTGCCGTATTTCTCTTCCACTACTTTTTTTCCTAAGGCAATGATTTCTTCTATGCTAGCATTGTGCATGCCTTTGACAGTAGCGCGTTGTCTGCCATATCGCTCAATGGCACTGGAGAAATCGAGATAAACCGCTTCCCCGGTAGCGTTTACACCAAATCCCGCATCGCAGCGCTCTTTGGCGGCTCTGGAAGCCACATCACGAGGAACCAAATTACCAAAAGCTGGATATCGACGTTCTAGATAATAATCTCTGCGTTCTTCAGGAAGATCGGTAGGTTTTAGTTTTTTCGCTCTGATCGCTTCTGCGTCTTCTTTGAATTTGGGAACCCAAATACGGCCGTCATTTCTCAATGACTCCGACATCAATGTCAATTTGGATTGATGATCTCCACTTACGGGAATACAAGTAGGGTGAATTTGTGTGAAGCAGGGATTGGCCATCAAAGCGCCTCGTTTGTGCGCTCTCCAAGCCGCTGTGACATTGGATCCCATGGCATTGGTAGAGAGGAAAAACACATTGCCATATCCACCGGTGCACAAGGCAACGGCGTGAGCACCGTGACGCTCGATTTCACCGGTTACTAAATTGCGAGCAATGATTCCTCTGGCTTTTCCATCCACTATCACGACATCCAACATTTCGTGACGATTCAATAAAGTGACATTGCCTTTACCAATTTGACGACTCAATGCCGAGTAGGCCCCTAGCAATAATTGCTGACCGGTTTGACCTTTGGCATAAAATGTTCTAGAAACTTGAGTTCCTCCGAAAGAGCGATTATCCAACAATCCACCATATTCACGGGCAAAAGGAACACCTTGCGCCACACATTGGTCGATGATATTGGCGCTTACTTCCGCCAAACGGTACACATTGGCTTCGCGGGCTCTGTAATCACCCCCTTTGATGGTATCATAGAACAAGCGATAGGTTGAGTCGCCATCGTTCATGTAGTTCTTGGCAGCATTGATTCCACCTTGCGCGGCAATACTGTGCGCTCTGCGCGGTGAATCTTGGAAACAAAGAGCTTTCACTTTGTATCCCATTTCTGCGAGAGAGGCCGCCGCAGAGGCTCCAGCTAATCCAGTACCTACTACGATCACGTCAATATTGCGCTTGTTGGCAGGATTGACCAAGCGAGCAGTGTTTTTGTATTTCGTCCACTTTTGGTCCAATGGACCATCTGGAATTTTTGAATTGAGTTCCATATTCAGTGTATTAATGAACCAAGTTTAGATACATAGCAATGGGCATTGAGGCAAACAATGCGCTGATGACAACAGAGAATGCGTCTCCTGTGTTAGCTATCAATGAAGCATATTTGCTGTAATTCCAACCCATAGATTGGAAAGCACTTCTAAATCCATGTAACAAGTGCCAGAAGAGAGAGAAACAACCTAAAACATAAATGATCACCACCCATAAATTGGAAAATACCAATTGCATTTCAGCAAATAAATTTTCCACCCATTCTCCGTCAATGTAGATGTGTTTGTTGCCGGTTAATTCCGTGATGCGAGTTTTCAACCAAAAGTCTTTTAAGTGAATAACCAAAAACAACAAAATCAAGGTGCCAAGAATCGCCATACTTCTGGAATACCATTGGCTACTGGCATTGGGTTTTTCATAGGCGTACTTTACTGGACGAGCTTTTCTATTTTGGAAAAAAAGCACCAATCCATCCACGATATGAAGAATAAGGCCCGCAAATAAGCCAATTTCCATGGTTCTTACAATCAAATTGGTTCCCATAAAATGGCCCCAACTGTTGAAGGTTTTACCGCCATCGTTGAAGAAGATCATCGCATTGATTGCGGCATGAACAACCAAGAATGAAATCAAAAACAGGCCTGTGGCCGCCATGACATATTTCTTGGTGAGTGAAGATTGAAAAATTCCTTTCGCCATACGTTTTTTTTATACGGCACGAAAATAAGGACAGAATGCTAAACACTCATCAAAAATGACATTTTGCTGTTTTCTTTTGTTTTTTTAGTGAGGTGGATTTGGGTTTCAAGATTTTATCTCCCTTATTTCTCCGAAATTCCGGTTGAAATCGAACAAAAAGTGGCCTGTGGGCCCCGTTTTATTTTTAGCCAATATCCATTCCATTTTGTTGTAATTGGATTGACCTTTTTCATCTTGGAAATAGCCGTAGCATTCGGGTCGATAGAGAAAGATAACTTTATCTGCCCATTGTTGAATGATACCATAGGGTTGTAAATGTTGTAATGCGGGTTTTTTGGGTCCTTTTTCCTTCTCAATGGAACTGCTAACCGGCGCTGTGAAGAGGATGGTCACCTTGTATTTTTCGGCAATTTTTTTGATTTGGTCGATGAGTTTGTTCACCTGTTTCGGGTGGTGTTCATGGCCTTTGTCTTCAAATGAGGTGATGTTGTCGATCACCACCACTTCTATTTTTTCTCGTATGATAATGGACTCCATATTGATGATATAATCATGGACGTAATGGAAGTATTCGCTATTGATGATGAGCGGCATTGCATACAGTTGGTCGGACTGACGGTATAAATGTTCCATCATCTCTTCATTGAGTTGGCCACTTTGTATGTGATCCAGAGAAAATTTGGTTTCTAAGCATAACAACCTTTGAATGAGCGCCCTTTCGCTCAGGTCAGCAGAATACAACAATGTGTTATGTTTTTTAGCGATAGTGTGAATCAAGTAGAGGAGTGAAGCTGTTTTTCCCATCTGGGGTCTGCCTGCGATACAAATGATTTCTCCTTTTTTAAAACCACCCATTTGCTCTGCCCAAAAGGAGGGAGGAAGGGCAATGGGTTTTTCTTTTAAAAGCTCATTTTTGCGCTCGTCCCATTGTTCCATCACCTCTCTGATGTGCAAGGGTCTTGGTTGGGCATTGAGCATTTCGGCTTTCCATTTGGATATTTGAAATTGAATTTTTTCAAATAGTATTAAATCGTTTTCATGATGATCATCGATGATGTTTTGAATGGCCGGTCCGAGTATTGATTGCATGGTATTTTAATTGTAAACGAAATCTAAGCCATGCATAGATGGAGGTCGGTGAAATAAAATAAACAGTGAATAACTATTTTTTGGCGGGAATCCAGAAAACAGAGAAACTGGCGATAATGGCTGATCCGCACACCACTAAAAGACTAATATTGGGGGTGTCGTCGGGCATGGCAAAGGTGAGCATGATAAAGAATAGCGTCACTAGATAAAGAACAAAACTGACTTTTCGATGTGACCATCCAAAAGAGAGTAGTTTGTGGTGAACGTGATTCTTATCTGCTAAAAAAGGTGATTTTCCAGCCGCAATGCGAACAATGAAAACCCTCAAAGTATCCGCGAGCGGATAGCACAAGATGGCCATGGCCAATACAGGTTTGGAAACATGAGTGGCCATCCCAATCATTCTGTTGGGGGGAAATTCAATCAACTTCATGGCTAAAACAAACATCACCATGCCAAGGATGAGCGAACCGGCATCTCCCATAAAAATTTTAGCCGGTTGAAAATTAAAGATCAGAAATCCTGTCAATGCTCCAGCCATGCTGATGGCCAATAATGACAGGGGTAAATCTCCTGTGCTGTAAAACCAAAATCCAAAGGTGGAGGAAGCGATCAAACCAATACCACCGGCCAAGCCGTCTACGCCGTCAATGAGGTTGATCGAATTAACGGTGACGATATAGGTGAAAAAGCTGATCACAATGCTCACCCAATAGGGGAGTTCATACACATTAAAGAGTCCCCAAAAACTAGTGATTCTGATGTTAGCGAGGATCACTAAAATAAATCCTACCAATGCGTGAACATATAATTTTTTTACAGGCGAAACTCCAATTATATCATCTTTGAGTCCGAGAAAAAACAAAATGAACATCGAGGCGATGAGGTATTTGAATTCATTCAGTGCAGAGAGAGGGTCGTAATTGTTCCCCATCATCCAGGACTCTTTGGACGGAAATAGTAAGCTGTAGGCGAAAATAGTTCCCGCAAAAATCATGATGCCTCCTAATGTAGGAATGCTCCGGCTGTGTAGTTTCCTTTCATCACCGGGCTCATCCACAAGGTGCTTAAGTTTGGCCACTTTGATCAAAGAAGGCATGGCTATCATCACCAACAATAGGGCAGTAAAAAAAGCAAGCACTAGGTTAACGATCACAACATTTGGGTTTTGGTTGTCCTAAGGTACAATAGAATTGTCAAAAATCAAAGTATTGGCTGTTCAAAGTGCTAGATAAGTTTATAGTAAAAAGCGAAGCGTTGAATTTTGATTCCTCTGAAATAGCACTCATTTTTCTGATGTCATTTCTCTGTGTATAGCCCAACCAAAAGCATAAATGCACTTTGGGGTTGATCAAGCATCCGGCCTTTAACTGCCATTGGAGCATAGAGCGTGATCCGGATGAACCGATAAAAAAGCTTTGCTGATAAGGATCTGCGCCATTGGATAAAGTTTGGTTGATTTGGTGGATGTCTCCATGAAAAAGAAACCTTTTGCGGGTGTAATCTACTCTCACGGACCATTCTTGCATGTCGCCACCAGCGGGATGACCCAACGCCTGTTGTTGTTGAGTATAGGAGAGTAAATCTTGCGCACTCGAATACATAAAGGCACTTGTGGAATTATACTCAATTCGAATGTCTAAATTCTTGATGAGGAAATTGCTATATAAAATACCTGACTGAATACCATAACTTTTCGTTTTATTGTTCAACCAACCATACTGGCCATACAAGGTGAATTGATGAAACGCGTTCCATTTGAGGTTCAAACCATATAGAGTAGAAGCAGTGTTTTGATCCGAAAGAAAACTTCTGGCGCCGATGACGGGAATGTATGATGAATAATGTGGCGATTTACGCCCTTGTGGTGTCCAAATTTCGTAAAGAACACTTTCTAAAAATCCCACTTCAATATTAGGAAGCGGGGTGACTATTAGGAAATTCCAAGTTCCCATTTTTCTCTTAAAAAGACTCTCTGAAGTGCTTCCGAGTGGTAATCTTTCTTGCTCTTGTAACAATGCGGCAGAGGATAGGTAAGTGAACCATTTACCAGAATAGCGAATACTCGCAAAAGGATAGCTCATTGCGGCATCAGACAATAATATACTTCTATAACCGGATCCAATGAATTGCTTTCCGTAACTCAAAGAGATTTGTAATTTGGAATGCGGCTCTATTTGAATGCTGCTGTTGGAAACGGCATAATCATATCCATATTTTTTAAATGCTTTGAATCTTCCCCATCCAGGAATGACCTCGAGTGAATCACTGATAGCGGACATGTAAAAAGGGAAGATACTCTGATTTTCTGAAAAAGCGGTATGAAACGAAAAGCTGTTTCCAATATTTCCTTGTATCCAAATACCTCTGGAGTTATTGTATTGTCGGCTAACTTTTTGATTATAATCTCTATTGAGTGGGTCCTTGAAATAAGAGAAATCAACCCAAGGATCTGCCATGATGTGGACATTTTCTTTTTGGTAGGTTAGCCAATGGTCTCGGAATAAAATTCGATTGATATTCCAATAATAAATGGCGGAATCTACGCGTTGTGAATCAAATTTTTTAAAATCAGTTTGACTTTGAAGCAAGGGTTTGTAAGAAGTGCTAAAGCCCTTGGCATTTTTCAATTGGTGTCTTTCAATTTCTCGATTCCAATAATCGTGTATGGGAATTATTTGAGCAGATGATAATTGGGTGGTAAATAGGACTAAAATGTAAATAAAAAATCTCATGCGTTGTTGTATTCACTTTTGAAGATTTCGTAAACACTTTCTATGCCTTGTCTCAAAGAAATTTGGGCTTTCCAACCAAGTTTTTCTAATTTTGAAACATCCATGAGTTTTTTAGGAGTGCCATCGGGTTTGCTCATATCCCATATTATCTCTCCATTGAAACCAACAATTTCTGCTATTATATCAGCTAGTTCTTTGATGCTGATATCCACGCCACTTCCTACATTGATGAATTGATCTTCATTGTAGTTTTCCATCAAAAATAAACATGCTTGGGCGAGATCATCAACATGTAAAAACTCTCTCATGGGATTACCAGTTCCCCATAAATAAACGGGTTGCTCGCCATTGACTTTGGCCTCATGAAATTTTCTGATCATAGCGGGTAGCACATGCGAGCTATTGAGATCATAGTTGTCATTAGGTCCGTACAAATTGGTGGGCATGGCAGAGATAAAACAGTCGCCATATTGTTGTCGATAGGTCTCACACATTTTGATTCCTGCAATTTTAGCGATGGCATACGGCTCATTGGTGGGTTCTAAAAATCCGGATAGCAAAGATTCCTCTTGTAGGGGTTGCGGAGCAAATTTGGGATAGATGCAAGAGGATCCCAGAAATAACAGTTTTCTAACCCCTGTTATATGTGCTGCATGGATCACATTGGCCTCTAAAATCAGGTTGTCGTATAAAAATTCAGCACGATAGGTATTGTTGGCCAATATGCCACCCACCTTGGCAGCGGCTAGGAAGACATATTCTGGCTTTTCTTGATCAAAAAAGTCATTGACTGCTTTTTGGTTTCGTAAATCTAATTCAGCGGAAGTACGGGTAACAATATTGTTGAATTGATTCTTTTGAAGTGCTCTCACGATAGCGGAACCCACCATACCCCTATGCCCAGCAACATATATTTTTGAATCAATCTTCATTGGGCTAAATTAATCTTTTTCATGATGATTTCACATCCAATGCATGTCGAAGACCATTCCCGATATACATCAACGATAGTACAGTGATCATGATCAACAAACCTGGTGCAATGGCAAGATAGGCTTGTGAAGTGGTAATCATGGAGTAGTTTTCTCGAATCATATTTCCCCAGCTGGGAGCCGGAATTTGTGTGCCTAAACCTAAAAAGCTCAATCCACTTTCAATCAAAATGGCACTGGCAAAATTGGCGGCTGAAATCACGATGATGGGGGGCATGATATTGGGTAGAATGTGCCGATACATGATAGAGAAATCGGAGGCACCAATGGATCTCGCGGCTTCAATGTACTCCTTTTCTCGGATGCTCAGTACCTGACCTCTCGCCACTCTGGCTACTTCTACCCACATGGTGAGTCCCACTGCAATAAACACTTTCCAAAATCCAGTGCCGAAAGCTAAAATAAACGCCATCACGACTAATAGACCGGGTATCGACCAAAATACATTGATGATCCAAGAGAGTACATGATCTATCCAACCGCGGTAATATCCGGCTATTACACCAAGCGTTAGACCAATGATCAGTGACATACAGACAGCTATCCATCCTACTAACAAACTGATATAAGTGCCGGCCATTAATCGAGAGAGTATATCTCTTCCTAGTCGATCTGTGCCCAAAATAAAGGTTTTAGATTCTGTGTGGAAAACACCATCTGTTGAACAGAAAGTGACATCGATATTGGAAAGGGGTGGTAATTGGGCAATCGAAAGGTTTTGTAGATTGGCATTTGGGGAGCTATCGGGTCGTATGCAGGGTCCTAGCAAGGCAATGAGACAGAAAAGAATGATGATGCCAAGACCAATCACAGCGAGCGTATCTTGTTTGAATTTTTTCCAAAACAGGTTTATACTCTTATTTTTCTGCCTTTCCATTCTGTGGTGTAAAGTAAAAAAGAACCCAGTGTGGCTAACACGTAGAATGGATAAAAGAGTAAAAAGAGCAATGTTGAAAAGGGCTGTTTTTTAAATGTGTCCATCACCCAAATGCATTCTATACTGATGTAGAACAGGAGAAGCAGAATCAAGGTGTTGCGATTTTCATCTAGGATGAACAAAGATAGTGTGCATATCCACCCAAGGTTGGAGAGGAGTGTAATCCATCCAAGACTTTGCATATCCCAGAGACGGTATCGTGTTGTTTTGGATGACCATCTTCTTCTTTGCGAAAAGAGTTGTCTCCAAGATCTAACGGGAGTGGTTGTGACCATCAGCTCGGGGTTGTCTAAAAATACAATTTTTTTCCCGTCCATTCGAAAGGACTCTAGTAGAAATTGATCATCACCACTTGCGAGGTTGTTTTGAATGACTGGAAAATAAGATTCCATCCAAGTTTGTTTTCGAAAAGCCAAATGAGCGCCATTGCAGAGCAATGGTGTTTTCCGATGAGCGCTTCCTCTAGTAATGATTTGGAGAATGTGAAATTCGAGCCATTGGAAAAAGAAGAGTGCGCCTTTTTCTTTTTGAATTTCAATGGGAAGAATGCACAAGTCAACCGCATTGGATAAATACGGTTGGATATTCTCCCACCAACTCGTAGGTAATGAAACATCAACATCCAAGGTGATGATCCATTCATTTTTTGCATGTTGTATGCCGGTGGTCAAAGCATCTTTTTTTCCATTGCCGTTGGAATTTAAAACCTTTATACCACTCTCGAAATGTGCTAAAAGAGAGGTTAATGGAGGTTCATTGCCATCATCTACAGCAATCAATTCTACATGCTGTGATCGATGGATTTGTTGCTGCAGAGTGGTGATTAAATGTACCAGTTGATTTCCATCGTTCCGGGAACAAAGGATGATGGAAATGGAAGAAGGTACGGTAGCAGTGGAAGTGGGAAGTGCAGATTTTCCTTTTATTAAATAGCTTACCCAAAAAAGATAAGCCGCCATGGCAGTGATAGCCGCAACCAATAGTACATTTACCCACATAGATGGTGAATCAAAAAGAAAGAGTGATATTGGGAATTGATCCTGGAACTTCTGTTTTGGGCTATGGAATCATCGAAGTGAAAGGTAAGGAGATTTCGCTTTTGGCAATGGGGGTAGTGCATTTAGAAAAAATTGAAGATCACGCCTTAAAGTTAAGCAAAATATTTGAGCGTTGTATCGAGCTCATAGATGGCTTCCATCCCGATGAATTGGCTATTGAGGCTCCTTTTTTTGGAAAAAATGTACAGTCCATGCTAAAGTTAGGCAGAGCGCAAGGTGTGGCGATTGCCGCTGCTTTGAGCCGTCAATTATCTGTTAATGAGTATGCACCTCGGAAAATAAAGCAAAGCATCACGGGAAATGGAAACGCCTCCAAGGAGCAAGTAGCCGCGATGTTACAAAGATTACTGAAAATTCCTGAACAAGATTTACCCAAGCAATTGGATGCAACGGATGGATTGGCGGCAGCGGTTTGTCATTTTTATCAAACCTCTAATCCGCTAATGGGAGCCAAGACTTCCTCATGGAAGGCCTTCATTTCAAAGAATCCTGGGCGAATAAAAGGTCAATAGGCTTTGATAAATCGCGTGTTGAACGCTTCTTTTGTTGTTTTTAAAGACAATGTATAAATTCCGGGTGACAGGTGGTGTGAATCATAGTGACACAAGTTTTTACCGCTGCTCAGGGAAATAAAGGTTTCATCAAACTTTCTCCCAGATACATCTGAAATAGTAATCGAGGCCAGTTCATTGATGTCAGAGTCAATGTTCCAATGTAATTCATTGATGCATGGATTAGGAAATAGCGTCAGCGATGCATTGTGTTCTTTTGGAACAAGGTTTACATGTAAATTGGAGTCAATAATGATACTTTCATCCCCTGTCTGATAAGCGGTGTACATGAAGAAAATGATCATCATTTCATCCGCTGTTTCTTCACCTGCCGTAACGAGCTGGGGAGGATTGTTGGGTTGGTTGGGATTATTCACTGTGTTGTCATAGGTGGCTACTGCTTTGATGGCAGTCCCAGGAGTAAGATGGATCAACTGGGGATAGTCATAGCTGAATTGCCATTCAAAATCCCACTGGGGAATGTGAATCAACGGAATTGTATCACCATCAGTAACGGCAAAGCTTGTAATGCTTTTTCCTATGAGATGCATGTGGGGAAATACTCCCAGCAGGGTAACGTCGTAGTTTAAATTGTATGTGGCGTGAAAGGTGGCTTCTGTATTGGGGGGAATGATCAATGCTGGTTCATCCAGAGTGGTTGGAAAATGGGTGATGACGGGTTCGAAGAACACTTCTCTGGGGGAAGGTGAGGTACTCAAGTGCAGGTTAATGGTAGTTTCATCGGTTTGCCCGACAGATCCTGCAGGGTAATGCATCTCGATGAGAAAATAACCGTTGGCTTCCCCTCTCAATCCAAATCCTTCTGGCAAAAATTGAGGACCTTTTCCGGGTACCCATGCAGCCATGAAATGCGCTGCTGGGGGGATTCCGCCTCCTGTACCATTGGTGGCAAAACCAGGTCCGGGATCTGCCGCATCATAACTCAAGCAGGTATTGGAGGGATCATAATAAATAACCACATGATGGATGATATCATCGTTTCCCGGAATTATCTCAATAGCATCGATGAATTGATCAGTGCTAAAATTACTGGGAATAACAAAAGTTCTGTAGTCATCATGCGTTACCGCTTGACTTGTATTCAATGGAGTAACGGCAGAAAAATCAATCACGGGCAATGCCGAGTTACTGTCGTAATTAGGAGATGATGGGGCATTGGCGGGATTCCCTTCAATAGCTCCTCCCATCACCCATTCCTCTATTAAATTCTTTTCATCAGGGGTCAACACATTTTCATCAGCAAAATGACGATAGTTCGGGTCTGCTGGCCAAGGTGGCATAATGCCTTCCGTTATAGCGGCCAATATAGATCCGCTATTGTTGTAAGCGTCATCATACGATACAAAACTCGACGGACCGATTCCTCCAGGATGATGACATTGAGTGCAGTGATCAAAAAGGATAGGAGCAATATGTTCGCTCCAATTTATTTGTGTATTGGATACAAACGGAAGGGTAATCAGCAATGCCAAGATCAGTTTTTTCATTGAGCTGTTTTATTTTGAGATGTTATTCAGTAAAAAATGGTTGGTTTCATCAACTGAAAAGTCTTTTATACCAAGGCTTTCTTCCTGAACCAGCATTTTTTTCGGCTCTTTTTCTGCTCTCTTTCATTCTCTTTAGCGTGGCCTTATCTTGAATTTTTTCGTGATGTTGTTTTTTAATTTGATACTCTTCCTCTTTTTTTCTTCTATTCTCTTTCTCCTTGTTCCTGCCATCTTGAGGAGTAATGGTATGTTCTTGCTCGGGGCTGTTGTTTTTTTGAGCAGAGACGATAGGACTCAAAAAAACACAACCCAATAAAGTGAATATTACGAGGATTTTTTTCATTATCTAAAGGTATATTCGTATTTGTGAATAGTGATGGCAGTGCTCGACAGGTCTTGATGCAAAATGGCTTTCACCAGTGCATTGTTTTGATAAATCACTTCGTATTCTTCAACGGCTTTTCCTTCGATGAATTTTTTAGCGGTTTGTACATTGCCTTTAGCATCATAGGTGAACTCTATTCTTTCTATTGGATCTCCAACATTGGATTGAGAGCTCACTGTGCTTACCCAACCCATATCATTGTATTGGTAATTTTTTGTAATGATTTTTTTACTGATGTACCATTCTTCTGTTTCTGAAAGCAAAAACCCTTGTTCATTTCTTTCGATGGTTATTGCGCTGTAGGCTAAACCGTAATTATTGATATTCTCTCTGCGAACAGTATTTTCTTTGGGAAACGAGTATTCATATGATGTGGATTCAATAAGTATTTCGCGCGGTTCAATTCCCTCTGCTAAGATTTTTTCTTTTGATTCTGTTCTTTTTAGTTTTCCGGTTTGATCATAGGTATGCTCTGTAATGGTGACATTTTTCCCTTTGGACTTTTGAATTTCAAAAAGCTGTCCAATATCGTTTCTTTTGTACAAAATCGAGGAGGTGTCAGGACTATTGCTTTCAGGCAGTTGTTGGTTAGTTTTTTCCAAAAGCCCTGTTAATCCAAAATAATGTTGGATGGTTTC
>CANHWU010000028.1 GCA_947464415.1 Flavobacteriales bacterium
AAATTGTTGAAGCATTTGGATGAGAATCTGCCTGTTGATCATTCTGTTTTGAATTGGGATGATTTTTTTTCCGTTAATTTAGTTATAAAAATTGCAATTGAATTAGATTATAGCGGATTAGATTTTTTTATTTTATTTCGTCACACCAAGGTTTCAGCGAACTGGTTCAGTTGGATTAATTTAGGTAAATCACCTAATTGTTTGTCCTACCGGGTCTGTAAGTATTGCGTTGGAGGCATGGTTAAGAATTCAAGTAATTTGGAAATGGTTTCAATACTTAATTATTTGATTATTCAAACCAAAAATTGGAAAGCAATAGAAGAAACACGTTCATTATTGCGACAATCGCTGAACTTGATTTTTACATCTCAGGAATATGGTAAAGATCGCTTTTGGCTCATACATCATGATGTTGGCGAAAATTGTGATACACGATTGAGAGAAAACGTAATTCATTGTTTAGAAATTGGTGATTATAACTTAGCTCTTAAGTGTTTTGATGGTATATTGAACGAGGAAGAGAAGTCATTAGCAATTGTTGCGATTTGCGATAGCTTGCAGGGGCTACTAAAACCCGAAGCTCTAATACTTATCGACAGATTGCAACAAGTTTCAAAGAGTTTTATTTCTAAAGATCATTTTGGGAAGTCCATGTTTTCGTTAGTAAAGACATTAATAAAGATTGGTGATATTAACAAGGCCGTTCTATTGGCGCATGCGATTAATACCAATTATTGGAAAAGTTTGGCTTTGATAGAATTATCCTCTGCTGGGCCCCGTCAAAGTTTGAATAAGTTTAATTTTGAATATTATTTGAATGGTTTATCTGTCATTAGTTTGATATCTGCCCCATATTGGAGAGCGCAAGCATTTCTTTTCGCATTGGATTACAGTGGTGACAATTATCAGATGGTAGTGGAAAAAGTTCTTGATTGCGCTCATCTAATAGATTCTGATTATATCAGATGTAGAGTTTTATGGTCATTAGCTGGAAAACTTCAAAGTGCAGGTAAAATAAAAGAGTCACTACAATTGTTAGGGGACATTGAAAAACTTTCTTGTAATATTTACTCAATCGAGGAGAAGAATTACATTTATTTTTGGTTAGCATTTCGCTTTCTTGAGATTGGTGAAATTGAAAAAGGGTTTTCATTGCTTGAAAATCTTGATCAGAATACCATTTTCACAAGTTCATTTCATCTCTTCCCTTTACTCCTAGATAATGGCTTATTCGAAGAGATTTGCATTTTGGGAAAAAAAATGCAAGTTGAGGAATATTGGGTTATTTTATTACGATTGATTCAAAGTGCATTCTCTGATGGGAAATTTTATTATTCTGGATTGCTTCTTGATGAAATAATGGAGATTTCCAAGGGCCTGGATTGGAAGAGAGCTTGTGCCTTATCCTCTAATTTTACATTAGTAAATCGAGAATTTGCTTGCGCGCTCAGAAGGAAAATGAAAATTGAGGGTATTATTGATTTCTTTGCCTTGATCACGGATTTTTATTCTAAAAAAAAATTGGATAGTAATGTTTCGAGAAATTTTAATAAGTTTTTATGTTCATTGCATACTGCGTTTAAAAAAGGACCTGTACATAGGAATGATTATTTTTTCTTACTAGAACCCTTGGTTTTTCGAAAGAATTTGTATCTAAACGATATGGCGAGGTTCCGGTTAATATTCGCACTCCTTGCAAATAATAATATAAATGAAGCTGTTGCCGAGTTCAGATCTATTGGTCTTTTCGGAAAGAGAGAATTTTCCAGTTTGCTGAGTGAGTTGATGGAAAATTTTAGTTTTGTAGATGCGAGTAAATTTATCATTAGTGTTGCTGATATCCGATGCACGCAGAAGGAATCTGGTAGTTTGTTTGAAATAAATTTATTAATTGATGGTTTGATGAATGTTTTTAATAATTCCAATGACATTCGAGAAATTGAGATGGTTGTGAATAGTTTGAAACAGCCACACATGGAGTACTTCAATTTGAAATGTTTATTAGGTATATCAGATATTCTGCGTTTGAAAGGCTTTTTTATTTTCGGAGAAAATATTTTAAAAAATGCCTTTGAGGAAATTTTATTATGTAAAGATATAGAGGTTAAAAACATATTAATTTCAGCTTGTTCTGTTATTAAGACTCAATTTGGTTTTATAGATGATGCTTTAGAATGTATAGATCTCAGTACTGATGAATATAAAAAGATATCTTCTTTAGTAAGGATTTCCTCGATTTTGTATGCTAGAGCTGAATTCAATAATGCTATTGGTGCTTTGAGTAAAGCTTTGGAATTATCAAATATTTTAAGTGATAAGGACGACATTGATTATATTCGGAAATTGGATGCTTATGAGAGAATTGTTTCAGAAATGATTGCTCAAGACAGATTGAACGAGGCTCATAAGTTAGTCTCAGCAATTGCTATACTTCAAACAAATGAAAATGCATTATTTAGTTTATTTAAGGCTTATTTAAAACAAGGTCAGGTCGAATTAGCAATTACTATCGCAGAGAAATTGTCATTAAATAATAATGTAGAGAGTGCATATTTGGAATTGTTTCATGAATACATGAAGATCGGCCAAAATGAGAGAGCCGACTTTTTTCTAATGAATGTTTTATTAAAGGCAAATAATTTAAGTAATATCGAAGATAGAGGTAAAGTCATGTATGAGGTTATTTGCGCATTGATGGATCATGGTCGTTGCGATGATGCTATTAGACTGAGTAAGACTATAATTTGTGATTTTGCAAGGAGTCAAGCCTTGGAGCGAATAATAAAGGAATTAGTAAAATTAGGGAATTGGTCCAGTGCTGAAGCCATAGCCTTATATATACCGACTAATTCTGATAGAATTACGTGTTGGAGAACAGTCGCAAGAGTTACTTATGAAGATTTTGATGTTATATCTTCACTTCGGCATCTGCATCTTTTAACTAGCTATCCGACTCGATTGAATTATTTAAGAGGTTGGGTTGATGTCTTAGACGAAGAAGAGGTGAATATTTCGATAGTTCGTGAAGTACTATCATTCCTTACATTTGATTCACATTATATTGAGATTCTTTTGCAAAAGTATGCGTACCATGAGGTTTTCTTCGGTAGTGCAAGCACAGAGAAAATCAACCGCCTCAACCGAACCCTCAACATCCAATGGGCCATTGACATCGCGGCTCAATTCCCCAAAGAAGAAACCACCGCACGCCTTTCCACCAACCTAGAAACTTGGCTGCATGAAATTGCTGATGAAGATGATCGCGATCAAATAACCCTCTGGGCCAAGCAGGTAGCTAAAGGGAAGATAACGGAGGAGGAGTTTGGGGAGAGGGTGATGAAAGGGATTAGGTAATTTAGATTTATTCTATCAAGAGCAAATTACATTTCATTACTTTCATAATTAGGCAATTGTTTATTGATAAAAAAAATTAGATTTAAATAATGAGAAACATTGATCAGAATTTATATAATTTTCTAAATGCGAATGGTGTGGCAAACACACCAGCTTTTACCGACCATGCCATCTTAAATTGGGGTGAAAACATTAATAGTGTTTATGAGCATTTAGCCTCTTATTTAGCCCTAATTCAACAATCAAATTCACCCGGTCCGATAGAAGAACATCCTTATATCGATTTGTATTCAGCCGATTGTGATTTTCAGCGACATACTTTAGTATTAGGCACATTTCCACCGTCCTCATATTTAAATAATCTTCCTTTGCAGAATTTACCAAATCCAAATGTTCAAAACAATAATCCCACTCATTACTTCTACGGAAATATGAACAGCTTTTGGAATTATCTATTTCCGGGTAATCAAGCGAACATTACAATATCATATTTGCAGCAAAAATTAAGAAATCAGGGAATTTCAATTTCAGATGTATTTGCATTTGTTCAGAGAAAGAGATTGATTAGCTCTGCTGATCAAGATCTCAAGAATATCGTTCTTAATTGTGAAATTAGTAAGGTTTTTAATGCTAATTCGGAAGTTAGAACCATTCTTTTTACAAGCGGGAAACTACAAACTTTTTTTAATTATCAAGTTTCTACCTTGAGCGGTTTTAGATGGATTTTGGAAGATTGCTGTGGTGGTCTAAATGGATTTACAATTTCTGGTGATGTTTCAGGAAACGGACCATATTTCCCTTTAAATGATATCGGACTGCAAAATGCTGTTCAACAGCAGGATGGTGGAATTGTATGGTGGTTGAAATCGCAACAAAAAGCAATACGAATTGTCAATCTGCCAAGTCCAGCTGGCCAAGCGGCAATTCAAATGGCGAAGAGTCCTTTCTATATCAAATGGTTAAACTACAAGGCCAATAGAAATGAGCCGATACAAAATCCATCAACAGTGCAGTACAGGCAAGAAGTATATCAAATGGTTTTGAATGATACGATCCATCTTATTTGAGCTAGTATTATTTAAATTTTAATAAATAACTGAATACAATTTCAAGCTTAATTAAACTAACCTTTTCGGTAAGATTGGACAATTATGTTATAGAATTTTTTTAAGAATTAAATATTGTGCATTCGCAAATGGAAATGTCTCTATTTCAGTAAATCCAATTTGATTAAAAATTGAGCGAACCTCATTAATTGTCCAGAATCTAATCATAAAGCGTTCGGAGTAATTAAAAACTTCTCCATTAGGCAATGTTCCTTGGACCTCTTCGCAATATTCGCAAAGGTTAGAATCATTTTCTTGGAAAGTAACTTTCACAAAATCACCAGTGTTGTTATGCACTATTCCATTATTTCTTTTGCATATGAGGTCGTAACCTTCTCTATGTTCTAAATCCAGCATAAATAAACCTCCCGGACTTAATAAATTGAAGATATTCTCAAACACAGCTTTCAATTCAGATTCTGTTTTGATATAAGCCAATACAGTGAAAATTGCTATGGCAATGTCAAAATCCTGTGAAATTACATCAGTCAATGATTGGTGTATTGCAATATTCAAGTTTAAATCTTTGGTCTTTCTTTTTAATTCCTGTAGCATTTGCGAACTACAGTCAATTGCAGTGACTTCGTAACCTTCCTGAACCATAGGAATACTTATCCGCCCGGTTCCAGCGCCAAAATCAAGGATTTTACCTTTTGGTGCAAGTGACGTAATTCTCGAAAGGTTGTGCTGTGTTAATGCGCTATAGTTAGCGCCAAATCTTCGTTCAAAAACGAAGTCATAATATTTTGCTGAATTGTCGTGAGGTTGTGCCATTATTGAATATTTAAAGATTTCTATATTTAAACTTGAGGAATGCGTTCATTGTTTTCAAGATTGTCAATAACATTTTGTGAGATTTCAGTTAGTTGAAAGCTACCTGGTAAATGCTGCTGCGGTCCTCGCGGAATATGGACGTAATCATAATTTTGGCCTTCCCTCGGAGGGTTGCGTCTGTTTCTTCGGAGGTAAAGACAGTTGAATAACTCACGATTAAGGGCGGCTTGATCAAATTCAATCAAAGCGTCAGGCAATACAGGATCATTGACCAAAGCGGAGCTTAGTTCATCTCTCATCCTTTGTATTATACCGGGGTGAGAAGCTAAAATAATATTATATGTCTTTTCTGAAATGGGCTCGACTCCTGATAAATAACCAATATGTCTTGATGTTTGAATCTGATCTAGATTTTGGATATTTGGGTAAAGAGTAGTGAACAAATCCAATCTAGTAATCGGATTGAAATTTCTATTTCTTCGAAAACATTCAACGAACCCAAAGTAATAATTGCCATCTTCCAAATCAATGGTGTGATTTTTATTAAATAACCACTCCTCAAATCCAAAGTGGACCTGGGCCTCAAACGGACCATATTCAGCATTATCCGATTTTGCATCAAGTCCAGAAGGCACGGTCCAACCTAAGCGGTTACAAACTAGTTTTGCGATGTAAGCCATTTTACGTAGTTATAAATGATTGCAAAAGTATAAAGAAGTTATTGTGTAGTATCTTATTTTTTTTGCTTTTATTTCTTGAATTCTTTTATCCATTCAGGCAATTCTCGCTCCTTACCCAATTCTTTAGCTAAACGAATACATGTCTTATAAATAATTGAAAATTCAACCAAAGGAACATCACAAAATGGACATTCCATGGCGGAGGGGTATTCTCTGCCCTTTTTTTTCTCCGGTGCAGAGCATTCAATGTTCGTGCATTTGAAACTCATTTTTAAAATGGTGGTATTCGTTTTACAAAGAATCTTATCTTTTTGGATTTACTATATTTACAAATGTAAGATTAATATATCATGGGTAAAATCAGAATAGAGTATCCTTTTCAGGCCGCTTTCCAAGAATTGCGGAGTTCAAAAAGCATAGATGTACAAAAAAACATGTATAAAGGTTTACTGGAGGCTTATGTTAAGTTCAATGCTGCTTTTCATGCGGGATGGTTGCTGAAGGAACTGAAAAGTGAGATTCCCATGAACTTGCGGGTTCAATTAGTTCAAATGTATCAAAAGCCACCGTCATTGGGCTTTTGTAATGCCATGTCGGCTATGGTCAATAGGATCATACTGAAATCACAGGATGAAAACTCTTTGTGGACTGATTTTGCTAAAAATTATGATCAAACCCAGGAGTATTTGCAAAAATTGATTAAGATTCGAAATCAAGATGCACATGCTTCCATTGTATTGAACAAGGATCATATCTCAGAGATTAAAACTTGTTTTGAAATTATTTTTAATTCTCCGTTTTATAAGAAGACAAGCTTAATTGTGGCTGATGCGAATGAGATAAGCGCTGCGAGAATTATCAATACAAAAGGTCTGTCCAATTTAAATCAACACTTTATTGTCATTAAACCTGATTCAGTCTATAACAATGAAGAATGGTCTTTGAACGGTAGCGAATTATGCCTGATGCCATTTGTCTTAGGAATCAGAAGTGGTGATGAGATGGGTCTCAATTATTCTTTGGTTTTTTGGAATCAACGGAATGGAGACAAAGGCGTATTTCAAAATTATTTGAGTTCAGAATCTCAAACAATTGAGGTTGATAATATTACAGATTTATCAGGATTCCCTTATGAAGATTGGAAAAAAATGGCCAACCCCATTTATTTGAATTACCTCAAAAGTAAAACGGCGGCTTTGGAAGAAACGATGGAAGATGAGAAAGTTGGTATTCAACAGTGGTATGAGGAGGTGCTGGTAGCAAGGAAATTAGAGAAAGAATTGCGAATTGAAAAAGAAGAACAAATTTCAGATTATGATTTTGGGTCCGGGTTAAGTGCTAAACTGAAAAATGTAAAGGACCGCGAAACACTTATCTTTTTTCATAACAGAATCATTGAATTGCGCAATTCCGATTTTTCGGTTCTATCATGTGAGGAGTATAAAAGCGTGGTGCCTATCATTTATGATTCTATTGTTTTTTTATTTCATGACGCTGTGAACAGAAAGGATAGAGGGCAATACAATGCTTTTTTCAAGATGGCTACCGAATTTGTACCACACTTTTTTTATTCATCAGCTGCAAATACAATGTACGCTTTACAAAGATTGAGGATTCCCAAGATACAAAAATCGTTCAGTCGTGAAGCGAATGTTGTAATAGGGCTTTCTCCTTTAGTATTAGGCGCCGCGTGGTATTCATTCGGTTGGGCCATCGGATTAGTTTTATTTTTAACTGTTATAGCGTTTCTGTGGGCATTGAGATATCGTCGTGTAGTAAATTCTCATAGAGTTTTTCATGAAGATGTTGCTATTTCGGATATTCAATTTTTTATTTTCTATACCAGTAGTTTATGGAAAAAAAATGTATTGGCATTCAATCTCCAAAATTATATGGGTAAATTTCGTAATTCGGAATTTTCCGAGGTATTAAGTATAGATTCGGCAAATTTCGAAAAAAAAGAGACGTCCATTCATAATGCACTTTCTTGGGTTGGAGAAATTTCTGATTTTAAGGCAATTGTTATAAGGAGAATACTCATTGGTAGGAAATTAGGAAATTTGTCAAATGAAAATATTGCTGATACCTTGTTTGATTATCAAGAGAGTGTAAAAGAAGATTTTGCCTATTTTAATTGTAAAAGAGAATTATTTATAAAAGGCAAGGTTCACTCAATTAGCAAGAAGCAAGAACAAGTAGCTTTAGGTTATTTGAACGAAATATTTTATTTAGAAGATTTGGTGCTCTTAAATTTGATTTCTACTAAAAGTACTGATTTTACATCACAACTTACTCAGGCGAAATTTAATAGAGTTTTATTTGACGGTGCCATGGATAGATGGGACGTTGATCGGTACAATTTTTTTTATGGATCTATATCTTTTTACTCGGCCGATTATAGTGCTGCAATAGATTTTTGGTCAAAAGTGAAATTCGAAAAAAAATGGTCGTTGATTGCGCGTTATAATGTCGCTATGGCAAAAGGTGCTTTGGGCAAAGTGAATGAATATTATGAGGATTTATTTTTGCTTTCTTTGGACCTTGCGGATGAATGTCCTGATGATGTCAAGGTTCTTATAAATTGGGTGGGCAGTGAGTTGAGGCAATCCAAAAGGGATATTAAGGATTTAATGGAGAGGGAAGATGTTAAAATGAACATGACAATACGCTTAGGAGATGGCAAAATAAATTCAAAGGAGCTTAAGGTTCCTTTTTATAAATCGAACTATTATTGGACTGGAGAGCCTACTTTCAAAATTTGGAATCCTCTTCCAAAAGTTCCTAAAGTTTTTCAACATTACACCACTAAATTCAATAAGGAAATTCTTAAGGCAAGCGAGACTCCATTGAAAAAAAGTGAGACACCCAAATCCAACTCGGGTACAGAAAGTCATCGAGGTGAAATAGATAATATTGTTAATCGACCAAATGTCCCCAATATTACATCAGATATCAAGCTGTCTGTACCCGCAAAGGGGAGTGTTTCTGAGCACGAAAAGAAGAAAATCACTGAAGTCAAAGCGAAGAGTAAGTCGGACACGGAGCCGGTAAACATGGTTACCGTTAAGATTCCTTTAGGAAAAAAAATGAAAGGACAGACTGATGTCTTTTGGGCACAAGATAATTTAGATATTGCTGTTTTTAGAAATGGAGACCTGATACCACAAGCCAAAGACAAATCGGATTGGGCCAAGGCAAACGAAGAAGGACAAGCGGCATGGTGTTACTACAAGAATGATGAGTCTATTGGGAAAGAAGAAGGAAGGTTATACAATTGGTATGCGGTTAATGACGAGCGTGGATTGGCTCCACATGGATGGCGAATAGCGGATGCTCAGGACTGGTCAAATCTTATCACATTCTTTGGAGATGAAGAAGTGGCTAAAGAAAAATTAGCGGCTTCAAAGGGTTGGAATCTTGGATCTAGAAGAAAAGAAACGGGTACTTTTAGTGTTTCGCCCAACCACGCTTGGTGGACTTCTTCTGAAGGCCGTTTAAATGGATATGCATATGAAATGAGGACGGATAAAATGATACGGGAATCTTACCCCAGAGGAATGGGTTTCCCAGTTTTATGCATCAAGGAGTAAATTAAAATTCTGGAAGGAATCGTTGTGCTGCAAATGTTGATTTATCTGGAGCGGTTGAGTTGTAAGATCAAATACTGTCGCATAGGGATCTTAATTTTTCTCCTCGCTATTTTTTTTGTTTATAACTTAAGTTGTCTTTTTTCCTCGGATTTTGTTTATTTGGGAGCATGATTAGACAGATCGATGCCCCTTCGCATTGCTTCCACGACAAACTTTTTACTTTGTCTTGGCTTTCCGATGCCAGATGGGTGTTGGTCTACTATCGCAATGGGCAGTCTAAGCCATGGTACAAAAGGCCAGGAAGAGGGTATCGGTTTAAAAGGTGGTTTATCAAAAAGGGAAACGATCAGTTTCAAAATTTGGCCAACTTCCAATCTCCTCAAGTGGTGATGTACTTCTTCTCCTCCGTGATTGCTTGGCCAAGAAAGGTGGTGAAGCAATGGTCCGTTACCCATCTGGAAGTAGCCCCTTCTGACTACCAATTGAAGGAGCATGCTCCCGCCTATAAGCCCGTTGCGGTGCCACCAACGCAGCAAAACTTCCACCTGTCTTCCATCATGCCGCGCATGCATCATCAAGAACTGAAATGCCCAACAGCTGAACCTCTTTTGCATGAGGTGCATTGGAAAGCTTCTCCTGAATGCGATTGGAATGTGCAAGATTGGCTCGATGGTCGTGTCGCCATTCCGGCAGATGCAGATGTACAAAGAATAATTTCGTAACCTATAACTCATTGATATGAATACACAACAAGAATATCCCACGCAAAAGGTCAACTTCTTCACTCGCTTCCTATGGTGGTGTGCCGGGGCTGATCAATATTTTTTAATGAAATCTCCTTTGCAAGATCGAGTGAAATATGCAGGTATCGGTGGTATCGTTTTTTCTACGGGCATACTCGCCACTTTTGCCGGAGGATTCGCCTTTAATACGGCCTTTGGTCCCAAAGGCATGGCAGGGGATGATGTCTCTACCACCGGGTGGTTAGTGGGCTCCGGCATTTTCGGTCTTTGCTGGGGGGCATTGATTTTTAATTTGGATCGTTTTATTGTCTCCAGCACGGGCAAAGGCGACGGAACGGACAATATCACCCGCAAGGAATTTGGTCAGGCCATTCCGCGTTTGCTCATTGCGTTGATCTTGGGAATTACGATTTCCAAACCTTTGGAGTTGAAAATCATTGAAACAGAAATCAATGTGGAATTGCGCAAGAAACAACAAGAGAAATTGGACGAGTTCAATAAAAATACCTACGCTAAATTCAAGGAGCAAATTGCCATTATCGATGCCGATATCAAAAAGTTGGAAGACGATCGCAATGTGCTGGTGCAACGACAAAAGGAGGCTGAGCAGATTTATACAGATCAAATGAATGGATTGTATGGTCAGGTTGGGTATGGTCCGCGCGCAAAACAGTTGGAAATATTGAAGAACGAAAAACAAAAGGAAGTGGATGACTATGATGCCAAGCACGCTTCAGAAATCAGTAGTCTTAAAAAACAACGGGAAGAAAAATTGGCCGCGCAAGAAAATGAATTAAATGTGGTGAACAAGAAAAATGCAGAGAATTTGGATGGCCTATTGGAGCGCATTGGCATTGCCCATGACATTGGATTTTGGCTCGGTATTGCCTTGACATTTATTTTCTTGTCTATTGAAATGGGACCGATTTTCTTTAAAATGATGATGAACAAGGGACCTTATGATTATATGGTAGAGAATTACAATTACCGGATGTATGTAAAAAATGGTATTGTCAAGGAAGATCAAGTGTTTGAAGGGAAGAATGGGATGATTTTGATGGAGAAGACGCACTTCTTGGAGGTGGAGAACGATCGCAAAGAGAAAATAGAAAAGCTCAAAGCGCAAGAAGAATTGAGCAAGAAAGTAATCGGAGTATGGTCGCAGAAAAAGATGACGGAATTACAAAATCACCCCGATCGTTTTTATACAGAGGATTCCACAGGTGATACTCCCAAGGCATGATGCGTCTATTGGGCATAGAAGAGGAGTGGATGCAGCAAGCGCCGGCTCATGAACGTTCTTTGTATCGCATGGCCTCCCTTTTGTTCATGGTCTCCGCTGCTTTGTGTTTAGTAGGGGATGCTTATTTCGGTTGGATGATGATGGGCAGTGGTTTCGGCATTGCTTTGATGTCGAGCTTAATGGGATATATCCACATTGCTGTTTTGCGCATGGCCACTATTACGCTGATATCCCTTCCAGTGGTTGAAAAGAAAGCTCAGGAGGATGGAGCCACGGGGATAAAGCGATGGGTTGGAAAAGTGACTTTTTTGTTGGATGGTGCCTTTTGGTTGAGGTGGACTTTTGTGGCTGGAGTGGCCTTGACTGTAGCTTTTCCCGCCGCCGCCTTGCTGCATCACGGGCGTTGTGAGGAATTACAACAACAACATGGCAGTGATGTGTTGGCTCAACTCAAGTTGCAAGGCATTGCCGTAGCGCAGTGGTCGGCAACTGATCGATTGGAAATATTGGAGGCTCGCTATCCATTTTATGTGCTGGAGCAATTGAGCTCCTCAAAAAGTTTTTTGTTCATGGTGTTGCTATTGGCCCTTGTCATTTTATTGCCGCTGGGTATTTTAAATTATCTCAAGTGGAAAGGTCAATATGTCTATACACAATTGGCTTCCGAAAAGTTGAGAGATTGTATTCGGATCGATTATCAAGAAACCATGGACAAGAGTCAATGGTGGTTGAAAGAGCATTATCCATTTTTCAAGAAAGATATTGTAGCCATGGAGCCCTACGCAGATGCCCCCTTCAATACTGAATTGAAAAATAAGAAGCAAAGGATAGTGGGCTCAACAGAAGAATGGAAGAAATGGAGGAGTGAAGGAGCATGAGTGAACCGTTGTTTCGATATTATCAAGGTGCTTTTTCTTCTCAATTTGAGGTAGAGAAGGTGCAGCAGCATCACGGTACCTACCGGACGGGAAGAGTGATGCCGAAGGAGCGCTTCCGTTTGCGGGTGGAAAAGGAGATCAGCCGAGAAGATTATGAAAAAGCCTTGCATCGCCGCGCCAGCGCTGCGGTGAATTCCGTTCAAGAACATCCACAAGCGCGACACTTTTCAGAACCAAAGCCGGTGGTTATGGAGCCGCATGTTGTCATTGAGGACAACCATTTTATCGAATTGATTTTTTTGGATGGAAAGCGGGAGCGGGAGTTGGCTTCAGAAACTTATGTCGAATTTCAACCCAGCCAGTTGGGAGCTGCATACGATGGTTTTGAATTTATTGCGGAAAGAGATGGTGCATGGCACGGAAAGTTGAAGGGGCAGGGCTACAGTCGCATTCCGATATTGACGGAAAAAGAGAAGGAAGAAAAAGTGAGAGAAATCCTCGCGCGAGATATACAAAACAGAAAAGGATGCGGTCCAGGAGGTGCTTTGCGCAATCCACTTACGGCCTTCTTACCATTGGGAATGGCGAGCAGAGGGGGATGTGCCTCTCTAGGCTTGCCAATAGGAAGTGGCGGGTGTCTCTCGGGAGGATGTCTTTCTGGCGGTTGTTTAGGGGGTGGATGTGGTAAAATCGGTTGTGGTTTGTTGGGATTGCTTTTATTATTGCTACTGCTGTTGTATTTGCTCAAAGGATGCTCACACCAATTAGAGAGTGATCGCGGTCCAAGAGTGATTCATGACACGGTTTATGTCGATGAAAAATCCAAGGAAGACATTATCAAAAAGTTTTTAGATACTACTACGATTTCCAAAACAGAGGCCATTGAGTTGCCCAATGTGCAATTTTATACCGGCAGCGCGAAGTTGCTGCCTTATTCCATTGAGAGCATTCAGCAGTTGGCTTCCTATATGAATGATCATCCCAAGATTGAGGCCACCATCATCGGACATACGGATGCGGCTGGGGATGCGCAGGCAAATTTGGCCTTGTCAGAGGCGAGAGCAAAGACAGTGCGAGAGGTGCTATTGTCATTTGGAGTAGCACCAGAGCGAGTAAGTGCCATGGGCAGAGGAGAGTCGCAGCCCCGAGCTTCCAATGAAACGACGGAAGGTAGGGCATTGAATAGAAGAGTAGAAGTGAAGTTGAGAAATACAGAAACCAGTGAAACCAAATCTTCTACTTTGTAATGGCCCGGCGATACCATCATTTTACAGGCCAATACCGAGGCGTTTTTTTCAAGCGATTTGATCAAGCGGCACATGCTCATTCTTTTTCACAATTGCAGTGGCAGGCCATAGAGATTTGGGGGGTGCAGCAGTTGTCAGATCGACAAGCAGAGAAAGAGAAGGTAGGTGATTTTATTTTTGAAGAAAAGATTACTCCCAAAGGTTTTTGGCGCAGGGGCGTGGATTTACAAATTGAAATGCCTGATGGTAAAACCTATAGTGAAGCCATAGAGCAAGTGGTGTTTTGTGGGCATGCTGGATCACCCAAGCCACAGGATGAGACAGTGCGCAGCTGGGGCAATATGCAACCGCTGAACCAGGGAGGTATTGTGGAGGGAGTTGTGTATTTTTCCATCCCTTATACAGAAAAACCCCAGCCTGTTGTGCCTGCTGCCGTTGTTCCATCAACCACCCAAGAAAGTGTGTTGGAAGGTGTGGTAGGTCCTGAAGTGGCCTCGAATATCATTCCGAATTTGGTATCTCGTTCGCCCTCAACAGCAGGAGCTATGGGAGGATGCCTCCAAAAAGGTTGTATGATGCCCATGGGATGTCTTGGAAAGTTATTGTCAGGTATTCGTTGGTTATTCATCATTGGAGTTCTTTTGGGCTTGTTGCAGGTAATTGGTGCATGGTTGAAAAACCATGTCGAGAATCCTTTGCCCACCAAAAAGGGAAACATCAAAGTGGAGGATCAGCGTTTGGATCCGCTGCAAGATACACTAGCTCCTCAACCATGGAATTATTTGGTGGATCATGAGGTTGCTTGGAGTGATTTTGCACCTCGTGATTTTACAGCTCGTTACACTACTTCTACTCACTCCTTTTCTGAATCTCAAAAGTTACATCGTCACTGGGTGCAGCCCAATGTAAGCAATGAGATGGAATATTGGCATGATGTATATGATGATTTTTATAGCAATGACAAAGTAAAGCTTGATAGTCTGGTGGTATTTTTTGACAACCAAAGAAAGCAGCAGCATTTGGATGTAGTGCAAACGGCAGAGATGGTTACTACTTTTATTCAAGAAATTCCTTATTACTTGGTGCATGATGGTAGTTGTGCAGAAGCGGCTGCTCAAGGAGGATTTGTACAACAATATCATCAAGAGGGTAGGCCATGCTTGCCAGATGTGGTAGCTGGGGTACAGTCGCCTTATGAATTTGTGCACAACCTCAAAGGGGATTGTGATACGCGCAGCTTGTTGGGATTTACTTTGCTCAGTCGGTTGGGCATTGCCTCGAGCGTTTGGGTGAGCAATGTCTATGGCCATTCCATTTTAGGTGTTGCCGTTCCGGTGAACTCGCCGCATTATAAAAAGGTGGATGGAGCAAGGCATTTTGGTGTGGAGCTGACAGCAAAAGGATTCAAACTAGGAATGATTGCCACTGAGCATACGGATATGGATAATTGGAGTGTTGTATTATATTAAAACAAGAAAAAGATGAATATGATGATTGTATTACAAGCGATAATTGCCTTTAGTATGGGCATTGCTTCGCTTTTTTTGGTGTACAAAGTAATGAATTTGTACATGAAGAGGACGTTTCAAATTGAAGAGGTGAATACGGCGTACGCCACCTTGCAATTGGGGATAATTTTGTCTACATCCTTGTTGGTGAGCTCCATCATAGGTCCAGGTATGAATGCCATTCGATTTATCAATCAATCAGCGGTAAGTGTATCCACGGTCAGTTCCAGTTTGGGTTATGTGATATTATTTTTAATCATTGGCGTATTATTCTCTATGTTGGTAGTGGCGGGTGGAATCTTGGTTTTGTTTCAACTCACTCATATCAATGAATGGGAAGAAATTAGAAAGAATAATATCGCTACAGCCATTATCAGTTCCGCATTAATTTTAGGATTGGCCTTGATCATGAAGGATCAGGTGGCAGGCGTATGTGAGATGTTGGTGCCTTATCCGGAGGCCATTACCATCCGCTAGTTATCGCTGAAAGAGTAATTTCCAGGTTTTCTCATCCACATAAACGCTGCACACTTTTTCGTGCGTTTGGCAAAGGATTTTAAAATTTTCCTGTGTGCCGATAATGGTACGGCTATAAGTCAAACTCCATTCAGATTTCGAAATTTCTTTTACACCCGCTCTTTTCATTTGATAACCGAAATTTGCGTTTTCGAGTTTCTCGATTTTTTGTTTGTGACTTAGCTTATCAATGGCAGGCCCGTGCAGGTAAGGCAACATTTGCTCATATTGTTGATTTTTGTGCAATACCTGGAGATAAGTCAGAATGTCTGAATTGTAAAAGCACAAAGGGTTTTTGAATAGGCAGTCGGTGGTTTGTGTTAAAGCATTTTGAAAAAGAAATACGGAAATGGCCAAAAACAAAAAATGGCACTTGGATGAGGGGGTCATTTGCGAAACCATCTATTGATTTTTTTGATGAATTTGTTGAAATGATGAGGAAATAAAAAGTAGGACAATCCGGCAATGGCGAACAATGTAGCAATGGCAAAAAGGAAATAGAATACGATACTATTGATTCCCAGAAACCCTTTAACCTCATTTAATTTTTCCATGATCCCATCTAATGTGTCAATAGCCGATAATACTGAAATGATGGTCAGTAATAGCGCTTGTCTTTTCTCTTGTTCCTCTTGCAATTGAGCCGCTAAACCTTGCAATCTTTCTTGAAAATGCTCAATTTCCTCATCGATCATCAGGGCTTTGCGCATTGCGCTAAAAAGTATGTTGGGTAGAAAATTGAAAGAGATATGTCTGAAATTATATCGGTTTAAAAACTCTTGAAATTGATCGCGGTAACGAACGGGATGAATGGCATATTCTGCATTGAATTTGAAAAGATTAAAACGCATATAAAGATTGAATAAATAGATGGAGAAATAAACCCGACTCCAATTGTGGTAGGTAAATGCATTTTGTTGTAGCGGAGTGAAATGCCCCTGGCCAATGACAGTAAAGGAATCTAATAATGCCAATCCTGTGTAGTTATTGAATACCGCGATTTTGTCGCTCATGATGCTTTCATAATAACTTGCTGATGGGGCGTCATGGCCATTTTTTGAAATGGAGTCCAACAATGAACAGGTGCCAAGTTCATACAAGAGATGGTCGCGCTGGTAACTTTGGTCCAACAATGATTCATTCAAGTTGAGGATGGCATAGGTTTTAAATTTGGATCCACTGAAGGCATCGGACTGAATATTATCCCCTACCAATTGAATTCCGCATAATAATTGTTCTGAAATCCATTGGTGGAATAATTTTTTCTCAGCACCCTTGACAGGGGTGTTGAAGTTTCGGGACAAAAGAAGTAGGTCTGAAACAGCGGGGGCTGACCAATTATCGGGCTCAATAGTGATTGAGAAAATACCAATTTGGTTGGGGAACAAATAGAGTTCGCAGGATTGTATGGTAACTGAATGCTCTACCTCTTGCTTGAGCTGAAAGTTGTATTTTAAAAAAGAAATGGTTTGTTGAATCGCTTTTCTCAATGTTTTTACACTTTCTCTTTCATTGCCAGTGTAATCTACCCCAGGGTCTCCCGATAACAAGAATCCATGAAATTCACGGTAATACACATTTTTATAAAATTCTTTGGTGCCTTTGATTCTGGATTGTTTCTCCTCATCACTGGTATTGGAAGCTAGTTCAATCATTGGAAGTGTCTCATATCCATGTTGAATAAAACGGCGATGATCTTTTTTATTTTGATAGTTAAAGATCCCAGAAACTTTGATGAGGCCAGACTCAAATTGTATCGAATGATTCATGCAATAAAAATAGTTTATAAAGCGAAACTAATACCATACGCCGAATTAAAATAAAATTTCGGTATTGATATGACAGGTTGAGTGTCATACATTGAGGAGAAGTTGATTTGTAAGGCGATTCTTTTGCTCAATGCTATGGAAGTGCTGATTTGACTTGACCATCGGTAATTATTCTGCCTTTGGAATTGGGGATGAAACTGTAGAAATTGATTCCAAGTGATCTCAAATTGTGAATGGGGCTGCCAAAAAATGCGCAGATTTTGATTGAGTTTGTATTGCTGAAAATTTGATTGGCCTTTGTTGACATCGCTACCCCCAGATCGATTCCACTGCTCTTTTTCATAGAATATACCACTGGCCAAAGTAATTTGTAGTTGTGAAGTTTGTTTTGCAATCCAACGCAGATTAGCTCCTTGCAACTGACGCATCATTAATCCCCGATTGATGTCGTTTTGAAACTGGGCAAACAATTGTGGGGTAAATGCCGAGTGAAATCGAGGAGTATATCGTAAGTAAGCATATCCGCTGTTGATCAAACTAGTTCCGTTGCTTCCAGTGGTGATGTATTGGCCGTTCAAAAGCAATTGATGCTGATCATTATAGTGATACACCCATTCTGACATTGCAGTGGCATCATATACCAAGGTTTGCTGTTGTGAAACATTTCCGGATAGCGCAAATCCCATTTTAAAATCATGCTTTTTAATGGAATCTAACGGAAGGGTGGGGTCTTCGATATTGAGGATTTGGCCTTGAAGTAACCACCCATTCAAAAACATTAAGTGAAGCAATAAAGTCAGTAAAATAGTTTTTTGAGGCATGATTGAATTATTTTTGAGTGCTTTACCAAATAGTTGTTTTACTTAGCGAAAATATATAAAATCAAATGCAAATTTCGATTAAAGATAAACCCATTCAGAACCAGTCTGAAGATCAATTGAAAATCAATAAATACGCCGATGCGTTGGTGCAATTTATTTTAAACAGTGATACCCCCATCACCATTGGACTACAAGGTGAGTGGGGAACAGGTAAAACTTCCATGATGAATCTGTTGAGGGAGTCTTTGGCTGATAAAAATGTGGCTACTTCATGGGTGAATACTTGGGAATACAGTATGTTCAGAGGGGTTAAGGAAACAACTCCTGCCGTGATGAACGGTCTACTCACAACACTCCAAGAATCATGCGGTGATCAGTGGACCATCAAGAATGAGACGGATAAGAAAATGAAAAAGATCGGGAGGTTTTTTGGAAATCTCGTGAATCAAGTTTCTGTAAATCAGCTCGGCCTTGACATAAAGGACGCAGCAGATGCTGCCAAAGGAGATGAGGATCATTTGGACAGAGCAGCCATTGCACAAATCAAAAGTGACATCGAGGAGGTCATTGAAAAATTGATTGTGGACACCAGAAATCCATATCAGCGGGTGGTGTTTTTTGTGGATGATCTGGATCGAATCAATCCCTCTGACGCAGTGGAAGTGCTGGAATCTTTGAAGAATATTTTTGATTTGAATCACTGTATTTTTGTTTTAGCTATTGACTATGAGGTAGTGGTAAAGGGATTGGAATCCAAATTCGGTCCTAAGACGGATGATAATGAAAGGGAGTTCAGATCATTCTTTGATAAAATCATTCAAGTGCCCTTTACCATGCCGGTGGGTTCCTACGATATTGACAGTTTTTTAAAACAAAAATTAGCTGGTTTGGGAATGGAATTGTCCAATGAGCACCTTGATCAATACTTGCAGGTAGTAAAACACTCAGTGGGATACAATCCCAGAAGTTTAAAGCGATTTATCAATTCCTTCAGTTTGCTCAACACCATTCGAAGAGCGGATTTAGAGAGTGATCAGGAAAATCAACGAGATGAACAGCGTGTCGCGCTCATGCTCTTCTCCTTATTAGGTATTCAAATCACTTACCCTTCCATTTTCAGGGCCATCAGCATTAATCCGGAATATAAGTCTTGGAATCAAGCTCAGGCGGCGAAGTGGAATTTGGACATGGCGGTAATCAATGAAAAGGTGGCTTTGTACGGGGAAAATGAGTTGGTAGATGAAGAATGGGAAAAAGTGGCTTGGGGATTGTGTCAAACGGATGCGTTTCTTAAAAGCAGGGCATTCAGTATTTTAGAATTACTCAATACGTTGTCGGATTTCTTTGAAGAGGAATTGACGGATTATATATCGGAGGCAATGGAGTTTGCTTCGATGACTGCTGTTGATGATCATCAAGAGTCGAAACAGGCTTGGAAGAAGGTGGGAAACAAAACCTTATTCAATGGATTGGAGTCCAAGAAAAAGGCCTTGAGAGATTGGGGCGCCAATGAATCAGCTTTGCAAGCATATTCTTTGATTTGGGATGTACTTGAGAAAGAAATTCCGAATAGTGGAGGCTCTATCAATTTTGCAGCATCCGCCACCACCATTAGGCTTCCTAGAAAGGAAAAAGACTCGGTTTATTTTTATTGCAAGAATCCGGCAAAAAAATCGCCAGCAATGCGCATGTGGGTGAAATGGGGCGCACAGACCCATGCGGATGTAAAGGCGTTCATCTCAGAACATGGACTTTCGGTTGACCAAGAAATCAGTTTTAGCGATGGAGGAGGGATCGTAGTAGAGATAAAATTACTCACGAAGTTGGGGGCTAATGTTTACAATGATTTCTTAAAGATGATCACTACCAAAGTAGTGGAATTTTCAAAGGTCTAACCAAACGGGTTCACAACTTCTCATTCGCTAAATTCGCCAACTCGCTCCGCTCTCCTTTTGCCAGGGTAATGTGGCAATAGAGATCACTGCCTTTGAGGCGCTCGATGACGTAACTCAGTCCATTGGAATTCTCGTCGAGATAGGGGGTGTCAATCTGCCGAACATCTCCTGTAAGGATCACCTTGGTGTTTTCTCCGGCGCGGGTGATGATGGTCTTCACTTCATGGGGTGTGAGGTTTTGCGCCTCGTCGATGATAAAAATGCAGTTGGATAAACTGCGCCCCCTGATGAAAGCCAAAGGTGTGATGGTGATGCGTCCTTGCTCTTGCATTTCTTCTATCCACCTCCTTTTCTTCTCGTTCTCTCCATATAGGTTTTTGATGAAATTCAAATTGTCAAACAAGGGCTGCATGTAGGGATTGACTTTCTCTTGGGCATCGCCCGGTAAAAATCCAATCTCGCGGTTGCTCAATGGAATGATGGGACGCGCCAATAATATCTGCTCAAACTGATTGCGCTGTTCCAATGCGCCGGCCAAAGCCAATAAGGTCTTTCCTGTACCCGCCACTCCGCTGATGGTGATGAGCTTGATGTTGGGATTCATGATGGCGTGCATCGCAAAGGTTTGCTCTGCATTCTTGGGCTTGATCCCGCAGCAATACATTTTGTCCACTCGCAACAAGGCATTTTCTGTCTCGTTGTAATAGGCCAATACACTCGATTGATGATTGCGTAAAATGTAAAAATGATTGTTCACTTTATCTTTCCCAATGGCGGTGGGCTTGGCCACTACTCCAGATTGATAGAGCTTTTTCACCGTGGTGGCATCCACATCATCCAGTTGCGTAATGCCGCTGTAACTGACCATCAAATCATTGACCTTTCCATGCTTGTAGTCTTCTGCAAAAATGTGCATGGCCTTGGCCTTGAGGCGCAGATTGATGTCCTTGGATACCAAAATCACTTTGGTTCTAGGGAATTGGTACTTGAGCTCAATGGCGACATTGAGGATCAGGTGATCATTCTTCTTGCTTTCAAAAATCTTGGTAGCGTCTTCTGGTAGTGCGTGATCGGTTTGCATCTGAATGCGCAAGCGACCGCGTTTTCCATTCTTCAGTTGAATCCAATCATTGAGGGTGTAATTCTCCGAAATCTTGTCGATAAATCGAATGCATTCTCGGGCTTCGAAGTTTTTTATTTCATTGCCGACTTTGAATTTATCCAACTCCTCTAACACCGTGATGGGAATGACCACGTCATTCTCTTCAAACTTCATGATGCTGTGGTGATCGTGCAATAACACGGAAGTGTCCAACACGAAGATTTTTTTCTTGGAAACAGCCATTGTTTTTTTTGAAAAGTAGGTTACTGTTTTGGATGTTGTTGAATTAGTCCATGAAAGTTATTCACTAAATCATCATGGAAAATGCTGTTTTATTATTTCGTGAAGGAAATGTAATGGCTTGAATAAATGGGTTTCAAAAAAAATCTTTACCTTAGTTCCATGCCAGCCAACAAAAGCGCCTTGAGACGATACATGATCATCGATCAAGTGTTGCGGAATACCATGCGACCATATCCCACGATGGATGATATTTTGAATGCATGCGCTGACAAGGATATTTATGTTACCGATGAGTCCATTCAAAAGGACATTCGGTTCATGAAAGATCCCAGTCCTGACGGATTTGATGCGCCGATCCGATATAACCGAACCCACAAGGGTTACGAGTATACCGATCCTGATTATTCCATCCGAAAGTTTGCTTTGCCGGAGGAAGATGTAATGGCGGTATTGGAGTCTGTTGATTTGGTAAGATCACTGGGCGGGGGACGATTTTCACATAAGTTTATTTCGGCCATGGAGAAAGTGCTCTCCGCTTCTTTAGAGGAGTTTGGTCAACTAAAGCAAGATTTGCCAGTGTTGCAAACCATGTCCACGCCGGAGTCCAGAGGGTTTGAGTATTTTGATTTGTTGTACAAGGCTTGTCAGCGAGGAATACCCGTTTCCTTTGTTCATTATAACTATCTAAAGCGAAGGTTTAAGTCGATTCTTTTGCATCCTTTCTTGATTACCGAGTTTGAGAATAAGTGGTATGTGCATGGTTATTCCGAACAACATGAGGAGGTGCGTGTATTTGGTTTGGATCGTCTGTATCATCCCATGCTATTGAAGTTGTCATATAAGACCACAGACACCGCGGTTATACAATCCAGATTGCATGACATGTATGGTGTTTTTGCTATCAGAGGATACCAGAAATGCAAGATTCGCATTGTAGCCAGTGCTTTCATAACTTCCTATTTCAGTGCTTATC
>CANHWU010000029.1 GCA_947464415.1 Flavobacteriales bacterium
ATAGTAGTGATCCACCTTCTTGCTGTAGATAATATACAAGTAATGCATAAAAAAAGCCCCTTTTGCGGGGCTTTGTGGGAGCTACTGGGTTCGAACCAGTGACCCCCTGCTTGTAAGGCAGGTGCTCTGAACCAGCTGAGCTAAGCTCCCTTTTCCGTTGAACGGGGTGCAAATATACAAATAATTCTTGATCTGCAAAATTTTTATCAAAAACAAGAATTCGCAATGGCCGGTAAAAAAGTAAGTTCAATGAATCACTTTATCATAGATGATTATTAAGCTTAATTGTTTACTCAATGAAACCAACATCATTACACAAATGTTAATGATATAATCTACTAAAAAAAATATCATGCTTTACTCCCTGCAGCCAATAAATTCTGAATAAATCGCTCATCAATTCCCAACTTCTGTGTAAAAAAATGAATATTTCGCCGAATAGCTGTATTGGATTGTAGAAAAAGTTGGGAGGTAAAGTAGGCATTGGGCCAATCCGACTGATATATCATTTGCTGATTGCCTAAAAAATTACTCCCTTGCTGCAAAAACCGTTGAGCCGCAGACTGAAATTCTAAATCTGAAAAGGCTCCAAATACCACCTGTCTGCAAGCCGTGACCCACTCAAAATGGTCACTCCAATCACTAACGGATTTTGTAAACAACAATGCCCTTGAAATTCTGCCCACCGCAGCACATTCCTCTCCCTGAAAATCCATTCCGTTGAGTTCTGAAAGTACACTCATTAATACAGCATCCAACACACTTTTACTGACCTCTCCGTGCAACAACCACTCATTTATAATCAGTATTTCCCAACCTCTAGATCGAAGGTGCAGTGACTTCACCTCCACAATCGCCTTTTTCAATTCATCTATATATGAGGTTGATAATACTTTCCCTTGCATCACCTCCTTTCGAAGAGTATAAAGACGCACAAATAAAGTTTCTTCCTTTTGGGCATTGGGCAAAAAATATTGCTTTAACGAAAATGCAAATGCTCCAGTCAAATCATCCTCATCAATATAGAACTGATAAAAATAAAGTCTGCCTAATCGATGCGCTGCTAACGCTTTGAACTCTTCTGCATATTCCCCTTTCTGAGCGTACATATACTTACCCAGATGAAGGGCAAGAAAACAATGATGCACATTCTCCTCCAAAGATTGCAGAAAGAATTGAACCGCACCCTTAACATCCCCTGAAATCAAAAAAACCTCTAACTGAAACAATAAATCATTCTGAAATCGGAGAACGGATGGCCGTGGATGCTGTCGATTACAAAAAGTACTGAAATCTTGATACCCCACTGCCCTGGCCAAAGCATCTAGCGTTTGCTCACGCGGTTGCACAGCGTTTTGATTTAAACCAAACAAGCGAGAAAGAGTGGAATAAGATACTTGAATGTCAAATTTTCTCAGCCACACCTCTACTTGCCTGCAACGCGCAATTGAATCAATGGAAACACCTACCCTTTTCTCCAAGGACCTCCGTAATGCCGCTATTTCAGTATGCATAGACAAATATATTCAACATTTTTGGTCATGTCTCGAAGCAACGAAAGGATCTGTTGAATTCCATCAAACCATGAACGATCGAATGGTCATCCCCATTAATCCTATGATGCCGGTGCAAAAGGCAAACCACTCCTTTTTACCTGGCTTTTCTCGAAATATTCTCATGCTGATAAGATAATAAAGGGGAAAAGTGGTCAAGTGCAACATACTCACCAAAGCCAGCTCATTCTCCCGGTAAGCGTAATGATTAAAGTATGATGCACCAAAAATGATGACTCCTAAAAGCAACATCATGGCCGTCCATTGAATTGAATATACCACGCGCTGCCTTGTTTCACCTCGATTGAACAATGTCATCAAACCACTGGCTGTAAGCACAACACCTTCCATAAAAGCCACGCTCCAGGATAAAGGGAAATGCTGCACTGCATGCGACAACCAGGCATAGCCTATCGTCCAAAAAAAAGAAGACAAAATTACCCATTTGGCTGCTGTTCTCGAAGCTTTGAAAGAACATTGAAGAACACTACCACTGGCCAGCAATAGCATAATCGGAATATCCCAAACAAAAAGTTTGTTTCCAAAAATGATCAGTCCAACCGCCCACTGCAAGGGATTACCTACCAAGGACAATGCTCCAACATTGGCAAAATGTCCGGAGTGAACAGCTTTGAGAAAATAATATAGACCAAAAGTGCAAACGACACAACTTCCCAACATATGAAGCACTTCAGCAATGGTAACTGAAGCCAAGTCCTCACCTATTAACCATGCTATAATGAACGTTACCCCAAATGTGAAACGAGAGCGAACAAAAATAAACCGCCAACCATGATCTCCATACGAGGCTTTTTTTGAATGAGATCCGATAAATAAAAAAGTACCGACGTTGTGTAATATGCCAAAACACCCCACATCGGTATTCTCTTATCCGCTAAGAATTAAACAATCTTTGACGCAATTCTGGGAAACGAATGGCGGCAGTAATCCAAAGCAACACCTCAAAGGTGATCACTGGAATCAAAGATTGATGGCTTACCAAATGAGCGCAAATGGCCCCTCCGATATATACCATTAACAATAATGCTCCCACCAGTCCTGTCCTTGGAAAGAGAAACAGAGCAATGGCCAATAGCTCTACATATCCCAAAGATTGATAAGCCATGGCATCAAAACCCATGTCCACCGCATGTTGCAATGCCTCTTGGTTTCCGGTTACTTTCATCATCGCACTCAATAAAAACATGATGGATAACAGGACGCTCATCGTCCATCCCACCCTTTTTTGCATTTTCTCTGAAATCATGGCACAATGATAATTATAAAATCACCACTAAAACCACCCACTGATAATTATCAATAAAAGGAATGCTCAGCGCAAAAGGACCAGTGACTCCATTGACTCTCCTCTATTCATTTCACTCCCTCCATTTGAACCTATTGTATTCTTATTGGTTAGAAGGTCATGAGCACCGTGGTTTCCGTTTCCCATTTGCAAAAAAAGTTTGGCTCTTTTCAAGCGCTCCGAGATGTCAATTTCCAAGTTCATGCTGGCGATGTCTTTGGATTCTTAGGACCCAATGGTGCGGGTAAAAGCACGGCCATGCGCTGCATGCTAGGGTTGATACACGCTGACCATGGGGACATTCGGTTGTTTGAGCAATCCTTGACCACCAACAAAGTAGGGATTTTAGGAAGGATTGGCAACATCATCGAAAAACCTGATTTCTATAAATACCTCAGTGCAGAGGCCAATTTGAAAATATTTGCTCGGATGGCGAGCCAACCCATCACCACTACCACCATCCATGAAATTTTGGACTTTGTCGGATTACTCGAACGCAGAAGGGATAAAGTGAAAGGATTTTCGCATGGTATGCGACAAAGGCTCGGGATCGCTCAAACCTTGTTGGCCGATCCTGATTTGATTGTGTTGGATGAACCCACCACAGGTCTTGATCCGCAGGGCATTATTGATGTACGAAAATTGATTTTGCGTTTGAAAGAGGAAAAAGGAAAAACCATCATACTCAGCTCTCACCAATTGCAAGAAGTGGAAATGATTGCCAATAGAATGGTGATTATCAACCATGGCCATACCGTGATTGAGGGAGAGGTGGCCACCTTGTTAAATGCACAGGATTGCACTGTCAAAATGAGCACAGACAACAATCCCAAAGCACAAGATTTATTGCAAACGCGTTTCGCCATTTCCAGCGTGCAGCAAGAAAACCAAGATATCATCCAGTTCTCTGTGAAGAAAGAAAAGATTCCGATGATCATCGAAGTTTGCGTGCAGGAGTCGATTGGGATTTTTGAAGTGGAGAGCAAGAAACAACTGGAAAACTATTTTATTCAAATGATCCAAAATGAATCCATTTAAAAACGTTTACAATGAATGGGTGAAAATCGCGGCCAAGCCTAGGAGCTACTTGGGCGTGGGCGCCATCACAGTTTTGGTAGCGGTGATTGTTTTTGCCTTGAAGGCCGATGGCTTGAGTTTCATTTCCTTTGTTACCGCCTCCTTTGAACAAACACTCACCTTCGGTGGCAATGTCCTCAATGGCAACTTGGTGGCCTTTATTGTACTACAAATGCTCGTGATTCATGTTCCATTATTGGTAGCACTCATTACAGGCGATCTCATCTCCGGGGAGTCCGCCATGGGTACTTTGCGATTGCTCCTCACCCACCCCATCAGCCGTCATCAGGTGCTCGCCTCTAAGTACATGGCTGGCGCTATGTACACTGCCTTTATAGTAGTTTGGTTGGGCATATTGGCCATTGGATTGGGGAGAGGACTTTTTGGCACCGGCGACTTGATGGTACTGAACAGCGACGGTTTGGTCATCATCCTAGAAAGTGACATCACTTGGCGCTATGTGGGCGCATTTGCGGTAGCGTTCTTGGCCTTGAATACGGTGGCTACCCTGTCCATTGCTCTTTCTTGCTTTTCCGACAACTCAGTGGGCCCTATCGTCGCCACCATGTCCATCATCATCTTGTTTACCATCATCGGCACATTGGACGTATCGATTTTTGATAGCATCCGTCCATTTTTATTCACCACACACATGGCCTCTTGGCGCAGTTTTTTTGAAGACCCTTTCCCCATGGATGAAATCAGCAACTCCGTCTGGGTATTGATGATACACCATGTTATTTTTTGGGCCATTAGCTTCTTTTACTTCCATCGAAAAGACATCACCACATGAAAAAAATTAGCTGCCTATTCCTCTTGACTTGGACGCTTTCCTTCCTGCAAGCGCAAGATCCACAACAGATTCTGAATGCTGCAGAACAGAAATATGCAAGGGTAAAAAAGTTTACCGCGGATGTCAATATTGCCTCCGATATACCAGCGATGAAAATCCTGCCGGCGCAAGCCACTATCTCCTACATTGCACCCAACAACCTGGAGGTCACTTCTAAAAGTATCATCGTTCTTCCCAAGCAAGGATTCAGAGAAATACAAAACATCATCTCGCAAAAAAATAAGTACACCGCCATCTACATGGGACAGGAAATCATCAATGGTCGCAATAGTCACTTGATTACGCTTTTACCCAAGAGCGACGCAGAAGATTGGATCATGGCCAAAATTTGGATCGATGCTGCTGAATCCTTGATTGTACAATCACAAACCACCACCAAAAGCAGTGGCACGCTTAAAGTCATTTATTTGTACAATAGCCAGAAGCAATGGGCCTTGCCCGATCAAATGTGGATCGAGGTGGATGTGCAGAAATTCAAGATTCCTAAAGGAGTGGCTACCGATTTGCATCGCAACCGAGAGACGCAAAACCAAGGAACCGTTGGAAAAATCCAACTGACCTTTACGAATTACAAAGTGAATTAGCAACGGATCTGAAAGCAAGGTATTCAAAGTAGTTCCCGAGTAGATTGGCAGCACTCTTCCTTTTTCAGCAGTGGGTGATTCACACATGTATTTTTATAACTTTGCTTTCATCCTAATACTATGACATTTCAATATTTCGGACATTCTTGCTTCCAACTTCAGATTGGGGATCAAACCATTTTAGTGGATCCTTTTATAAGCCCTAATCCATTGGCTCAAGGCATTGACCTGCGCAACCTCTGCCCTAACTTTATTTTGGTATCGCATGGACATGGAGACCATGTAGCAGATCTGATCACCATCGCCACGCAAAGCGATGCTACGGTGATTGCCAATTATGAAATTGCAGAATGGGCCAAAAGCAAAGGAGTAAAAAACACCATTGGAATGAATACAGGTGGTGTTCTTACTACTCCATTTGGAAGAGTACGATTAACGAATGCCGTCCATTCCAGCGTCCTTCCGGATGGCAGCAATGGTGGAAATCCAAATGGATTTTTGATTCACAGTTCAGAAGGCAATGTTTATTACGCAGGAGATACCGCCTTGCACATGGATATGCAATTGATACCATTGTGGGCACCACAACTGGATGTAGCCATTCTTCCTATTGGGGATCATTTTACGATGGGAGTAGAAGATGCCATTATGGCCGCCCAGTGGACGAAAGCCCAGCAGGTGATTCCCGTTCATTACAACACCTTCCCTCCCATCACCATCGATACAGGAAAGGCAAAAGAGCAATTTGCGTTAGCGGGAATCGAACTTCGTTTTTGTCCCCTCCAAGAAATCGTTGTGTTATAATACCACTATGGAAATCAGCATCAACACCCCGGCCCTATTGTTTCCGGCCATCAGTTTGATCATGCTCGCCTACACCAATCGGTTTTTGGCCTTGGCTAATGTGATTCGCCAATTGCATGAGCGTTATCAGCACAAAGACGAGAAAACCCAAGCATTGCTGCATGCCCAAATCAAAAATTTAAAATACCGATTGCGGTTGATCAAGAATATGCAGATCATGGGGGTGCTGGCCTTTGTCACTTGTATCCTTTGCATGTTTTTCATTTACAATCAGTGGACCCATTGGGCCAGTATCTCGTTTGCCCTCGCTTTGATTTTGTTTTGTGTATCGTTGGCACTATCGCTTTTTGAATTGATCAGTTCCACCAAAAGTTTAGAGATTGAGCTCAGCGACATGCAAGACATTGATGAGAGCATTGTGGACAACCTGAAAAGGATGATGAAGGAATAATTTTTTAATTCCGTAAATACAATACGGAATGCATGTTTTGGTTTGCTTAAAATAATTTTATCATGAGCAAATCTCCATTCCTCCCCACGGCATCTGATGATCAGATAAAACGCATCCGAGAATGCCTTAGAATTTTAAAGAACGATCCCCTTTCCGAAGATTGGAAACATCTTTTAGAAGCTCCTCCCTTTGGGCAAGTAGAAGAACAAGTGGACCCTTCTGAAAATCAATTGACCTTTGTGCATATCACCTATACGACCAGCCCCAAATATGATTCAGGTTGGTGGGTGCGCATTCATCCACAAACCTTTTTATTCAATCCCGTGACTTGCGATAAGTTGGACTTACAGAGTGCGATCAACATCCCATACTCGCCCAAGAAAGCCTATTTAAAAAGGAAAGGAGATCAATTGCACTTCACCTTGATCTTTAGCGCCATTCCAGAAGATTGGGATACTTTTCATTTGGTAGAACCGGGCAATGGGGATACGTTTGTATTGGAGAATTTTAAGCGCAACGCAGAGGGAGTGTATTACAGGAGTATTTATTGAGATTACTCCCAATTAAACGCCACGCTCTTGACATACAGCCCATCGGCAGAGGGAACCAAGCTCAGTTGCCCCGCGGGACTTTGCATCACCTCCTCGATATTCTTGATGCGACCGTAAGGGATGTGCGCTGCTATCCATTCCGATTCCATCGGAGAAAAAGCACATTGAGAGGCTGCCGCTTGCAAACGTTTTCCTAACTCCTCTCGATGAGTCACCCTGCTGGCGTTGTCTTTAAAGTCTATTTCATTGGACAATTCCGCAATTCCCAGTAGGGATACCAAACGCTCAAACTGCGATTGACTTCCCACGGCCAAGACCACTGTGACTCCATCCGCAAAGGTGAGGGTCTCCCCATAGGGGCAAATATTGGGGTGAAGAGATCCTATCCGCTCCGGAATGATTCCGCTTTTGACATAGGACATGGCTTGATTCATGAGACTTGTGATGCCCGCCATTTCCAACGAGCAACTGACCGACGCACCCTCCCCTGTTCTTAATCGATGAATCAACGCACACAAGATGGCTTCTTTCAATTGATGAGCGGCCAACACATCCATCATGGCCACGGGCATTTTGAGAGGGCCTGAGTCGGGTGTTCCATTGATGGACATGAATCCCGTTTCGGCTTGCAGTACCACATCATAGGCCACTCTTGTGGTATCTTCTTCAAAACCTTTGATAAGAGCGATGATCAGATGGGGGTATTTTGCACGCAACTCGGCAGAAGTTAATTGCCATTTCGCATCATCGCCTGGTTTGAAATTCATGATGACGATATCCGCTTTATCCAAGTATGCATCCAGATCCGAACGGTTGTTTTTTAAGTCAATGACCACTTTCTTTTTATCATGGTTGACCGACAGATAATAGGCACTCAAAGAGTCTTGGTTTTCGCCATTGGCAAACCAAGTGCGGGTGACATCTCCTTGAGGTGATTCCACTTTAATGACTTCTGCTCCGAGCTCCGCAAAAAAACTGGCTACACTAGGTCCGGCGAGTACAGAAGACAAATCAAGCACCCGAAGGCCGTTGAAAAAAGAGGATGGATTCATGGGGGTAAAGGTAGGGAATAAGCCCACTGCGTGAGCGAGACAAGTTCGCATTGCTTCTCGGCTAGCCGAGAAAGGCTTCGGGACACACTCACTTCGCTTCTCTGCCGAGAAGCGAAGCGACGTGAGCGGATCTACCCCCTCCCCAACCCCTCCTTATACACCCGTAAACATCGATCTCGGGCGGTGGCGTGATCGATCATCGGGGCGGGATAATCTTGGGTGTTGATCTCGGGAACCCAACGGCGGATGTAGTGATGTTGGGGATCAAATTTCTCGGTTTGATTGTAGGGATTGAAAATCCTAAAATAAGGGGCAGCATCACATCCACTGCCCGCTGCCCATTGCCAACCGCCTACATTGCTAGCCAAATCAAAGTCTAACAACTTGGCGGCAAAATATCGCTCTCCCCAACGCCAATCCAATAATAAATGTTTGGTTAAAAAACTCGCTACCACCATCCGCACTCTGTTGTGCATGAAGCCGGTGGCATTCAACTCGCGCATCCCTGCATCCACAATGGGATAACCGGTTTTTCCTTCACACCATTTTTTAAAATCTCCTTCGTCCTTCCTCCACTCGATGGCATCGTATTGCGGCTTAAAGGCATGGTCCACGGAATGCGGAAAGTGAAACAAGATCATCTGATAAAAATCTCGCCATATCAATTCATTCAACCATTTCTCATTCCATGCCATTCCCAGCCGCACCGCCTCTCGGATACTGATGGTACCAAATCGCAAATGCACACTCCATCGTGTAGTGCCGGCCATGGAAGGAATATCGCGGGTTTCATGATAGTGCTGTATGATTTGTTGCGGGACTTCACTAGAAGGGATTTCGAGCGTACTCCGCTCAAATTGCATTTCGGAAAGCGGAATGATCACGCTCTTCTCCATGGGACTTAATCCCGCTGCGCGATAGGCCAATGGCTCTGGCAATCCTACCTCCTTCAATCGCAATTTCCACTTGCGGCTGTAGGGCGTGTACACCGTATAGGGCTTGCCATCGTCTTTCACCACCTCTGATTTCTCAAAGACGACATGATCCTTGTAGGTTTTCAATACAACGCCTTTTTCTTTCCAAATCTCATACAACTGACCATCTCGCTGCCGAGCATAGGGCTCGTAATCCCGGTTGAAAAACACCTCTTTCACCTCAAACTCTTCCATCAACTGTTCCCAAGCCTCGGCAGGGGTGCTATAAAAAAATCGAATCCCACTGCCCTGCGCTTGTAATGCCTGGTGCATCGCGTTGAGGGTATCATGGATGAAAGTGACCCTTCCATCCGTTCTATCCTCTAAACGTTGGAGGATATTGGGATCAAAAATAAAAATCGGCAGCACGGGCCAATCGGATTGCGTAGCATGAGCGAAAGCTGTATTATCGTGCAGGCGCAAATCGCGGCGAAACCAATGCACCGCTATGGGTGATTTCTTCATGGATTCAATTGTTTTTTAAGACAACTTTCTAGATCCGAATATTGAAAAGTAAATCCAGTGTCCATTATTTTCTTTGCACTGATGCGCTGTGAATTCAGCACCATTGAAGCCATCTCGCCAAAAATAATCTTCAATACCCAGGTGGGGGCGTTGGGTAAAATCATGGGCCGATGCAATGCTTTGCAAAGTGTTTGAGTAAAGACTTTATTGGTAACAGGATGTGGGGCTACCGCGTTGTACACTCCATGGACATTTTCGTTTTTCAAGGCCCAAACGATCATATTGGTCAAATCTCCTCGATCGATCCAACTCATCCATTGCTCTCCCTTTCCCAAAGCCGATCCCAATCCCCATTTGAACAAGGGAATCATCTTTTGCAATGCTCCTGATTGGGCATGCATCACCACCCCGATGCGGAGGATAACCACGCGTGTGGTAACCGCTAAATTTCCGAGTATCGAATCCTCCCAATCCTGCGTCAAATCAGCCAAAAAGCCATTTCCCTTGGGAGATTGCTCATCCTGCCATTCCAGAGAGGAGCGATAAATGCCAATGGCACTGGCATTGATCCAAACTTTGGGCTGAGCTCCCATTTTTTTCAATTGAAACAACAAAGTGGTAGCAGCCGTCATGCGAGAGCTGCGCATCTCACGCTTGTTTTCTTCAGACCATGGATTAGACACTGAGTATCCCGCCAGGTTGATCACCGCCTCTGGGGATTCCAATCCCTCCACCTCCATTTCACCCAATTGAGGATGCCAACACTTATCACGCGCATGCCGGACAGATCGGGTGAAATTGACCACCTTATATCCTTCTGCTTCCAACTGCTCTATCAGTAGCGACCCCACATTGCCCGATCCTCCTGTTATCCATATACTCATGATCGAATAACCACTGAATGAAGCGAATGTTCACTTATTGTACATCAAGGTAAAATCCGTGTAATACGATGCTGCACTGACATTGTTCACAGCGCCATTGGACAGCGCATACCATTGTACTTGACCGTTGTACAATCCATACAAATTACCGGTGGCATGATTCCACTCCAATTGAACAGGCATCACCCCTGGCCACTGGCGGAGCACATTGCCATCGCCATCCCACACCATCAAGCCCATGTCGGTACTCAGCGCAAGGCGATTGGGCTGGGCATCACACGCAAAAAAAGTAGTTGCATTGAACGCGTAAAAGTTAGACCAATTGATGTTGAGCATGGTATTCAAATCAAACAACAACAGCTCCACACCCGTCAAGCGCTGCACCACCAACACCAATTGCTCCTCCAACACCGCCATGTCCAACACCTCCTCCCCATGCACCCAGGTATGCAAGAGCTGACCGGTGGTAGGATGAAAAAACAAGACCCGCTCCGGTGCACCCGGCCCCTCACTCTCCACTATCACAAAATCCTCCGTTAATGCCAATTGCGTGGGAGCAGCGGCTGAAAAATCAGCCCCGATGGTCCCCTGCGGATGGAAGCGACGTACGTGACCGTCCGCGCAGGCAGCCCAAATGCCTTGGCGTTGAGGATCAACAGCCGCATCCGTAAAAAAATCCGAAGTGATAAAAGTGGGAATCGCTTGATCTGTCAAGAGCATTCCATTGCTCGCTGACCATTGATATTGACTAGCATCCTCTCCGGAGGTCCAAAACTGCTGTAAGTAAGGCTCAAACAATACCTGCTCCCGGCTTCCCAAAAAATACAACAAGGATCCCAAGGTACCATTGCTGCTCAGGGTGTCTATGATCGCGCCAGCAAACCCATTGTTATCGAGCGCTGCAATGCCCGTGGATTGTAAAGACAATCCGTTGACGGTATATGTGACAAAATCCGTGGACACATGCGTTCCATCATTCAGGAAAGCTTTCACCACATAAGTACCCGAAGGCAGATAACGATCGTTGATGACAATGGCAAAAGTAGCGCGAGTAGAAGAGGCGCCGCTGAGCTGTCGCGCATCGCTGGTTAGCCAAGACTTTTGTTGCAAATCCTGCACACGCACTGTGACGGATTGCAAACCAAAATCATCATGAGCTCCTCCCTCCACTTCTACCCAAATGGTATCGCCAAAAGACAATATGGAAGAGGCATTGAGAGAGATGATACTGACCTCTGGGGGCGTTTCGTCCTTTTTTTTGCATGAAAAAATCACCAAGATGAAGAGCCCAAAAATGAATTTTCTCATTGTCCAAATATAAGTTGAAAACTTCTGTTTTATTCACAACTTATACCTCGCCATCCCAATGATAGCAGAGCATCGCGTGATGGAAAAAGTTTTCCATATTCCCCCCTTGCAAATTGTCAATAGAATTTGAGGAAATTTGGAGGACGGTAAAGATATTTTTGTCCTCCACATTTTACAACGATGAACGAAAAAGCCAACAAAGCCAGAAAGAAAATAGCCAACGCCCAGGCCGTAACCCAACAATTATTAGGCACCGAAATGGGTCGTATAGCGCCCAACGCCAAGGAATTGGAAGTGGCGGTTTTGGGTGCCATTATGCTGGACCAAGCTGCGGTGAATGCGGTGATTGATATTTTAAAACCCACGAGTTTTTACGATCCTCGACATCATTTGATCTTCCTTTCCATTTTGGATTTGTTTTCCAAAGGCGAACCCATTGATATTTTGACCGTGGTACAAAACCTGCGCAAGGAAGGTACCTTAGAAGCAGCGGGCGGGGCGCAATATGTTTCTATGCTAACCAACCAAGTGGCATCCTCTGCCAACATTGAAACCCACGCGCGGGTGATTTCACAGAAATTCATACAACGAGAGTTGATTCGCATTTCCGGCAAGATCATTCAAGACGCGTATGAAGAGACCACCGATGTTTTTGATTTATTGGATGAAGCCGAGGCAAGTTTGTTTGGCGTGGCAGAAGGCAATATTCGCAAGAACTATGATAAGATGAGCCAATTGATCAAATTGGCCTTGGATGAGATTGACAAAGCGCAAAAAAACAAATCCGGAGTAACAGGAGTACCTTCTGGATTTACGGCATTGGACAAAGTCACTAACGGATGGCAGCGGTCTGACATGATTGTCATTGCGGCTCGTCCTGCGATGGGTAAAACGGCCTTTGTCTTGTCGATGGCGAGAAATATGGCCGTTGATTTTAAGCAACCCGTGGCGATTTTCTCATTGGAGATGTCCAGCTTACAGCTCGTACAGCGTTTGATTTCCAGCGAGACCGAGATTGAGGCCGATAAATTAAGACGAGGTCAATTGGCAGAGCATGAGTTGCACCAATTGCACCAGCGCATTTCGCGGATCACCGATGCGCCCTTATTCATTGATGACACCCCTGCCCTATCCGTATTTGAATTGCGCGCCAAGTGTCGCCGTTTGAAGGCGCAGCACGGCATACAGATGATCATCATCGATTATTTGCAGTTGATGTCCGTAGGAGGAGGAGATTCCAAAGGCGGCAATCGAGAGCAAGAGATTTCCACCATCTCCCGATCCATCAAACAAATCGCCAAGGAATTGGATGTGCCTGTGATAGCGTTATCGCAGTTGTCACGTCAAGTGGAGAGTCGTGCCGGCGACAAGCGTCCCGTGCTTTCCGACCTTCGAGAATCCGGAGCGATTGAGCAAGATGCCGATATTGTTGGATTTATTTATCGCCCTGAATATTATGGCATACAGACGGATGCCAACGGCAATTCCACCCACGGTCTGGCGCAGATTCTGATTGCCAAGCACCGAAATGGAGCCGTGACCGATGTTGATTTAGAGTTCAAAGGACATTTGGCCAAATTCACCAACCGAGACCATAGTTATTCCTCTGATTACGGACGAGACACCGTAGGTGCCAATACTTCCTTTGAGCAACGCGGAGCCACGACGATTACGATGAGCTCCAAACTGAATAACATGATGGACGATGATGAGCCCTTTGATTATGGCGGCCCCTCTTCCAATGACCCTGTTCCCTTTTAAGTGCCCGCATGTCCCTTTCCCTCTTGGATTATCATGAACGACTGCCAGAACATGATCGTGCCATTTGCGAGCGATTGCGGGCATTGATAACAGCAGGATTGCCAGATGCCGAGAACAAAGTGTGGCATACACATCCCGTTTGGTTTTTGAAAGGCAATCCCATAGTGGGATACAGCAAACAGCAAAAAGGCATACGATTGATGTTTTGGAGTGGGGCAGATTTTACGCCATCCACCTTGGAAGTGACAAAAGGAAAATTCAAAGACGCTTCCATCTTTTATGAAACGGTGGAAGAGATTGATGATGCTGCGGTGCAATCATGGCTTGCCCAATCACGATTGATCCAATGGGATTACAAAAATATTGTCCAAAGGAAGGGACAGTTGTTGCGGTTGGAGGTGGGGAAAGGCAGAGATGATTAAAAAAAGAAAAGTTGATGGTATAGAGCCCGCGCCAGCGATAGGAGCGGCATCCTTGGGCGGGGCTGAGGGAACGCAGTGACCGTGAGCCCCGCCCAAGATAGAGCGGATAGCGCGGTGGCCACCGCAGAGCGCAGCGTTGCGGGGGACAGGCGCCCTATTGACCATTCATTTATTCATGAACTTCCGTTGAAAGTTAAACTTGGTGAATATTGCCAACATCCCGGGTGGTTGCATTTTGGAAAGCATGAAAATCACTATTTTCGCTACACAAATGAAAAATACACTTGCTCTGATTCTTTTGGCTTTATTGTCTTTCCAGACAACGCGCGCCAGTCAACTTTTGATACCGATGGACGAGCAACAAGCAGAACATCTCAAGGCCTATGGGATCGCCTATTGGAGTTTACAAAATGGTGTACCCATTGAATGGTTATTGAATTATCGAGGAGGGAGTTTTTTATGTCCTAACATCCCCACTTTATCCAAAGAATGCACCATCAGGGGCGTCACATTTGAGATCGTGGCCGATGCCCAGGCGCAACAAATCTATGCTCAGATAGCGGATCCTGAAGTGAATATGGAAAGAGTAAAATTGGAAGTAGCCCCCAAAATTGCGGTGTATACTCCAAAGGGGAAACAACCTTGGGATGACGCTGTGACGATGGTGCTCACCTATGCTGAAATTCCCTACACCGAAATTTATGACACCGAGGTGATACAGGGAGAGTTAGTGAAATACGACTGGCTGCATTTGCATCACGAAGACTTCACCGGACAATATGGCAAGTTTTATGGACAATATCGCAATGCCGCCTGGTATCAAGAAGAGGTAAGCAATCAACAAAATACCGCCTCGGCTTTGGGATTTTCCAAGGTGAGTGAAATGAAGCGTCAAGTTTCCATCAATATCCGAAACTTTGTTTTAGGGGGAGGATTTTTATTTACGATGTGCAGTGGCACCGACTCTTATGATATCGCGTTGGCGGCAGAGAATGTAGATATCTGTGAGTCGGTATTTGACGGAGATCCCAGCGATCCTCAAGCACAACAAAAATTGCAATTTCAGAATGGCTTTGCCTTTCAGGATTATCGAATCATCAAAGATCCCATGACTTATGAATTCAGCACCATTGATGCCACCGAGGAGCACAACAGAATGGGAGAAATCAACGATTTTTTTACACTCTTCGATTTTTCAGCCAAATGGGATATTGTACCCACCATCCTGACACAGAATCATACACAAGTGATCAAAGGATTTATGGGACAAACTACTGCCTTTAAAAATGATTACATCAAATCCAATGTAACGGTGATGGGACAAACGAAGAGTCTTGGTTCCGCCCGTTATATCCATGGGGAATTAGGACAAGGACAATGGACCTACTACGGAGGTCATGATCCAGAAGATTATCGACATTTGGTAGGAGACCCCCCCACAGATTTAGCCCTCCATCCCAATTCACCTGGTTATCGACTCATCTTGAACAATATTTTGTTTCCTGCTGCGAAAAGAAAAAAACAAAAAACCTGATTACCTCTGTAACTTTTTTACGGCAGGTTTCACCACTTCAAAGACATTGATAGACCGATTGCCCATTGGATCTTCCGCTACCACTTGCAGCTGAATCATCGGCTGGGTGAACACAAATTGAGGATCCAAATACACCAACTTGTTTTTGGCATCATAACCGAGCATGATCCATTGGCCATCCACAAAGCCATCTACCTTTTTTATTCCACTCAAAGCGTCTTCAATAGAGGCGTAAAAAGCAGAGGAATGAATGGAAAATTCCTTGGGTAATACCCTATGATCCTTTCTTTCCACGACAGGGGGTATCGTATCCACTACGAGGTAATTGCGCCCAGGCCACTTCATTCTGGCGTTTCCTAAAGAATCCACTTTCTTCCAATCCCCCGTAGCTTCATGGTACCATCCCATTTTATCTTTCCATTCCTTTTTTGATTGAAGATGCCAGGTGGGCTTCTCCGCCCAAATAACATCCTGAGAAGTCCAACCTGCATAATAGATGCTATCACCCCTGAACAGGGTCTTGCCCTCTTCCCAATCCACTAAAGTATTTTCATACAAAGCGTTGGCGGGAATCCAAATGTCCACCCCTTTCCCTGTCAATGTATCTCCTTTGTCCCATAATATCAAAGTGCCTTTTGACATCTTTTGCTGTACCTCCTCTCTATTTTGAACATACGCATATACACAGGTAGCATTTCCCGTAAAATCGGTTACCATGACGGTTATGGCATGGACCAATGTATCTTTGATGGTAACGATTCCTCTTTTGTCGGTGTAAAGAAAATGATCTTCTGGAGCACCGGCGGGCAAATACCCTCTGTGAAATTGCGTTCCCTTTAATTTAGGGTGTCGCCATATATGGCTATTGACATGGTGCGTTTTGTTGAAATCAATGGAATCTATCTGCCATTCAGAAATAATATTTCCATCCAATAAAGTGATCATGTGCTGAATACCGCATTGATTATCGGCCGAGAGCACATAATCATACACTTCTATCCCAACGCCAAAAACAGCTGCCACTTCGTACAATGAATCTTTGCCATACGCCTCACCCCCAAAATTAAAGTCCAAGCTCAAAGGTGACTCTCCTGCTTCTTGCGGAATCAACCACATCCTCTGAATCACGGGGCGGGTGATGTCCGCCAATGTGTATCCCAATAAGTGAGGGTCTAAAGGATGTTCCGTGAGCGTATTTCTGATTTCGAAATGAAGATGAGGACCTGCGCTAGAGCCACTGTTGCCTGACCATCCTACAACTTCCTGGCGTTTCACCCTAAATAGTCCCTTTGGCGTCGACAAATCCACCGCAAATTGCTTCAGTTGATATTGCTGCTCTCTGACCCATTGCGCCAGTTCGGGCTTAAAATCGCTCAAATGAGCATAAACAGAAGTGATGGACCATTGATCATGCGCCACATACACTGCAAGACCATAGCCGTCAGGAGCTACCTTCACCCTGACGATTTCTCCATCGGCAATGGCCAAAACTTTCAATCCCACTCTTTCATCAGTTTTCAGATCCCAGCCCGCGTGATAATGATTTTTCCGCAATTCTCCGAAACTCCCTGCCAAGTTCAAAGGAATTTCCAAGGGAGCTGATAAATCCTGAGGATATTGAGGAAATCCTTTTGCCATTGCCCAAGAGACGTTTATCACTCCCAACAAAATGATCATCCACCGAAGAATCCCCATAACGATTTAAATTTCTTTGACCAATTTATGAAGATTCGCACGAAATGAATAAAAAGTAGTGCTCCATTATCAAAAATTACAGATTCCCAATTACCTTTGAGCGTTCATTGATGAAAATGATTCATGAGTCAAGAAACTGTTATAGCACAAATCACCGCCAATATTCATCGCTTAGGTGAAGCGAAAAAAGAATTAGAGGCCACCATTGAGAAGCAGAGAAGTGAGCTTAGCTCCTTATATGCCATCAACAAAGAGATGCAACAGCAGATTAACGACTTACAAGAGAACCTTCTTCATCAGACGAACACACCTATTATGGAGGCAGATAGAACAGACGACAAAGCCGTTCAATCTCAGCAGAGGATCCATGAATTGGTGAAAGAGATAGACGAATGTATTGCCTTATTGAAACAGTAACATGAGCACCATTTCGATAAAAGTTCAAATAGCGGGACGTCAATATCCCTTGAGCATTCAACCGGAAGAAGAAACGCTCATAAGGGCCACTGAATCAAAAATAGCGGCAAACATCCAAGCATTTCAGGACAAATACGGGGTGCAAGACCCACAGGACTTGTTGGCTATGACCTTGCTACAAGTGGCTACACAAGTTCATCAACAAGCGGAAAAACTTACTATTCCAGCGCAAGATACCTTGACCCCTGAATTGGAAACACTTAACACTTTAGTGGAGAGTTACTTGAAATAATTGTCTGTCCCTTTTATTATCTCTGCAAAACCTTTTGAATGCAAAAGGAAAAAACAGTTTTACTTACTAAATAATAAAAAACATGGACATCATGATTTTAGTAGGAGTATTGGGGGGCCTTGTGGTGGGATTTGCCGGCGCATGGTTCATTACCAATAATCTCCTTAAAAGCAGAAAAGAAGGCATCCTTTCCGAGGCAATGAAGGAAGGAGAAACCATCAAAGAAAAAAAGATTCTTCAAGCCAAAGAAAGGTTTTTAGAGTTAAAATCCCAGCATGAAAAAGAAGTGCATGAGCGCAACAATAAAGTGAAGCAGGGGGAAGACAGAATCAGAAACAAAGAGAAAGAACTTTCTCAGCAGTCAGAACAACTCAAGAAAAAGGAAAAAGAAGTTGAGTCCCAAAAAGACAACTTGACCAAGTTGCAAGAGGTTACACAGAAAAAACAACAAGATTTAGAAAAGAATCATCAAAAGTCTGTGAGCTTATTGGAAGACATTAGCAAGATGTCCGCGGCCCAGGCTAAAGAGGCTTTGATGGCCCAGCTCAAAGAAGATGCGCGCAATGCAGCCGCGGGTCAAATTCAAGCCATTGTGGATGAGGCAAAAGTGAAGGCCAATCAAGAGGCAAAGAAAATTGTGATTCAAACCATTCAGCGCACTGCCGTGGAGCATGCCGTTGAGAATAGTGTTTCCGTTTTCAATATCGAAAATGACGAAGTAAAAGGAAGAATCATCGGAAGGGAGGGACGAAATATCAGAGCACTCGAAGCGGCTACTGGTGTAGAAATCATTGTTGATGATACCCCAGAAGCGATTGTCCTTTCTTGCTTTGATCCAGTGAGACGAGAAATTGCTCGATTGTCCTTGCATCAATTGGTAACGGATGGAAGGATTCATCCCGCTCGAGTGGAAGAGGTTGTGGCGAAAGTAAAGAAGAACATTGAAGAGGAAATCATGGAAGTGGGGAAACGCACTTGCATTGACTTAGGTATTCATGGGTTGAACAGTGAGTTGATCAGAATGGTAGGAAGAATGAAGTACCGCTCTTCTTATGGTCAGAATCTCCTACAACACTCCCGAGAAGTAGCCAATTTGTGCGCTACCATGGCCAGTGAATTAGGATTGAATCCAAAAGCTGCCAAGCGTGCAGGACTTTTACACGATATAGGAAAAGTTCCGGATGACGAGAGTGAATTGCCTCATGCTATTTTAGGTATGAAACTGGCTGAAAAATATGGAGAAAAACCAGATGTGTGCAATGCCATTGGAGCTCACCATGATGAAGTAGAAATGAAATTCATGCTCTCTCCGATTGTCCAAATTTGCGATGCTATTAGCGGAGCAAGACCTGGTGCTAGAAGAGAAGTAGTAGAGGCCTACATCCAACGTTTGCGTGACCTAGAGAACATGGCTATGGAATATCCTGGTGTGAGTAAGTCCTTTGCTATTCAGGCAGGAAGAGAATTGCGTGTAATGGTAGAAGCAGACAAAGTCTCAGATGATCAAAGTGATGCATTGGCCCTTTCTTTGGCCAGCAGAATAGAAACGGAAATGACTTATCCAGGTCAAGTAAGAGTGACCGTTATCAGAGAAAAAAGAGCTGTCGGAGTTGCAAGATAATACAACTTTACATTTTAGAAAAAGGGAGCAGATGCTCCCTTTTTTTTGACCTATATCATAATTAACAAAATAATATTTCTCATTTTGACTTTACCTATTATGTTCGCAGCCGTTTAGTGAAGTCATGAAAAAATTTAATCTTGCTATTGTTTTCACTTCCCTTATTGTAGGAGGGGGAATTACTTGGGGCATTGAACATTATGCCAATCATGGAATTATCCAATCAGAAGAGGCGACTTGTTTATACGAAATAAAAACAAACAACAACTTTCAATTCATCAAACCCCTTCAATTTGTGGATGCCTTATGTGAGAAAACAGAATTCCTTGAACTCAAATCACAATTATCCAACACCATCGATTCCCTTAAAGAGACAGGAGAAATAGAATCGGCTTCCTTGTACTTGAGAGAATTTGAAGAAGGTGGATGGATCAGTATTCATCCTGAAAATCACTATCATCCTGGTTCGTTGCTCAAATTAGGAGCTCTTTTCAATATCCTAAAACAAGCTGAGAGTGACACCAGCCTATTCAGTAAAAAATTAACTTTTCAAAAAACAAAAGAGAGAATCCCCACCCAAACCTACTCTTCACAATCTTTGGTAGAGGGAGCATCCTACAGTGTGGCTACCCTTTTGGATTATATGATTGCCTACTCCGACAATTACGCTACATCATTGCTCCATTCTATAATGAATTACCAAGAATACCTTCAAACCTTTATTCAACTCAACCTTCCTGAACCCAATGGCTCTGACCCTAACTATTCCGTTACGGCAGCCAATTTCTCCAACTTCTTCAAAGTACTTTACAATGGAACTTTTCTAAGCCCAATGATGTCCGAAAAGGCCATTGAAATATTGATGAAATGCGATTTTGATCAAGGTATGCAAGCCGGCTTACCGAAAGGAACCAAAATCGCTCACAAATTTGGTGAGTGGGGGAATCGAGAAGGTAGGCACGAACTCCATGAAATGGGAATCATCTATCTTGGGAGCAAACCCTATTTGTTAACCATTATGACCTCCGGCAAAGAGGTGGAAAAACTCAAACCTACATTGTCTATTTTGACCCATCAAACGCATCATTTTCTTAGAAAATTAAGCAGACAAGGTATTTAAGGGGCGACACCTTTTACCGTCATGCCAATAAATTATTCTATCCAAATGCCTTTCACTGATGAAATATGCAGTGTTAACAGTGCATCTGTTATGCACGCATAGTGGGGTTAACCTTTTTCCATTTGTTTTGCTTCATGAATCAACTTATCCCGTCTTGGATTTACTTTTCCCGACAAGAAAGAAGAGCCATTGTATTCTTGGCCATCCTTACCGCTATCAATGTTATCGTGAGGTATTGGATTTTGCCTTATTACAAAACTCTACCGCCTCCTCAATGGAAATCTATTACACTGGTTGAAAATGCCAATACACCACATCAACGAATGATAGAGGGATATCTATATGACACTGCCCTCACTCGCCCCATTGCATTCAACAAAACGGTTGTCATTGAAATCAACAAAGCCGATAGCGCTGAATTGGAAAAACTACCTATGATCGGTGGTTTTTTAGCCAAAAGAATTGTAGACTACCGGGAAGCTTTAGGTGGATATGTTACTTTGGATCAATTACTCGAAATCAAATACCTTAAAGAAGAAGTTTGGGAGAATTTGAGGAAACAATGGTCTTGCAATGGTCAGGTAAGACCACTGCCGATCAATACAGCGAGCATCGAGCAACTTTCCGCTCATCCCTATCTGAACTTCTCTCAAGCCAAAAGAATCGTCCATTATCGGATGCAACATGGACATTATCACAGCATGGATGCTCTCAGATTATCAAAAGCCATTCCTGACTCCATGTGGAATCGGATCTTACCGTATCTTGCGGTGGATACGATAACACCATGAAACTTGCAGAAAAAATCCATCAAACACTTATAGATGTGCCTGATTTTCCAAAGCCCGGCATACTGTTCAAAGACATTACCCCCATTTTCAGAGATCCGCGATTATCCAAAGAAATCGTTCAAACCTCTGCCTCCCAATTGAAAGAATTGGGGGTTGATGTGATTGTGGGATTGGAAAGCAGGGGATTTCCATTGGGATTGGCGATTGCGGTGGAGTTAGAGATACCCTTTGTCATGATTCGCAAGAAAGGAAAACTTCCTCGTCCTGCTTTTCAGGTAAGCTATGATTTAGAATATGGCCAAGCTACCATGGAGCTGCAAAAGGGTGATATCCAACCCGGTCAAAAAGTCTATATCCATGACGATCTGCTGGCAACAGGAGGCACCGCCCATGCCGCCGGTCAACTCGTAACCTTGGCGGGTGGAAAAATAGCAGGATTCGGATTTATCGTCTCATTAGATATACTAAAAGGTAGTGAAAAATTGCAGGCATTTGGAGCTCCGGTTCATACCTTTGCCGCGATTTAATC